>JACMOT010000477.1 GCA_014377915.1 Tardiphaga sp.
CGCGTCGGCGACATCCTTCGGCATGTAGTTCCCGTCATGCTTGGCCAGCCCGGTGTCGGCCTTGAACACGCCGCCGGCGTCGAGCGCGCCCTCGGCAACGACGCCCTGCCCTTCGCGAAACAGATCCGGCAGGATGCCCTTGTAGGTGACCGGCAAGGCGGCGCCACCGTCGGACACCGTGAAGCTCACCGCGAGATTGTCGCCGCGCACCAGCGAGCCCTGCTCCACCATGCCGCCGAGCCGGAACCGCTTGCCGACCGGCACATGCTTTTCCGCCGCCATGGTCGGGGTCGAGAAGAACACGATCGAATCGCGCAGCGCGTTCAGCACCAGGCCAGCCGCGATCGCCAGCACCACCAGCGCGCCTCCGATCATCGTCAATCGCCGCTGCTTGCGCGTCATGAAATCCTATCCATCAAGCCCGAAATTCTTCAGGCCGTCATTCAGCTGCTCGAGTTTTCCGGCTTCGCCGCCGACCGCCTGCCGCGCCTCGATCAGCGCGCTTTTCGCGCTGTCGCGGTCGCCGAGCACCATATAGGCACGAACCAGCCGCAACCATCCCTCGACGTCATGGCCGTCCTGCTTCAGCCGCGTCGCCAGCCGGTCGACCATGCCGCGCACCATGGCGGAGCGGTCCTCGGCATTCATGCCCTGCACCGAAGCGAGGGTGTCGTCGGACAGCGCCGGCAGGCCCGGCAATGCGCCGCCGACCCGCGCCAGGGCCGCCTGCACGGTCGGGCGCCACGGCGCATCGGCCGGCGCCTTCGCCAGCATCGCGCGCCAGATCGCGCCGGCGTCGGGGCCGCGGCCGTCCTGTTCCGCAGCAAGGCCGAGGAAATAGCGCGCCTTGACCTCGTCGACATCCAGCGCCACCGCGCGTTCGAATTCGGTCTTGGCGTCGGCGGTGACGACGCCATTGGCGGCGGCGGCCAGCGCCTCGCCCAGATCGGCGCGGCGCGCGGCATTGTCGCCATTATAAATGATGGCGTTGCGGAACGCGGTGACCGCCTCGTCATAGCGGCCGAGCCGTCCCAGCACCGGCGCCAGCACGCTCCAGCCGCGGCCGTCGGTCGGGTTCTTCTCCAGATGCGCCTGGACCTGCGCCACCAGATTGTCGAACGGCTGGGCCGCGCTCGGCGTCAAATTGCGTTGCGCCAGCGGGAAATCCGCCATCCGCGGCGAGCCCAGCGGCAGATAGATGAGGATCGCGATCGCCGGCAGCCCAACCAGCGCCAGCACCGCCACCGCGCGCCGAACCCTCGGGCTGACGCGCGCGGTGATCCCGCTTTCGGCATCGACCGCGGCCAGCAGGCGGCGGCTGATTTCGACCCGCGCGGCCTCCGCTTCCGGGGGCCCGATCAACCCCGCCGCGGCATCACGGCCGATTTCGGCAAGCTGGTCCTTGTACACCGCCGCCTCGGTGCCGCCGCCACTGGAGCGGGGCCGGCCGAGCGGCCACAGCACGGCGAAGATCGCCGCGGCGGTCATCAGCGCGAACACAAACCAAAGGGTCATCCACGGGTTCCGGTGCCGGCGCCGCTGCGATCGGCGGCTGCCACAGGTCGCGTTACACCATGTCTAAACCGGCCGCGCAATTGACAAATACGGCACCGCCCGCGGCAAAAACTTGATGTAAATCAAGGCGTCAGCCGAGGGTTTGCTGGGATTCATCGAGAGTTGAACACGGCTGCTGCACGGAAATTAGGATCGGCTGGAGCACCGGACTACTGCGGCGGCGCCGGATTTGTAATCGCGCCTCTTTCATTATCCAGCCCGTGTGGGAGCAGTAGATCAACATCCATCACCTGAGAGGACCCCTGAAAAGCCTTCATCCCGAAACCATGCGAGGTTCAATTCGAGCGTTTCGACGGCAGAGTTGAAGCCGGCGCTTGCTCTGATTCGATCAGATCGAATGCCTGTCTTCAGCCATGCGGTCGACAACTCCGGATCTTCGATTGCGACTTCTATGACTGCGATTGATTTGGCACCCTCGCCCAAGGATGCCCACAACGTAGCTTGGCCATAAAAACTCGCATTGCTAAGTTCGGAGGCATCGATCCGGAGGGCGCGCGCGGTATCGCCGAGCCAGGCTGCAATCTCCGCGGCGGCAAACAGTAAATCAGGTTGCCGCGCGGGGCTTTGCTCGATCGCAGGGATCAATGCGCGAACACCTTCTGGATCTCCCTCCGAATACCCGCCCCAAAGCAGTCTAGCAGAACGCCTCCGACTGGGAACTGAAACCCTGCTCGGGAACAGGGAATGCCTGAACTGGCGTGCCGGACCGCGAGGGGAGCCCCGGCCGCTCCCCAAGCGAGATACTTTGAGATCACTGTGGCCGCGCAATAATCTGGTGATGGGCGTCCACGCCGATGCTGCCGCGCTCCATTCCCTGTGGCTGGCCGCCGCTGTTGTAAATGACGAGGACGGCGTTGTCGTGGGTCGGCACGCTCGGCAGCGTCACGGCGACGCGGGCAGTGCCGTCGGCCTTCGCGGTGAAGCTGTTCGTCTTCCCGGCGCCGTCCAGCGGCGTGAAACTGATCGGTTTCGTGTCGAAATGGTTCTCGAAGAGGCTGTAGCTCTTGTTCGGCTGTAAGTTCTTGAACGTCGCCTCGAGCGTCACCTTACCGTCCTTCTCCGTGACGGAAACGGTTCCGGTGGCGGCCAACCATGCCTGGAGATCGAAGCCCAGCGGCTTGTGCTCGGCGCTGAACAGCTTTGAGGTCTTGGCATCCTGGTCGATGAACGGCGGTCGAACGCCGGCGACGTGCGTGATGCCCTGCGGACCGGTGGCCTCCGGAGCGGCGGAATCCTCAACGAAGACTTGTGGATCGAGCGCCTTGGGCTGTTTCGTCTCAGCGGAGAAGAAGGCGGCGTGAGTGACGAACTCAAGCTTCAGCGGCGAGGCCGCGAAGACGCCTGCGATGGAAGCGAAAATCAGTCCGACCGCCGCAGCCGAGAGGATGAGACGTCGTTCGAGCGTTTTGCACATTGGATATCGTTGCCTTTCGATGTGACCAAACGAGCGAAACTGCATTCGCCCGACGCCCTCGAAGGCACCCGGCGGACACAGAGGCTCGATCTTCAGTTCGCTGCGACCCGCCTCGAAGTTACGTCGCAGCCGGAGCCAAACAGACGAATTTTCAGCGGACCGGAGCCGCCCCGAGTAGTTCCGGAAGATCTGCGAGCGTCTGGATTTCCCGGTCCGGTCTGCCCGGAAGGCGCTCCGGTCGCTGTCCGTACCGGTTGCACCAGACGACCCTCATTCCGAACGCCGACGCCGCGTAGGCGTCCCACGAATTCGAAGACAGAAAGCAAATCTGCTCGGTCGGGATCCCGAGCCGGTCGGCCGCGTATTGGTAGACAGCGGGGTCGGGCTTGTACACGCCAACCGTCTCGACCGAGAGCACCGCGTCAAGCAATTCGTGGATGTCTGCGTTCCGAACGGCCGCATCGAGCATCATGGGCGATCCGTTCGAGAGGATCGCAGTCTTGAGGCCGGCCGCCTTCAATCGCCGGAGGACGTCAGGCACCTCCGGAAAGGCCTCGAGCTTGAGATACAGGTCCATGAGGCGATCGCGAAGGCTTGGTTGATCGATCTTCAGCGTCTCCAAGCCATAATCCAAGGCGTCGCCCGTCACCTGCCAGAAGTCCGCGTGTCGTCCCTGTATCGTGCGCAACCAGGTGTATTGGAGTTGCTTGTCGCGCCAGAGGACGGTCAGCTTGTCGAGGTCGGCGCCGAGCATGTCTCGACAGCCGCGTGTCGCGGCGGCGAAGTCGAACAAGGTGCCGTAAGCGTCGAAGACGCATGCCTTCACGTCGTATTCAAGCATCGAAGTCATTTCGTAACGCTCCTTGAGGGGCCTGGCCAGGTGCTTTGGATTGGAGTGAGCCCCTCGGGGCGCACAGGTTCAGGCCGTTGGATTGACTCTCCGCCGGGCGTGTTGCTTCTCAATTTGTGCGGGGCTGATATAGCCGAGAGCTGAGTTTAGCCTTCGGATATCATAAACGCAGTCAATGAACTTTGGAAGATTCTCAACGACGTCGGCGCGGAGGGCGTCTCCAATGATCTCAAGGTGACCTGGAACGCATTCCAGGCAATGCACCAGGTTTGGACAGCGAGGTGGCGCTCGGGACCCTTCACTGCTGCCCCATAAAATCGGTACCGTTGCCGGGAATTTAAATCCGGTCATGGAATTACCGATGACCCGACGGGCGACCGAGGTGGCCCCCAATTTTGTCGGCACCTGTCGCCATTGTAAGCTTCTGCTAAACGAAGCGGCGGACGCCAAACCGTAATCGATCGCCTTACCGAAATTATGCGAGCTTGGCTTCGAGCGTTTCGACGGCGGACTTGAAGCCGGCGCTTGCTCTGATTCGATCAAATCGAATGTCTGTCTTCAGCCACGCCGTCGACAACTCCAGATCGTCGATTGCGGCTTTTATGGCTGCGATTGCTTTAGCTTCCTCGCCCAAGGATGCCCACAACGTAGCTCGGCCATAAAAACTCGTATTGCTTAGTTCGGAGGCATCGATCCGGAGGGCGCGCGTGGTATCGCCGAGCCAGGCTGCAATCTCCGCGGCGGCAAACAGCAAATCAGGTTGCCGGGCGGGGCTTTGCTCGATCACAGGGATCAACGCGCGAGCACCTTCCGGATCTCCACCGAATACCCGCCCCAAGGCGGTGTAGCAGAGCGCCTCGGACGGGGGACTTAAACCCTGCTCGGGACCAGGGAATGCCTGAAACTGGCGTGCCTGATAGTTCACTATCGCTTCTGCGATCTGTAACTGGATCGACAGTGGCTCGATCTCGCGCGCCTGCCGGAACGCCGCTTCGGCATCCTTGTGGCGGCCGCCAAGCGTGAGAAAGACGCCGAACACGCGAAATGTCCTCGCATGATTGCCGAGCCTCATGGCAGTTTTGTACATGGCCTCCGCCGCCGAGCGATCACGCTCGAGCCAGGCGTGAACCGTGGCGAGAGCGGCATGCGCCTCGGCCGACTCCGGATCAATCTCCAGCGCCCTGAGTGCGGCAGGCTTCGCAATCGTCAGCGCGGCCAGACGACTACGTACTCCAAGTCGAAAAAGGTCGCACTGGCTGTCTGCGATGCCGGAATATCCCCGGGCGTAGTCCGGCGCCTCGCGGCTGACCTGCGAAAACAGCCGAAGCGCTTCCTGGATGGCGGCGGGTGTTTGGCGATCGAGAAGTTGACGGGCCCGGTAGACTTTGGCGTGCGAGTCGACCGCGTTCGGGCCAGGGCTCAACTGCATCGCGCGAATCTTGGAACTGTCGAATCTGACGCGGCTGACGATGGTCGCAGCGATCCTCTGAACCGCTTGATTTCTATCTGTCGTGGAAGCCTCGATCCGGTCCGAGAATGCGACGAAGCCATTCTCGTTTGAAAGCTCGATGGACAGCCGGATCATATCGCGGTCGGTCCGAACGGTTCCTTCAAGGACACCGACGACACCCAATTCCGTGGCAAGGACGTCCGGTGGCGTCCCAGCCTGCCAATGGTAGAGCGCAAGTCGCTGCGATATCACGCGGTAGCCCTGCTCATCGGCGAGCGAGAAGAGTACCAATTCCGTGATGTCGGCGGCGATCCGCTCATCATCGGGATCGCCCGACAAAGCTCTGAAAGGCATCACGGCGACCGCGGCACCCGGGCCTTCTCGGAATATGTTGGACGCGCTCGTTTCCACCGTATTCAAGAACGGCGCGGCGCCTCTGAGCGCAAAGGTGGGCGTGTATCCTCCCGTGGGCAGACTGATCCTGATCGGGTCGTTAGACCCCTCGCCAGCGTAATATTCCTCCAATTTTCGGCGCAGGCGACGCGCTTCTACCCTGACAGTCGAATCTATACGGGGATCATAAGGCGGGCTGCGAGAGTATATCGTGTTTCCGATCACACTCTCCTTCAAAGAGTGCGCGTGATCTTTGATTGTTTGTTCCACAATGAAACCAAGGAGGTGCGACAGCTTCTCGGATGAACAAAAGAGCTGGCTGTTTTTGAGGCGCTCGACCTGCAGCAATATATCGCCGGGTCCAAGCCCGCTCGGCCTCGGGCTGGCTCCTTCTTCTCGGGACACCGGCTTGTTCATCTAAACTATCCCCTTGCCCCCGCTTCGGTGGCGAACGACGTCCAGACCCTTATCGTGAAAAAGGGCGGCGGACAAAAAGCCGTCGCTTCAGATTAGCAGACTCCATGGTTCTGACGACCACAAAGTTAGTCGCCATCGGACCGTCTACCACTTATTCCTTGGGATGATTTCGGCTTGATGACGGTCCAGGATCTCAGAACGCTCAAAGGTTTTGTATTTCGTATCGACACAGTTCGCTGAATGACAGTAAGGGATCCATTCCTCCCTCATCCGCGAACAGCCGAAGTTCGTGCAAGGAGCGGTTTGGGGCCTGATATGCGTCGATGACCCGACGAACGACTGTTTCTGCGGCTACGATTACGCTTGGCGTCGCGACCAGGCGCATACGGGCGACCAAGACATACAACCGCACCAAATCATTTACGTCGTCCCGCTGGTGACCCAGGGCGTCAGCGAAGAGGCGAGCCGTCTCTTCCATGAAGGCCACGTACAGCTTTTCACGGCTCGCCCGGGTCTTCTCAAAGGTTTGCCGATGAAGCAGAACATGCTGGGTGACCCATGTGGTCGCGACTGTCGTGAGGCCACCGAGTGTGGCGCCTGCGAGCGCGATCAGAGCAGAGAAGTAAGTGGTGTCCATCGCGCGCGCTGATCTTTCCAGTCGGCGGGCAGCCGGCCGGGCGACCAACCGTCATGTGAGGACCGCGACTTCTGAAACTGAATTTCCCGGGGACAATTCTGGTACGTCCACCTTGTCGCGTACCACCATAAGCGCAACCAAACTGGCCATGCAGTGAGCGGGGGCGCGCTAACTGTTAGCCCGCCGCGGCTCAGCCCTGAGCTTGCAACCTGCGTGAAGCTATCCGCGAACCGGCCGCCGAATAAATTCTACCGCGAATCCTGGCCTGGCTCCGTGTCGGTGCCCGTGGTTCTGGCACGTCACCGGTCACTTGATGCCGGATAGGCGTTGACCGAGGTGGCGCCAGCCCTGGGGCTGTATCAGTAACGGCAGCGCTGGGCAGCATGCATCTCACTGTTAGCGCGGGCTCAGCTTACTCCACCACCGGGTGACCGACGGTGTATCTCCTCATCGAGCGACGGGCGTGCATTCGACTGCAACGCGAAAGTTTCGCAGCGGGCCGCCCCCTTCATTCCCTGCAAACCCGATGGAGAACGACTATGAATATTCCTGGAAACCACCGCGAAACTGCCGAGACCCGTCAACGCAAGGCTCATTTGGTAGGCGGCGGAATCGCGGCCATGGCCGCCGCGGCCTACCTCATCCGGGACGGAGGCCTGCTGGGTCCGAATATCAACATCTACGAGGAAGGCGAAGTCTTCGGCGGATGTCTGGATGGTATCAGCATGGCCGAAAAAGGCTACGTCAATCGTGGCGAGCGCATGTTCGAACCCAACTACGTTTGCATGTTCGACCTGCTGTCTTTCATACCTTCCATCGACGACCCGAAGAAGTCGATCAAACAGGATATCCTGGAATATGCCGAGGCCTTCCACTGGAACAACAAGGCCAGGCTGGTGGACAGTGAAGGAAAGATCACGAATTTCCGCGAACTTGGATTCAATGAGCGCGATCGCCTCGACATGATCGCTCTGACTTCCACGCCGGAAAGTTTCTACAACGACAAGAGAATAAACGACGTTTTCACCGGACACTTCTTCGAGACGAATTTCTGGTACATCTGGCAGTCGACCTTCGGTTTCGAGCCGTGGCACAGCGCCATCGAAATGCGCCGCTACATGCTGCGTTTCCTGCACATGTTCCCGTCGATGCCAACCCAGGCCGGGATCTTTCGTACGAATTACAATCAATACGATACGATCATCCGGCCCCTGAAGAACTGGCTCGTCAGTCAGGGCGTTCAGTTCGTTTCCAGAACCCGCGTCGTCGATATCGACCTGGGCATCGTGCCCGAGGTCTTCACCGCCAGCCGGATCATGATGATCCGGGACGGGCAGGATGTCATAGTTGAAGTCGCACCTCAGGACATCGTGATCGCGACCATCGGGTCGATGGTCGCGGATTCATCGCTCGGCTCGAACACCACGGCTCCGCAAGTAAAGCGAACTCAATCGAGCGGCGCCTTCGCTTTGTGGGAGACCATTGCCGAAGGGCGAGAAAGACTGGGTCGTCCGTCGGTGTTTTCCGGAAACATCGACCATGCGAACTGGGAGTCGTTCACCGTGACCACCCGCGATCCTCACTTCTTCGATCGGATGGAGAAATTCACCGGCAACTTGACCGGCCGCAACGGGATGGTGACGCTGAAGGACTCGAGCTGGCTGATCACCCTGAGCCTTTACTCCCAGCCCCACTATATCGACCAGCCGGACGATGTTTTTGTCTGGTGGGGATACGGTCTCTACACCGACAAGATCGGCGACTACGTCAAGAAGCCGATGTATCAGTGCACGGGTGACGAGATCCTTGAGGAAACCATTCGCCAGTTGAAATGGGACGAGGATCTGGATCGAATTCGGAATGCTTCTCGCGTCATACCCTGCATGATGCCGCACATCACGAGCATGTTTCTCGCCCGCAAGGCGGGAGACCGGCCGCACGTGGTGCCCGAGGGATCCACCAACTTCGGTGTGATCGGTCAATTCGTCGAAGTGCCCGACGACGTCGTATTTACGGTGGAGTACTCCGTCCGCACCGCCCAGACGGCCGTTTTCAAGCTGCTTGGACTCGAGAAGAAGCCGAATCCGTTTCCGCGCGTCTCCAATGATCTCAAGGTGGTCTGGAACGCATTCCAGGCGATGCACTAGGTTTGCACAGCGAGGTGGTGCTCGGGAAGCTTCGCTGCTGCTTCATAATAATCGGCACCGTTGCCGGGAATTTGAGTCCGGTCATCGAATTACCGATGACCGGACGGGCGGCCGAGGTGCCCTCAGATTTGTCGGCACCTCTCGCCTTTGTGAGCTTCCGCCAAACGAAGCCGCGGACGCCTATCCGTAACCGATCGCCTTACCGAAACGATGCGCCTGCCAGCGCTCTCTGGAGAAAATGTCATGCAAGCCCCTTTGCCGCCATCCCCCATCGCTGCAACAGCAGCCACAGCACCGGCGCGCGCGCCGGGCCAGACCTCACTCCTGGCAGCAATGGCGCTCCCTGACCAGGCGGGCTCCATCCCGCTTTACGCGGAACAACCGCGGAGCCCCCAGCAAGAGATATGGGAGCGCTCGCCCCGGGGCGAGCCTTGGGTACGCAACGTATCGGTTCCCACATTGACACCCGTCCTACCTGCCCCGGGCATGGGCAATGGCGCGGCCGTTGTGATCGCGCCCGGCGGTGCCTTCCGAACATTGTCTGTGACCAACGAGGGATTGGCAGTGGCGCGTTGGCTTGCCGACCGCGGTATTGCCGCTTTCGTCCTGAAGTATCGGCTTGAACCCCCCCCCCCCGAGCCCGCGGGAAATCAGGCGCTGGTCGGGGAGTTTCAGCGCCGCTTTGGGGCGGGCGAGATCACGGCTGCCGATCTGGCAGTGCCGCCAGAGGCTGTCGCCGATGGCCAGGCGGCGGTTCGCCTGGTTCGGGCGCGCGCGTCGGAATGGCA
>JACMOT010000478.1 GCA_014377915.1 Tardiphaga sp.
CCAGCAAATTGAACGTCGCCGGGGTGTGCGGGCAGATGACCGAGATGATGTCCAACCGCGCCAGCATCTGGTCGAGGCTGTCCCAATAGGTCGCGCCGAGTTCCTCGGCGATGATCGGGGCGACCGGCTTGCGGTTGTGGTAGTGGATCTGCAGCCCGAAGGCGCGGGCGCGGCGCGCCACCGCCTGGCCGATGCGGCCCATGCCGATGATGCCGAGCCGCTTGCCGCCGAGCCTTCGGCCCAGCATCCAGGTCGGCGACCAGCCCGGCCAGTCCTTGCCGTCGGTGAGGATCGCGGCGCCCTCGATCAGCCGCCGCGGCACCGCCAGAATCAGCCCCATGGTCATGTCGGCGGTGTCTTCGGTCAGCACCTTCGGCGTGTTGGTGACGGTGATGCCGCGGGCATGCGCCGCGATCACGTCGATATTGTCGACGCCATTGCCGAAATTGGCGATCAGCCGCAGTTTGCAGTCGGGCTGTTCGAGCAGTTCCCTGGTGATCTCGTCGGTGACGGTCGGCACCAGCACGTCGGCGGTGCGCACGGCTTCCGCGAGTTGCTCCGGCGACAGCGGCGCGTCATCGAGATTGATGCGGGCGTCGAACAATTCGCGCATCCGCGTCTCGATCGAATCCGGCAGCCGGCGGGTGACGACAACCAGAGGTTTTTTCTTGACTGACATGTCCTGCTCACTTGCGCTTTAGCGAAACTGTTCAGCCCGTATTAACCCGGTTGATCAAAACTGCGGCGATCGTGCGATCGCACCGTTTCCCCGGGTTCCCCGACGCTTTTTGGCGCCATTGGCCTTTGGTCCTCTCTAGCAGAAGGCCAAGCCAAAACAAGAACCCCGGCAGCGGCGTGAAGTGGCGTGAGTAGATTAGTCGGGGTTGGGTGGATGGCGTTCAGGCGTGTGTTGGAGGTGGCATGGTGCGCGGCTGCGATGCTGGCATCGGTGCAGCCCGGGTTGGCCGCCCGGGATACGTCCAAGGACGTGCAGCTTGGCGCCTCCGGCCTGCCGGTGCCGCGCTATGTCAGCCTGAAGTCCGACCACGTCAATGTCCGCGCCGGCCCGACCAAGGACAATGACGTCGCCTGGGTCTACACCAAGAGCGGGTTGCCGGTGGAGATCACCGCCGAATATGAGAACTGGCGCCGGGTGCGCGATTCCGAGGGCGCCGAGGGCTGGGTCTATCACTCGCTATTGTCTGGCCGCCGCACCGCGGTGGTGACGATGAAGACCAAGGACGATCTCGCCGCGATCTATGACAGCGCCGATCCGAAGAGCCCGGTGGCGGCGCGGCTGCAGGCCGGTGTGGTGGCGCAGGTGAAGCGCTGCAAGGACGGCTGGTGCCGCGTCATCGGCGCCGGCTTCGATGGCTGGATCGAGCAGCAGCGGCTGTGGGGCGTCTACGCCGACGAGAAGGTGGATTGAGAAGGGCTGAATGCGCCCTCGACCGACATTGCGACGTCAGGGAAAGCCACCTGGCTTTCCCCTTAGCCGTTGCAACGACGCAATCCAGCTCTCGCAGAGCTTGCGGCCTTGTGGATTGCCGCGTCGCAGAGCCTGTCATCGGGCCGGCGAAGCCGGAGCCGTTGGCTCCCCGCAATGACTGCGGAGGGCGCTACGTTCAAATCACAGATCGCGGTGGTGAGGGGTCCCGGCGTTCGCCGGGCGACAAGCGCAATCAGCGCTTCTTGCGTAGCCGCACGACCATGTCGATGCGGCTGATCTCGTAGCCCTCGGGCACGTCCGGCATCTTCTGCAGCACCATGTGCGGATCGGGAATGTCGACCAGCTCGTGGTTGTTCTCGAGGTAATAATGGTGATGCGCGGTCACGTTGGTATCGAAATAGGTCTTGGTGCCGTCGACGCTGACCTGGCGCAGCAGGCCGGATTCGGTGAGCTGGTTCAGCGTATTGTAGACGGTGGCGAGCGATACCGGGACCTTGGCGAGGGTGGCTTCCTCGTAGAGCATTTCCGCGGTCAGATGGCGCGCGCCCTTGCCGAACAGCAGCCAGCCCAGCGCCATGCGCTGGCGGGTCGGACGCAGGCCGACCGATTGCAACATCTCGTTGACGTCATGCCATGGGCAGCCGGTCAGCGCCGGCTGGCGGCCATGGTCGATGGCCGCAACGGTGGCGGCATCATCATTCGTCTGCGCAACGCTATCGATCATATCCACGTCAGTTACCCTGCCGTTCCTGCTCAGAAAACACTGAACGAGAAAGAAGTATAGAAAGTTACAGGCCTAGATGCAAGGTTTTCGCAACTGGGAGCCATGCTCCCAGCGGTTAGCTGGCGGCGACCCGTTTCCGGCGCCGAGCCGGCGAAATCCCGGCAAACCGGGGCACCGCGCCGCTTTGCCGGCTCACACGCGTGTGATAAAGACCGCCCGAACAGGCGAAATGATGGCCTGATTTTGAACGATTCCAGGTGCTCCCACCGCTCCGGCGGGCCACCTCAAGACGATGATGACGACGTGGAAAGCCAGGCATGATTCAGGACAAACGCGGCAGCTACGATTATGAGGACCTGCTGAGCTGCGGTCGCGGCGAGCTGTTTGGCCCGGGCAATGCGCAATTGCCGCTGCCGCCGATGCTGATGTTCGACCGCATCACCGAGATCAACGACCATGGCGGCGAATATGGCAAGGGCCTGATGCGCGCCGAACTCGACGTCAATCCGGACCTCTGGTTCTTCGGCTGCCATTTCAAGGGCGATCCGGTGATGCCGGGCTGCCTCGGCCTCGATGCCATGTGGCAAATGGTCGGATTCTTTTTGGGCTGGTCCGGCGGTATCGGTCCCGGCCGCGCGCTGGGCCTCGGCGAATTGAAATTCTCCGGCCAGGTGCTGCCGAACATCAAGAAGGTCGTGTACACCATCGACGTCAAGCGCGTGATGCGTTCAAAATTGTGGTTGGGTATCGCCGACGGCTCGCTTTCCGCCGATGGCGAGATTATCTATCGCGCCAAGGACCTGAAGGTCGGCCTGTTCAAGCAGGAGCCCGCCGCCGCATTGCAGCCGGGAAAATAACCTAACCCGGACGAATCGAACGGCGGCGCGTCGATGACGGCCGTCAATCATAACAACTTTATTAGAGGGCGAGACGATCATGAGGCGGGTTGTCATCACGGGGATGGGCATTGTCTCATCTATCGGAAACAACACTCAGGAAGTGCTTGCGAGCCTCCATGAGGCGAAGTCGGGCATCACGCGCGCCGACAAATACGCGGAGCTCGGTTTCCGTTCGCAGGTGCAGGGTGCGCCGACGCTGAATGCGTCGGAAATGATCGATCGCCGCGCGATGCGCTTCCTCGGCGAGGGCGCGGCGTGGAACCACGTCGCGATGGATCAGGCGATCCTGGATTCCGGACTCGAGGAATCCGATATCTCGAATGAGCGTACCGGTATCATCATGGGGTCGGGCGGGCCTTCCGCGCGCACCATCGTCGAAGCCGCCGACATCACCCGCACCAAGGGTCCTAAGCGCGTCGGCCCTTTCGCGGTGCCGAAGGCGATGTCGTCGACCGCCTCCGCCACGCTCGCCACCTGGTTCAAGATCAAGGGCGTCAACTATTCGATCTCCTCGGCCTGCGCCACCTCCAACCATTGCATCGGCAATGGCTATGAGATGATCCAGTGGGGCAAGCAGGACATCGTGTTCGCCGGCGGCTGCGAGGAACTCGACTGGTCGCTGTCGGTGCTGTTCGACGCGATGGGCGCGATGTCGTCGAAATACAACGATACCCCGTCGACCGCCTCGCGGCCCTATGACGTCAGCCGCGACGGTTTTGTGATCGCCGGCGGCGCCGGCGTCGTGGTTCTGGAAGAATACGAGCACGCCAAGGCGCGCGGCGCCAAAATCTATGGCGAGATCATCGGCTATGGCGCCACCTCGGACGGCTACGACATGGTCGCCCCCTCCGGCGAGGGCGCGGAGCGCTGCATGAAGATGGCGCTGGCCACCACCGGCGGCATCAAGATCGACTACATCAACCCGCACGCCACCTCGACGCCGGCCGGCGATCCGCCGGAAATGCAGGCGATCCGCAAGGTGTTCGGCGTCGGCGACGCCTGCCCGCCGATCTCGGCGACCAAGGCGCTGACCGGCCATTCGCTCGGCGCCACCGGCGTGCAGGAGGCGATCTATTCGCTGTTGATGATGCAGAACGGCTTCATCTGCGAGAGCGGCAACATCACCGAGCTCGATCCGGTGTTCGCCGACATGCCGATCGTGCGCAAGCGCATCGACAATGTGAAGCTCGGCGCCGTGCTGTCGAACTCGTTCGGCTTCGGCGGCACCAACGCCACGCTGGTGTTCAAGCGCATGGATGCGTGAGGTACTTACCTTTCCCTGCTCTTTGCTGGGAGAGGTCGACATGCCGCGTCAGCGGCGTGTCGGGTGAGGGGCGAGGCACGGGCCCACCTCATCGTTTGATATTCCGGGCAAGAGCCCCTCACCCCGACCCTCTCCCCGCACGAGCGGGGCGAGGCGGCCTACAGCGCGTGTCGCGGAGTTATAGTTCACATGCAAAATCTGATGCAGGGCAAGCGCGGCCTGATCATGGGCGTCGCCAATGATCATTCGATCGCGTGGGGAATCGCCCGGACGCTGCACGCGCAGGGCGCCAAGCTCGCTTTCACCTATCAGGGCGATGCGCTCGGCAAGCGCGTCAAGCCGCTGGCGGAATCGCTGGGTGCCGAGCTGATCCTGCCCTGCGACGTCGAGGACATCGCCTCCGTCGATGCCACCTTCGCGGCGATCAAGGAAACATGGGGCGGGCTGGATTTCGTGGTGCACGCGATCGGCTTCTCCGACAAGAACGAGCTCAAGGGCCGCTACGCCGACACCACGCGCACGAATTTCTCGCGCACCATGGTGATCTCCTGCTTCTCCTTCACCGAAGTCGCAAAACGCGCGGCTGAACTGATGACCGCGGGCGGCACCATGATCACGCTGACCTTCGGCGGCTCGACCCGGGTGATGCCGAACTACAATGTGATGGGCGTGGCGAAGGCGGCGCTGGAAGCCTCGGTGCGCTATCTCGCCGCCGATTTCGGCCGCCAGGGCATCCGCGTCAACTCGCTGTCCGCAGGGCCGGTGCGCACGCTGGCCGGCTCCGGCATCGGCGATTCCCGCGCGATGTTCGCGTTCCAGCAGAAGCACTCGCCGCTTGGCCGCGGCGTCACGCTCGACGAACTTGGCGGCACCGCGCTGTACCTGCTGTCGGAATTGTCCGGTGGCGTCACCGGCGAAACCCATTTTGTCGATTCCGGCTACAACATCATCTCGATGCCGCATCCCGACGCGCTGAAGGCGGATGTGACGGAGTAGGTACGCTGTTTCTTTCCCTCTCCCCCCGCGCGAAGCGAGGCTTCGCTGGGTGGGAGAGCGTGGCCGCA
>JACMOT010000479.1 GCA_014377915.1 Tardiphaga sp.
CGCGCCCCGGAACGACAGTGTATTATTCCGCCGCCTGCATCTGCTTCTCGCCCACGATCGGCAGGCCTTCCTCGATCGGGTACTTGGTGTCGCGGCTCCATTCGTTCCAGGAGCCGAAATACATCCGCACGTCCATCACGCCGGCGTTCTTCAGCGCCAAGAACGTGTTTGAGGCCCGCGCGCCCTTGAAACAGTACAGGTACACGGTAGTGCTGGGCGCGATGCCAACGGTGGCGCATTCGGCCAGGATCTCGTTCTTCGACTTGAAGCGCGGTCCTTCCGACGTCGGCTTCATCATGCGGTACCACTCGATCCACACCGCGCCGGGAATTCGCCCCATGCGCGGGCAAAAATCCTTGCCGTAGGGCGAGGAGCTTTCGCCGATCCATTCGTCGACGTCGCGGACGTCCAGCAACGCGATGCCGGGATTATCCAGCGCCGCCATCATGGTGGCCGCGTCGATCAGGATGGAGCCTGCTTCGGGCTTGGCCTTGAACGAGGCCGCGACCGGCGACGGCACGTCGGTGGTGGTCGGCAGGCCCTTCATGGTCCAGGCATCGTAGCCGCCATGCAGCACCTTGATCTTCAGGTAGCCGAGAAATTCCAGCAGGAAATAGCCACGGCAGGACTGGCCGAAACCGGAATTCATCGACTGCTCGTAGATGACCGCGGTCTCGGTGCCGGACAGGCCGGCGCCGCCGAACGCGTCGGCGAATTTCTTCTTCAGCTCTTCCATTCCCTCGGGCGTGGAGGTGGCGAGGAAGGTGAAGATCTCGTGCAGATTGACGGCGCCTGGGATGTGGCCGGCGGCGTAGGCATCGGGATTGCGCGTGTCGATGATCACGCAGGGTTCGGACTTCATGAACGGGACGAGTTCGTCCGCGGAAATCAGGATTTCAGCCATTAGCAAAGCCTCCACTGGGGTTGTCGGGGGTTTGTCTGTCATGCGTCGTCAGGACGAGTGCCTAGCCTTGGTCTCCCGGGAATTCGCGCGCATTGTCTGCGAGCATTTTTCTGAGTTGCTTGGTAGCGGGGGTAACGATCGCCACGAAGTAGGATTCGCGGAGCCGGCGCTGGGCTCGGTGCGATTTGAGGTAGCCGCGCGCGCCACAATGCAGCATCGCGGCATGGGCCGCGGCCACCGCGGCATCGCCGGCGCGCAGCCGCAGCTCGACGACGCGGCGCCAGTAGCCGTTGCTGGTATCAAAGGGCGTGGCGGCCAGTTGCATCGTCTCGGTCTCCAGCTCCGCCAGCACGGCGGCGAAATCAGCGGGCTGCTGCGGCAGGTAGCGATTGACGTGGCCAAGGCTGGGCTGCACGCTTTCCATGATGGCGACGCAGTCGCGGACCAGGCCGAGCCCCATTCCCATCTGCATCAGGATGAAACCGGCACGGATTGTCTTGACGAAGGGCATCGCCGGGGCCGCCAGCACCTGATCGTCGGCAATGAAGACATCGCGCAATTGCACCGCATAGGTTCCGGTGCCGTCCATCGCCAGGAACGGCTGGCACGGCGTCAGCGCGACATGGGGATCGGCGCAATCGACCAGGAACATGATTTTTTCGCCGGAGCCGTCCTCAAGTTCGAAGATGGTCCCGAACAGATGGTCGGGACCGAGGTTGGATACCCACGGCAACGCGCCCCGCACGATGTAGCCGCCGTCGGTGCGGCGCCCCTTCAGCTTGAGCTTCTCGATGCCGAAAAAACTTTTCATCGGATTGGACAGGCCGGTGCCGCCGAGCCGTTTGCCGCTCGCGGCATCGGCGAGATACTTCGCCTTCAGCGCGGCGTTGTCCGAATTCAGGATGTACCAGACCAGCGTGTTCTGGCACCACGCCATGAAAGCGGTGGACCCGCAGGTCTCACCGATCGCCGAGATGCCGTCGATGGTGTCGCGCAGATCGACATGGGCGGACCATGCACCGGCGGCGCCGAGTTTTCGCAGCGTCTGGTCCGGGTAGATCTCGCCCTCGTCGATCGCCTGCGCGATCGGCGTCAGCTCGGCCCGCGACAGCGTCGCGATACGGTCGACGAATGATTGTATTTCTTCAGCAGCGTCTTCGGGCTTTCGCAGCACGGCCATCGCGGTCATGTCATCTCCGTCGCTTGAAGAGAGGCGCCGCCGCATTGCGTCGGCTGCGTAATTCTCAGGCTCATCCCCGTCATTGCGAGGAGCTATTGCGACGAAGCAATCCAGCTCTTTTGGAGCCTTGCGCTTCTGGATTGCCGCGTCGCGGAGTTCGTCATCAGGCCGGCGAAGCCGGACCCGTTGGCTCCTCGCAATGACGGCCGATAGGCCGTCGTGCGCCTACGCCGTGACTTCGAGATTGACCGGGCGGGTAAAGGTATTGGCGACCGGGGACCATTTCTTGACATGGTCGATCAGCGCGTCGATCTCCGCCTGCGGCACGCCCTCGCAATCCATGTCGACCTTGATGCGGACGTCGGTGAAGCCGACCGGCTTCTCGCTGACGTCGCCGGTGCCCCACACCGCGGTGATGTTGAGGTCGCCCTCGAGCTGCAGTTCGAGCTTGTTGACGGTCCAGCCGCGGTGCACCGCATTGGCATGCAGACCGACCGCCAGGCAGGAGCCGAGCGCGGCCAGCGAGGCTTCCGACGGATTGGGCGCCGTGTCATCGCCGAGCAGCGCCGGCGGCTCGTCGACGATGTAGGGCGGCAGGTTGCGGATGTAATTGGCGTGGCGGAACTTGCCCTCGGCCACCGTCTTGCACTTCAGCGTCTTGATGACGTTCGGGTTGGCCTTGCCGTTGGCAATCAGCTGTTCGAGGCCGCCTTTGTCGATGGGCGCGAGGCAACCGGTCAGAACCGTTTTGGCGGCAACAGCGGTCATTGATGTTTCTCCCTGCAGAAGGTTGGATACAGAACGTTCTGTAGTCTAGCAGGAAGCATGCCATGCCGTGCCGGAGGCAAAAGCCTTATGTTCTGAGCGCGTTATGCGAACGGCTCGAATTCGGGCAAGTCGAAGGTTGCCGCCAAACGCGCCAAAGCACGACTATACGGCTCGAATATTGGTCAGCCGCGCAAGACCGCTTGCGCCTTCCGCGACCCATGACATATGACAGGACATGCCCGATGCGATCCCGCACAGCGCTGAGATCCCTGCTCCGCATTCGACGCCGCGTGACCGGCTGCTGGATGCCGCGACCCGGCTGTTCTGCAAGAACGGTATCAATGCGACCGGCATCGACGCCATCGTCAGCGCCGCCGGCACTGCCAAAACCACCCTCTACAAGATCTTCAGATCCAAGAGCGAGTTGATCGAGGCCGTACTGGAGGCCGAGGGCAAAGTCTGGCGAGGCTGGTTCATCGCCGGCATCGAAACCGCGGCCACACCGCGTGACAAGCTCGATTTGATCTTCCCGGTACTGAAGAAGTGGTTCGGCGAAGAAGGCTATTATGGCTGCGTTTTCATCAATGCGGTAGGTGAACACCCCAAGGACGAGACCCGATTGCGGGCGATCACCGTGGTGCACAAATCCGTCGTCCTTGGCCACGTGGCCAGCCTGGCGCGCGCCGCCGGCGCCAGCAAACCCGACTACCTCGCGCACCAGATCGGCCTGCTGATGGATGGCGCCATCGTCGCCGCGATGGTGACGCGCGACCCCACCGTCGCCGACGCGGCCGGACAGGCCGCCGCCGCTTTGATAGATGAGGCTTGCGGCCCCCGCTTGCGACGAACCCGGCGCAGCGGATTGCAGGGCGATGCCGCCGCCCTGGCCAAGGAAAGTCTCAGCCCGGTCGATTAAAACACCCCACAAAGAATTGACGACCAGTTCAATTCTTTGTGCTTTTGAGGGCGAAACTTAAGACTAAATAGGATAGAAGGTCGCTCCTATCAGGCTGGTCCGACAACCGGATCGGCTCTCGCCAATTTTTCAGCGCGACGCCAAAAATCAGGACGCAATCATGTCTCGCCAGGACGCGAATGCCGCTTTCGCCCTCTCTTCGTTTTTGCAGGGTGCCAACGCCACCTATATTGACGGGCTCTATGCCCGTTACGAACAGGACCCCTCCTCGGTCGACCCCGAGTGGCAGGAGTTTTTCAAGAGCCTGAAGGACGCGCCCGCCGACGTCCAGAAGAATGCCCAGGGCCCGTCCTGGGAGCGCGCCAACTGGCCGCTGACGCCGAGCGACGAACTGACCTCCGCGCTGGATGGCAACTGGACCCAGGTCGAGAAGGTGATCGGCGCCAAGCTGGCAGCCAAGGCGCAAAAGACTGGTACCGCGGCGGCCCCCATCGACGTCAATCAGGCGACCCGCGATTCGGTGCGCGCCTTGATGCTGATCCGGGCCTATCGGATGCGCGGCCACTTCCATGCCAATCTCGATCCGCTGGGTATCGAGGGCCAGAAGGACCATGAGGGGCTCGACCCGCGCTCCTATGGCTTCGTCGATGCCGACTACGACCGCCGGATCTTCCTCGACCACGTGCTCGGCCTTGAATACGGCACGTTGCGCGAGATCGTCGCGATCTGCCAGCGCACCTATTGCCAGACGCTCGGCGTCGAATTCATGCACATCTCCAATGGCGCGCAGAAGGCCTGGATCCAGGAGCGTATCGAGGGACCGGACAAGGAAATCAGCTTCACCCGCGAAGGCCGCCGCGCCATCCTGATGAAGTTGGTCGAGGCTGACGGCTTCGAAAAATTCTGCGACGTCAAGTTCACGGGCACCAAGCGTTTCGGTCTCGACGGCGGCGAGTCGCTGATCCCCGCGCTGGAGCAGATCATCAAGCGCGGCGGCAATCTCGGGGTTCGCGATATCGTGGTCGGCATGCCGCATCGCGGCCGCCTCAACGTGCTGACCCAGGTGATGGGCAAGCCGCACCGCGCGCTGTTCCATGAGTTCAAGGGCGGCTCCGCCAATCCCGACGAGGTCGAAGGCTCCGGCGACGTCAAATATCATCTCGGCGCCTCCTCCG
>JACMOT010000480.1 GCA_014377915.1 Tardiphaga sp.
GCCACGCCTCGCGCGATTGTCCGCCCTTCCAGGCCCGGGTGGTGAAGCCGAGAATTTCCACCTTGACGCCGCAGCGCTCCAGCGTCCGCGCCAGAATGTCGGCGCAGGTCGCCGCCACCGTGATCGGGCGACCGCGCATCGAGCCGGAATTGTCGAGCAACAGCGTCACCACCGTATCCCGGAAAGTCGCTTCCTTCTCGTGCATGAAGGACAGCGGGTGGTGCGGGTCGGTGACGACGCGCGACAGCCGCGCCGGATCCAGAATGCCTTCCTCGAGATCGAACTCCCAGGCGCGGTTCTGCTGCGCCATCAGCTTGCGCTGCAAGCGGTTGGCCAGCCGCGCCACGATACCCTGCAGATGCGCGAGCTGCTTGTCGAGATAGCTGCGCAGGCGCTCTAGCTCGTCGTGATCGCAGAGATCCTCGGCGGCGATCACCTCGTCGAATTTCGGCGCGAAGGCGTGATATTCCGGACCGCGCAGCTCGTTGGCGCCGCGCGAATTCGGCCGTGTCGCCTCGCCCGGGCTTTCATCGTCGCCCATCTCGCCGTCGTCGAACGTGTCGGCGGTGGAGGCCTGCGCGGATTCCATCGACTGGTCGGACATCTCGTCCGAGGTCTGCTGCGCCTGGTCAGCGCTCATCTCCTGGGCGGCATCGCTTTCCGGCGAGCCTTCGGCGCCGGCCTGGTCATTCTCACCCTGGCGCTCATCATCCTGATCGTTCTCGTCGTCCTCGGAATCGGCGCTGCGCTCATCGCCCAATTCCAGCGCCGACAGCAAATCATGCACGGCGTCGCCGAACTTGGCCTGATTCTCGGTGAGGCCGTCGAGCTTGTCGAGGCGGTGGCCGATCTTGTCCTCGAGGATCGGGCGCCACAGGTCGACCATCTTCTTCGCCGCGTTGGGCGGCGCGAGGCCGGTGAGACGCTCGCGCACCAGCATCGCCAGCGCATCGGCCAGCGGCGCGTCGGCGCGGTCGGTGATTTCGTCGAACTTGCCGCGGTGGAAATGATCATCGAGCATCGCCGACAGGTTCTTGGCCACGCCGGCCATGCGGCGCGAGCCGATCGCCTCGACCCGGGCCTGCTCTACCGCCTCAAAGACACCACGCGCTTGCGGATTGCCGGGCATCAGCTTGCGATGCACTTTCGGGTCATGACAGGCGAGCTTCAGCGCGATGGAGTCGGCATGGCCGCGCACGATCGCGGCGTCGCGCTTGCTCATTTTTCGCGCGGGTTCGGGCAGCCGCGCCTTGCCGGGCGACAGGCCGGGCCGCTCGGCGGCGAAGGTGACCTCCAGCTCCGGCGATCGGGCGATGGCGCGCAGGCACGACGTCACCGCCCGCTTGAACGGCTCGGTCGGGGCTTCCTTGGCACCGGTGCGGAATTTGTTGGTGGTGGTTGTGGTCATGAGATCGCGCGACGCTCCAACATGTTAATCTTCATCCGGCGATCGCTGATCATCTAACTCTACGAAGCGGGTGGTGATCGCAGGCCAATCATAAGGGCAGTTCATTGGGAATAACTTATTGGCAAGCCCCGTTTCAAACGCGGCTTCTCGTCTTGCGTCATCATAGGCTTCTCGGGTGGCTTCGGGTACGCGCGGCTTCAGGCTTGGGTTTTGATGGAGTACGCGCGTCGCGCGCCGGCGCTGTACCTCGATGGAGCGGACCCAGCTTCGCGAGCGATGCGTCGGTTGGTAATCCCATTTTAGAAGATGGAGCATCAGAACGCGCAGTGCACTTTCCAACTCCCTGTACTCAGTGCGCCCCCCGTCGGACAACTCCTCAGCGACATTTTTCGCGTCGATTTCGGTGAGCCTGCCGGCTCTCAGCAGCGCGACCTGCTGCTCGACCCAGCCATAGAAATCGTCGGCATATCGGATTGATCCCACCGGACCTTCGTCCGGCGTAGACGGCACTTTTGACTTTGTCGTCGTGCTCATCGCGCCTCTCCTTCTTCCCGCTCCCCTTGTGGGAGAGGATGGATCGACCGCGAAGCGGTCAAGACGGGTAAGGGGTCCGCGGGCTCTGAGCTTGGCGACTACCCCTCATCCGCCTACGCTTCGCGGAGGCACCTTCTCCCAAAGGGGAGAAGGGAAGTAAGAAACCAGTTCGCCTCAGCTCAGCGCGACATTCACCGAACTTTCCGGCAGCTCCGCATTGAAGCAGCGCTGATAGAATTCCGCCACCAGCGGGCGCTCCAGTTCGTCGCACTTGTTCAGGAACGTGACGCGGAAGGCGAAGCCGATGTCCGAGAAAATGTCGGCATTCTCGGCCCAGGTGATCACCGTGCGCGGGCTCATCACCGTCGACAGGTCGCCATTGGCAAAGGCATTGCGCGTGAGGTCGGCCAGACGGACCATCTTGTTGACGATGTCGCGGCCTTCCGGGGTGCGGTAATGCTTGGCCTTGGCCAGTACGATCTCGACTTCCTCGTCATGCGCCAGATAGTTCAGCGTGGTGACGATCGACCAGCGGTCCATCTGGCCCTGGTTGATCTGCTGGGTGCCGTGATAGAGGCCCGAGGTGTCGCCGAGGCCGATGGTGTTGGCGGTCGAGAACAGCCGGAACGACGGATGCGGCTTGATCACCTTGTTCTGGTCGAGCAGCGTCAGGCGGCCGGCGACTTCCAGCACGCGCTGGATCACGAACATCACGTCCGGACGGCCGGCGTCATATTCGTCGAACACCAGGGCGATGTTGTTCTGCAGCGCCCACGGCAGAATGCCGTCGCGGAATTCCGTGACCTGCTTGCCGTCGCGGACCACGATCGAATCCTTGCCGACCAGGTCGATGCGGCTGATATGGCTGTCGAGATTGACGCGCACGCAGGGCCAGTTCAGCCGCGCCGCCACCTGCTCGATATGGGTCGATTTGCCGGTACCGTGAAAGCCGGTCACCATCACGCGGCGGTTGCGCGAGAAGCCGGCAAGAATGGCCAGCGTGGTGTTGCGGTCGAAACGGTAGTCGGAATCGATGTCCGGAACGTGCGGGTCGCCGTTCGAGAAAGCAGGCACTTCAAGGTCCGAGTCGATCCCGAACACCTGACGAACCGACACTTTCATGTCGGGAATGCCGCTCGGCGATCCGGAGATTTCTTGCGCTTTGGTCATGGCGGCGGTCATCAATCCTCCGTGGTCCCGGTTAAGCCGAAACCAGTCTCAAAATGGCTGCGGGTGGGGTGCTGAATGGAACGTAGCAGACCAATGCAGCCGCACAAAGCCCGCGCAGCAATCAAAGTTCCGCAACACGATCATTGAGATAGGGTGTCAACGCGATTTTGGAAGGCTGCCCTGCGCATCGGCGAGGGCGGAAAGACACAAAATGTGTCGCGGGTGCGAGGGATCCAGGCCCCCGACTTGCGATTTCATCCCTATATGGTCGTGATTGACCCAAGGGCGCGGGCGCCGGATCGGATTTTTGGTGAGTTCCTGGATTGAATCGCTGACGCATTTCGTCGCTGCCCATGCCTGGCTCGGCTACCTCACGCTGTTTCTGGCGGCGCTGCTGGAAGCGGTGCCGATGGTCGGTTCGGTAATCCCCGGCTCGACCATCATCCTGGCGCTGAGCGCGCTGGTGCCGTCGGGCGAGCTCGATCTGGCCTGGGTGCTGCTGTCGGCCGCCGTCGGCGCCGTGCTCGGCGACGGCACCGCGTTCTGGGTCGGCCATGTGCAGCAGCGCCGCATCCTGGAAATCTGGCCGCTGTCGAAATATCCCCGCATTGTCGCGCAGAGCGAGGCGTTTTTTCACCGCTACGGCACGCTGGCGGTGTTTTTCGGCCGCTTCGTGCCGCCGATCCGCGCCTTCGTCCCGGTCACCGCCGGGGCGCTCGGCATGAAGCCGTTGAAATTCTACACCGTGAACATCCTCGCGGTGTTCCTGTGGGCGCCGGCCCATGTGCTGCCCGGCGTGCTGGCGGTGTCGGCGCTGCACCAATATAGCGGCACGCCGCACCATTCCGGCTATGGCAAGCATATCTGGATTCCGGCGGTGATCCTTGTCGCCGCCCTCGCCGGGCTGGCGACCTGGTGGTGGCGCCGGCGGCGCGGGCTTTCGGCATCCTCGCAGGGGGCTTGACTAGCTCCGCCCGCCTTTGCAGCTAAAAGCAGCGGCGGAGTTCAGCGGCCGTCTCCGTGCGCGGCTGCAGCCAAAAATTAACCTCTTGATTTAACAAACATAATCGCCACGCCGCCGCTTGACTCGGCGGCCCATTTGACTTGAAAAGCGGGCGACGGCAGTTTCGCCGGCCACGCCTCGTCCCCATATCCTTTGAATGTCCGAAAA
>JACMOT010000481.1 GCA_014377915.1 Tardiphaga sp.
AAGATGCACCAGAACCTGTGGTGGGCCGTCTGCTACAACGTGGTCGCGTTCCCGCTCGCCGCCGGTGTGCTGTATCCGTTCCTGCTGAGCCCAACCATCGCGGCGGTTGCGATGTCGGGCAGTTCGGCGCTGGTGGCGATCAATGCGCTGATGCTCAAGCGCACGAAGCTGACCGGCATCGGCCCCAAGGCCGCGGCCGCCGATAGTCCCCAGAAGGCGGCGATGCCGGCGCCAGTGGCAGCGTGAGCGGCCAGCTTCCGCCGAAGGGCTTGCCGCGCGGCACCATGGTGGTGCTGATGCTGGAGGTGTACACCGTCTCGATGGGTTTCGGCATCGTGTTGCCGCTGCTGCCGTATTTCATCGAACGTCTGCTCGGTGCTGATGCCGATCCGGCGCAGGTCTGCCGTTCAACGGGCCTGCTGACCGCCATCTACACGCTGGCCATCTTCCTTTTTGCTCCGGTCCGGGGCTGGATTTCCGACCGCTATGGGCGCCGCCCCATACTGCTGATCGCGCTGCATAAGGAACCTCCATGCGCCTCGCAATGATCGGACTTGGCCGGATGGGCGCGAACATCGCGCGCCGCCTGATGCGCGGCGGCCACGAGGTCGTCGGCTATGACCACGACGCGCCATCGGTGAGCCGCCTCGCCGCCGAAGGGGTGACGGGCGCGGGTTCTCTCGAGGAGACCGCGTCAATGCTCGAAGCCCCGCGCATCTTCTGGGTCATGCTGCCGGCCGGCGCGACGACTGAGGAGGTGATCGCGAAGCTCGCGGCCCTGGCACAGCCCGGCGACATCATCATCGACGGCGGCAACAGCTTCTACAAGGACGACATCCAACGCGCGCGGTCGCTGAGAGCGGTGAACCTCCATTACGTCGATGTCGGGACGTCCGGTGGTGTCTGGGGACTGGAGCGCGGCTATTGCATGATGATCGGCGGAGACAGGCAGATCGTGGAGCAACTCGACCCGATTTTCGCGACGCTGGCGCCAGGCCTGGGCAGCATTCCCCGCACAGGCGGCCGCTCGGAGCAAAAGGGCGAGGATCCGCGCGCCGAGCAGGGCTATCTTCATGCTGGGCCTGCCGGTGCGGGGCACTTCGTCAAGATGGTTCACAACGGCATCGAGTACGGGCTCATGCAAGCCTACGCAGAGGGGTTCGACATCCTGAAGGGCAAGGTATCGGACAAGCTGCCCGAGGAGGAGCGCTTCGACCTCAACTTGACCGACATCGCCGAGGTCTGGCGGCGCGGCAGCGTGATCTCCTCCTGGCTGCTCGACCTCACCGCCGAAGCCCTTGCCCATGACCGGACGCTCAGCCGCTTCTCCGGCTGGGTGGCGGATTCGGGGGAGGGGCACTGGACGATTGCTGCGGCCATGGAGGAGGCGGTCCCGGCCAACCTCCTCGCCGCGGCGCTGTTCGCGCGGTATCGCAGCCGGATAGAACACAGCTTCGCCGATCAGGTCCTGTCGGCCATGCGGTTCGGGTTCGGCGGGCATGTGGAGACGCCGGAGTGATCGGGGCACCAAAAGCGCTGGCCGCCACGATCGTCGTCTTCGGCGCGATGGGCGACCTCGCCCGGCGGCTGCTGGTGCCGGCAATCGTCAACCTTGCCCGCGACGGCCTGCTCGACGACGCGACCACGCTGCTTGGCGTCAGCCATCATGATGTGACCGACGAGATGCTGCGAGCCGGACTGGACAAATTCGTCCACGAGAATCC
>JACMOT010000482.1 GCA_014377915.1 Tardiphaga sp.
ATCCGGCGCGCTGCTCCTAGAGGCCTCGGGCGACGATCGTTCCGCCGGGAAGAGCACGAAACAAGCCGGAGACTCATCGCGTGCGGAACGCCGGGTGTAACCGGTGAATCCGGAAGTTGCTGTGCGCATCACTACTTGCCGACTACGGCATTCGCGCACAGGCCATGGGTGCATCGGGCACCCGGCGTTCCGCGCGCCCTCTCATCGAGGGCGGGAATGCAGCACACCCCGGACGCGCCAGCGTCGCGGGAATGAAGTTGTTTGCGCGGAGGGAGCTGGCGGTCTCGCCGCGCACCGATGCGAAAGAATAACGCGTTGCCTTCGACTTGCTGTTGTGACGGCGGAGGGGGTGGGGTAGCGTGATCACCAAGCGGAATATAATTCCGCAACATGGAATGGAATGGCGGCGCGCAACGGGTGATCGGTTGATCAGTCGCTGGATGCGTTGCCCCAGGGGAAACGCATCATGGGACGACGCTCCGAACGACTCAGCAAACAGGGCATGCTCGCCAGCGATCTCGCTGGCGATGGCGACGTCATCCAGGTGGTGGCGCGCGCCTTCGAGATTCTCCGCTGCTTCGAGGGGCACGACGCCCGGCTCGGCAATCTCGAAATCTCCAAGCGTTGCGGCCTGCCGCGCTCGACCGTGTCGCGGCTGACGCATACGCTGACCCGGATGGGCCAGTTGGCCTATCTGCCCGGCGATCAGAAATACCGTATCGGACCGAGCGCGGTGGCGATGAGCGCCTCGATGATGCGCGGGCTGCAGGTGCGCAACCTGATCCGGCTGCGGTTGCAGGAAGTCGCCGAACAGATTCCCGGCACCATCGGTTTCACCATCCCCGATCGCTTCCACATGGTCTATCTGGAATATGCCCGCGCCGATCATGCGCTTGGCCTGCATTCCACCACCGGCAGCCGCATCGCGATGGGCAGCACCGCGGCCGGCCATGCCTATACCGCGGCGCTTGACGAGGATGTCGGCAACGCCTTGATCAACGATATGTCGCGCGAAATGCCGGAGGAGGCGAAGATCCTGAGCGGCAGGATCGTCCGCAACCGGGAGTCGCTGCGCGAGCACGGCTATGTCATCGCCGGCGGCATGTTCAGCCCGCACATCACCGGCATCGCGGCGCCGATCTGGTCGCCGCAGTACCAGACCTTCGTGGTCGTCACCATCGGATTGCTGGCGGCGATGTATGATGAGCAGCGCCTGCACGACGAGGTCGCGCCGTTGCTGGCCCGTTTGGGCAGCGACGTCAGCGCGATGGTGCAGAATGCCGAGAGCGGCCTGACCAGCGCGTCGCCGACCGGCGTGCTGTCCGCGGCCAAGCCGCCCAAGACTTTTCCCCCGGAGAACGTGAATGACCTGGAAGCCGGAACTCGACGACCTCTCCCGGCGCGAAGCATTCGCGCGGGAGATGGGCGGCGCTGACAAGGTCAAGCGACAGCATGACCAGGGCCGGCTCACCGTTCGTGAGCGCATCGATAAACTGATCGACGCCGGAAGCTTTCACGAAGTCGGCGCGGTGTCCGGCGTTGGCGAGTATGATGCCGACGGCGAACTCACTCATCTGACGCCGGCGAATTGCGTGTTCGGCCGAGGTCGGATTGAGGGCCGTCCGGTGGTGGTGGTCGGCGACGACTTTACCGTGCGCGGCGGCTCGGCGGACGCGTCGATCTCGGCCAAGCCGCTGATGGCCGAGGAGATGGCGCATGATTTTCGCCTGCCGATTATCCGGGTGATCGAAGGCTCCGGCGGCGGCGGTTCGGTGAAGACCATCGAGACCAAGGGCGCGGCCAATCTACCGGGCGGCGTCGGCGGCACGCGGTGGTACTGGTATACGATCGCCAACATGGCGCAGGTGCCGGTGGTCGGGCTCGGCCTCGGTTCGGTGGCGGGACTCGGCGCCGCGCGGCTGGCGGCTTCGCATTATTCGGTGATGACCAAAAACTCCGCGATGTTCGTCGCCGGGCCGCCGGTGGTGGCGCGGTTCGGCGCGACGCTGGACAAGAAGGCGCTCGGCGGCAGCGAGATCCAGACCCGCGCCGGCGGCGTCGATCACGCTGTCGAGACCGAAGAAGAGGCATTTGCTTGCGCGCGCCGCTTCCTGTCGTATCTGCCGTCCTCGGTATACGGCCTGCCGCCAACGACAATCTGCACCGATGATCCCGAGCGCGCCGACGCCCGTCTGCTCAACGCGGTGCCGCGCGACCGCAAGCAGGTCTACAAGATGCGGCCGATCATCGACGCGGTGGTTGATCGTGGCTCGTTCTTCGAGATGGCGGCGAATTTCGGTCGACCGATCATCACGGGCTTCGCGCGGCTCGAGGGCCGAGCCGTGCTGGTGCTGGCCAGCGATCCGTTTCACCATGGCGGCTCATGGACCGCGGATGCCTGTCAGAAGGTGGTGCGCTTCGTCGACCTCGCCGAAACCTTTCATCTGCCGGTGGTCTATCTGATGGACTGCCCGGGCTTCATGATCGGTCTTGACGCCGAGAAGGCGGCGACCATCCGTCATGGCGTGCGGGTGATGGCAGCGGTCAACCAGACCACGGTGCCGTGGTGCACCATCATCATCCGTAACGCCTTTGGCGTCGCCGGCGTGGTGCATCAGCCGGCCAACCGGTTGTCGATGCGCTATGCGTGGCCGTCGGCCTATTGGGGATCGCTGCCGCTGGAAGGCGGCATCGAGGCCGCCTACCGCGCCGAGATCGAAGCGGCGGAGGATCCGAAGGCCAAGCAACAGGAGATCGAGGATCGTCTCAACAAACTGCGTTCGCCGTTTCGGTGGGCGGAAAAATTCTGGGTCGAGGAAGTCATCAACCCGATGAAGACGCGCTCGCTGTTGTGCGAATTCGCGCGATTGGCCGAACCATTGCGGATGCCGGGACCGTCAAGGCTGGCGATGCGGCCGTAGACGACGTCCCACCTCGTCATTCCGGGTTCGCTCGCGGCTACCGCCGCTCTCGCCCCGGAATGCGACGACTAGATCTTTTTGAACACCACGCTGGCATTGACGCCGCCAAAACCGAATCCGTTCGACAGTACGTGCTCGATCGTCATCGCGCGCGCATGGCCACGGATGAAATCGAGACCATCGCCGGCCGGATCTGGATTTTCCAGATTCAGCGTCGCCGGTGCGATCTGGTCGCGCAGCGCCAGGATCGCGAAGATCGCTTCCAATCCACCCGCGGCGCCGAGCAGATGGCCCGTCGCGGATTTTGTCGAGCTGATCGCCACGCTGCCCTTGGTGCCGAAGATGGTCTTGATCGCTTCGAGTTCGCCGTGGTCGCCGACCGGCGTCGAGGTCGCGTGCGCATTGAGGTGCTGCACGTCGCCGGCCGCGATGCCGGCCTGCGCCAGCGCGATCTGCATCGCGCGCCTGGCGCCGTCGCCATCCTCGCGTCCGGCGGTCATGTGGAACGCGTCCGATGTGGTGCCGTAGCCGATCAGTTCCGCGATCGGCCGGGCACCACGCGCCAGCGCGTGTTCGAGTTCCTCGATCACCAGCACGCCAGCACCTTCGCCCATCACAAAGCCGTCGCGGTCACGGTCGAACGGGCGCGAGGCGCGCTCGGGATGGTCAACGAAATTGCTGGATAGCGCGCGCGCCGCCGCAAAGCCGCCGAGGCTGACGCGGTCGATGCAGGCTTCCGCGCCGCCGGCAATGGCCACATCGGCCTCACCGGAACGGATCAGCCGCGCGGCATCGCCGATCGCCTGCACGCCGGCGGCGCAGGCCGTCACCGGCGCGCCGATCGCGCCTTCAAAGCCGTAGCGGATCGAGATGTGACCGGCGGCGAGGTTCACAAGAAAGGAGGGCACCGTGAAGGGCGACAACCGGCGAATGCCCTTGGTGTCCGTCGTCCGCACCGCCTCGGCAATCGCCGGAAAGCCGCCGATGCCGGAGGCGATCACCGTCGCGGTCCGCTGCCGGGCGCGCGCGTCCTCCGGCTTCCAGCCGGACTGCGCGATGGCTTCCTCGGCCGCCATCAGCGCGAACAGGATGAAGCGACCCATCTTTTTCTGGTCTTTGCGCGGTGCGGCCCTGTCGGGATCAAAGCCGCCCTCGGTATCATCCGAAATGTCGGGCACCTGGCCACCGACCTTGGCCGCAAGATCGGTGGTCATGGCGTCCGGCAGTCGGCGAATGCCGGATTGTCCAGCCAGCAGCCGCGACCAGTTGGTCTCGACGCCGCAGCCGAGCGGCGATACCGCTCCCAATCCTGTCACCACAATACGGCGCATGATCATTCCAGTCTTGAAGTTGAAAGTTCTGCCGGCCACCGCGCTCAGGCGGCGACCTTCCGGTCGCGGGAGATCATCAGCACCATCACCGCAGCGACGATGCACAGTGCGCCGGCGGCGAAGAACGCCGGCAAGTAGCTCAGCAGCACGGTGCGCGACAGGCCGGCGCCGAATGCCGCGGTGGCAGCGCCGAGCTGATGGCCGGCAAAGATCCAGCCGAACACCAGACCGGCGCGTTCGGGGCCGAACTTCGCGGCGGTCAGGCGCACCGTTGGCGGCACGGTGGCGATCCAGTCGAGGCCGTAGAACATCGCGAACAGCGACAGCCCGTAGAACGAGAAATCGGTGAACGGCAGCGCCAGCAAGGACAGGCCGCGCAAGCCATAATACCAGAACAGCAGATAGCGGTTGTCATAGCGGTCCGACAGCCAGCCCGAGGCGATGGTGCCGATGAAATCGAACACGCCCATCGCCGCCAGCAGGCCGGCGGCCTGCATCTGTGGGATACCGAAATCCAGGCACATCGGAATCAGATGCACCTGGACCAGCCCGTTAGTGCTCGCGCCGCAGATGAAGAAGGTGGCGAACAGGATCCAGAACACGCGGGTCTTCGCGGCGTCGCGCAAGGCGCCCAGCGCAGCTGCCATGATAGGCGCGCGGTTCGGCGGCGGAATCACGATCGGTGCGGTGCCACTGTCGCCATAGGGACGCAGGCCGAGATCCGCGGGACGGTCGCGCATCACCAGCAGGATGCCGAGCGCGGCGACCGCGAGCATCACGCACATCAGCGCCAGCGCCCAGCGCCAGTCGGAATATTCGGTGATGCTGGCCAGAATGGGAAGGAAGATCAACTGGCCGGTCGCCGCGCTCGCGGTGAGGATGCCGACCACCAATCCGCGCCTGGCGTTGAACCAGCGGCTGGCGACGGTGGCGCCGAGCACCAGCGCCGTCATGCCGGTGCCGATCCCGACCGCCACGCCCCACAGCAGCATCAGCTGCCAGACCTGGGTCATGGCCAGCGACAGTAGCAGGCTGGTGGCCACGACCAGCAGCGCTGTGAGCGTCACGTTACGCAGCCCGTAGCGGTTCATCAGCGCCGCCGCGAACGGTGCCATCAGCCCGAACAGGACGAAGCGGATCGACATCGCCGAGGAGATCTCGGCGGTGCTCCAGCCGAATTCCTTCTGCAGCGGCACGATGAAGACGCCGGGCGCACCGACCGCGGCGGCGCTGACCAGCGCGGTGACAAAGGTCACCGCGATCATCGCCCATCCGTAATGGATGTTGCGGCGGGCGAGGGCAGGGGCGAGCCATCCGGAAAGCATGGGTATTCCTGTTGTCAACGGAGCGATATGACGGGTGCATGACGCAACATGCCCCGCTCTTTTGAGATGACGATCATCATATAATTGGCCGTGAAATATGCAACTGCCGTCCTGACAAAAATGTTCGTCAAATCTGCGCCGGGCTACCGCTTGCGGTTGATGAAGTCCTGCATCAGCCGCTGCGGCTCGCCAGTCAGATAGGCCTCGCCGAATACCGCGACGCTGAGGTTGACGGATTCTTTTAACGGCAGTTCTTCCCATTGCCTCAGCAGGGCTTTCTGCGAGCGCATCGCCTCGGGGCCGCATTCCAGGATCGACGCAACGGTGCTTTCGACCGCCGCATCGAGGCCGCCCTCGGGGGCGACAACATCCACTAGTCCCCAGCCCAGCGCGGTCGGCGCGTCGATGGTCGCGGCGGTCATGATCAGCCAGCGGGCGCGGCCCCAGCCGATCAGACGTGGCAGCAGGGCGGCGTGGATGACCGAGGGAATTCCGACCCGGACCTCCGGCATGGCGAATTTGGCGTCGTGCGCGGCGATTCTGAAATCGCAGGCGGCGGCGAATTCCAGCCCGCCGCCAAGGCACCAGCCAGGAATCCGGGCGATCACCGGCGCCGGAAAGGCGCGGGCGGCTTCACACAGGTCGCGAAGGCCGGTGATGAATTTCTCGGCCGAGGCCTGATCGAGCGTCGCCATCTCCTTGATGTCGGCACCGCCGATCATGCTCTTCTCGCTCTGTCCGGCGATCACCAGCGCGCGGATCGCGCGTTCGGTGGCCAGCACTTCCAGACCCTCGCGCACACCCTGGATGGCGGCCGAGTTGAGGATGTTGAGCGGGCCCGCGTTGCAGATCGTCAGCCGCACAACGCCGCGGGGATCACGATCGACGCCGCAAAAAGGATTGAGCATATGCATAGGACGTTCCGCGGTTGTTGCCGGCGTGGATCGCCGGTCTTGTCGTACCGATTCCCGATTAAAATACTTGTTTGTCAAGGCCAGCGAAGCGGACAGATTGCGAACGGTCGCCAACTGGGTTATATGACTAACGTCATTCATATGGCCTGCGTGTCCGAAATCGAGCTTTGGAGCGCAGCCAACTATTCATTCCGGCCGGGGCCGATTTGTGGCATGAGATGCTACAAGTTGAATTCGCCGATCAATCCAGAATGGCATGGAACGTTGATGCGCTATTCCAAGGAACACAAGCTCGAGACTCATGCACGGATCGTCAAGAAGGCCTCTGTGCGGCTGCGCGAAAAGGGCGCGCATGGCATCGGCGTCGCTGACCTGATGAAGGATGCCGGCCTCACCCATGGCGGGTTCTATGCGCATTTCGACTCGCGCGAAGCCCTGGTGGTCGAAGCCTTTGGCTATGCCATGGACCGTTCGATGGAACGCTGGCGCCAATTGTCGGTGCAGGCCGCGCCGGATCAGCGCCTGCCCACCTTTGTGGAGTTCTACCTGTCGTCGCAACACCGCGACAATCCCGGACATGGCTGCGCATTGCCAGCGCTGAGCGCCGAAATCGCTCGTGAAAGCCCGAAGACGCGCAAGGCATTCGCCGCCAAGCTGGATCAGATGATCGGCCTGATCGCCGAGCAGTTCCCGGGTGCCGCCGGTAAACCGAATCGGAAGCAGGCGATGGCGGCGCTTGCCACGATGATGGGCGCGCTGGTGCTGGCACGCGTCGCCGGATCGGGCGAGTTGTCCGAGGAACTGCTCAGCGCCGGTCGGGATGCTGTACTCGAACGGCCAGCTGCGCTGAAGCCGGTTGCGAAGAAGCCGGCCGTCAAGAAGGCCGGCTTGAAGGTGGTAACCGCCAAGGCGTGACATGTTGCCGCCGTTTGCGTTGCGCCTTCGGTGCACGCACAAGGGCGCAGTGATGTCGGCATTTTCGCAAATCCGCTGCGCGTCCAAGCCCTTTCCAAACGAGATAAAGCCTGTGCAACATGCTGGCAAAACTGGTTTGGGAGAGAAGCATGCGCGACATCGGTCATTTCATTGGCGGCCGCGAGGTCAAAGGTACATCCGGACGTTTCGCTGACGTGTTCGAACCGATGACCGGCGACGTTCAGGCCAAGGTAGCGCTGGCGTCGAAATCGGAGATGCGCGCGGCGGTGGAGAATGCGATCGAGGCGCAGGTCGGCTGGGGCGCCACCAATCCGCAGCGCCGCGCCCGGGTGATGATGAAATTTCTCGAACTGGCGCAGCGCGACTACGACAAGATGGCGGATCTGCTGGCGCGCGAGCATGGCAAGACCGTGCCCGACGCCAAGGGCGATATCCAGCGCGGCCTCGAAGTGGTCGAATTCGCCTGCGGCATTCCGCATTTGATGAAGGGGGAATACACCGAGGGCGCCGGTCCCGGCATCGACATCTATTCGATGCGCCAGCCGCTCGGCGTTGTCGCCGGCATCACCCCGTTCAACTTTCCGGCGATGATCCCGATGTGGAAATTTGCCCCGGCGATTGCCTGCGGCAACGCCTTCATCCTGAAGCCCTCGGAGCGCGATCCCGGCGTGCCGATGATGCTCGCCGAGCTGATGATCGAGGCGGGCCTGCCGCCGGGCATCCTCAATGTCGTCAATGGCGACAAGGAAGCGGTCGACGCCATCCTCGACGATCCCGACATCCGCGCCGTCGGCTTCGTCGGTTCGTCGCCGATTGCGCAATATATCTATGAGCGCGCCGCGGCGACCGGCAAGCGCGCGCAGTGTTTTGGCGGTGCCAAGAACCACGCCATCATCATGCCGGACGCGGATATGGACCAGACCGTCGATGCGCTGATCGGCGCCGGCTACGGCTCCGCCGGCGAGCGCTGCATGGCGATCTCCGTCGCCGTGCCGGTCGGCAAGAACACCGCCGATCGCCTGATGGAAAAACTAATCCCGCGGGTCGAGGCGCTGAAGATCGGGACCTCGATCGACCCCACCGCCGATTTCGGCCCGCTGGTGACGCGCGCGGCGCTGGAGAAGGTCAAGGACTATGTCGAGATCGGCATCAAGGAAGGCGCCACGCTGTCGGTCGACGGCCGCGGCTTCAAGATGCAGGGGTATGAAAACGGCTTCTACATGGGCGGCTGTCTGTTCGACAATGTGACGAAGGACATGCGGATCTACAAGGAAGAGATCTTTGGTCCGGTGCTGTCGGTGGTCCGCGCCCATGACTATGCCGAGGCGCTGGCGCTGCCGTCCGACCATGATTACGGCAATGGCGTTGCGATCTTTACCCGCGACGGCGACGCCGCCCGTGACTTCGCCGCCAGGGTCAATGTCGGCATGGTCGGCATCAACGTGCCGATCCCGGTGCCGATCGCCTATTACACCTTCGGCGGCTGGAAGCGGTCCGGCTTTGGCGACCTCAACCAGCACGGCCCGGACTCGATCCGCTTCTATACCAAGACCAAGACCGTCACCGCGCGCTGGCCATCCGGCGTCAAGGAAGGCGCTGAGTTCTCAATCCCCACGATGAACTAGTCGCGGAGCGAGGACAGGGGATGCAGTTCGCTCTCAACGAGGACCAGGTCGCGGTCCGTGATATGGCGCGGGATTTTTCCGCCGAAAAGATCGCGCCGTTCGCGCTGCGGTGGGATGAGGAAAAATTATTCCCTGTCGAGGTGATGCGCGAGGCGGCCGCGCTGGGGATGGGCGGCATCTATATCCGTGAAGACGTAGGCGGCTCGGCGCTGACGCGGTTCGACGCGGCGCTGATCTTCGAGGCGCTGGCGCGGGGCTGCCCGACCGTGTCGGCCTTTATCTCGATCCACAACATGGCGTCGTGGATGATCGACGCCCATGGCAGCGAGGCGCAGCGGCGGAAATGGCTGCCGCGGCTCTGCACCATGGAGCTGATCGCCAGCTACTGCCTGACCGAACCCGGCTCCGGCTCTGACGCGGCAGCGCTTCGTACCCGTGCCGTGATCGACGGCGACCACTATGTGCTCAATGGCCAGAAGCAGTTCATCTCCGGCGCGGGCAAGGCTGATCTTTACGTCGTGATGGCGCGCACCGGACAGGACGGCCCGGGCGGCATTTCGACGCTGGTGATCGAGGCCGACACGGCTGGCCTGTCGTTTGGCGGCAATGAGCGCAAGATGGGCTGGAATGCGCAGCCGACGCGCGCGGTGATATTCGAGAATGCCCGGGTGCCGATCGCCAACCGGCTGGGCGAAGAAGGCATCGGCTTCAAGATCGCGATGTCCGGCCTCGATGGCGGACGACTCAATATCGCCGCCTGTTCGCTGGGTGGCGCGCAGTCGGCGCTCGACAAGTCGCTGGCCTACATGAAAGAGCGCAAGGCCTTTGGCAAGCGCCTCGATGAATTCCAGGCGCTACAGTTTCGGCTGGCCGACATGGCGACCGAACTGGAAGCCGCGCGGACCTTTGTGTGGCGCGCCGCGGCGGCGCTCGACCGCAAGGATGCCGACGCCACCATGCTGTGCGCGATGGCCAAGCGCTTCGGCACCGATGTCGGATTCGAGGTCGCCAACCAGGCGCTGCAGCTGCATGGCGGCTACGGCTATCTCAGCGAATACGGCATCGAGAAGATCGTGCGCGATTTGCGCGTGCATCAGATCCTCGAGGGTACCAATGAAATCATGCGGCTGATCGTGGCGCGCAAACTGATCGAGGGCGCGCGATGACGGCGACTGCAACAGTGACATTGACTGAGCCTGACCTTGTCGTCCGCCAGGAGGGCGCGGCGGGGATCATTCGGCTGAACCGGCCGAAGGCACTGAATGCGCTGACACTGGAGATGACGCGCGGTGTCGTCGCGGCTCTCGATGTGTTCGAGGTCGATCCGAATGTGACTCTGGTCTTGCTGGAAGGCGCCGGCGAGCGTGGCCTGTGCGCCGGTGGCGATATCCGCGGCCTCTATGAGAGCGCGCGGGCGGGCAGTGATCTCGGCAAGATCTTCTGGCGCGAGGAATACATCCTCAATGCCCGGATCGCGAAATACCCCAAGCCGTATGTCGCCTATATGGACGGTCTGGTGATGGGCGGCGGCGTCGGCCTTGCCGCCCATGGCGGCCACCGCATCGTTACCGAGAAGACAAAAATGGGCATGCCCGAGGTCGGCATCGGCTTCTTTCCGGATGTCGGCGGCAGCTGGCTGCTGTCGCGCGCGCCGGGCGAACTCGGCACCTATTACGGGCTGACCGGCACCACCATGACCGGCGCGGACGCGGTTCATGCCGGGCTCGCCGACGCCGTGGTGAATTCCGCAAGCTGGCCACCGCTGCGCGAGGCGCTGACCCGGACACCTGTTGGCGCGGATGCGGCCGGCGTGCGTGCCATCATCGATCGCTTTGCCGTCCACGACGCGCCGGCCCCGATTGTCGCGCAACAGGCCATGATCGACGCCTCCTTCGGTCAGGACAGTATCGAGGACATTGTGATCGCGCTGGCGCACCAGCCGTCGGAATTCGCGCAGGCCACGCTGGGCGCCATTCTTGACAAATCGCCGACCGGACTGAAGCTGACCCTGAAGCTGCTGCGCATGGCCCGTGAGTCGTCATCCCTGGAGCAATGTCTGACGCGCGAGTATTCCGCGGCGCTCGAGATTTTCGTGAATCATGATTTTCCGGAAGGCATTCGCGCGGCGGTGATCGACAAGGACCGCGCGCCGAAATGGCAGCCGCCACGGCTGGAACAGGTAACGCCGGAAATCATCGCGCGCTACTTCGCGCCGCGCGGCGACGATGAACTCACATTCTGACAACAAGAACAAAAGACGAGGGCAGGACATGACGACCATTGCATTCATCGGTCTCGGCAATATGGGCGGCCCGATGGCCGCCAATCTCGTCAGAGCCGGCCACGCCGTTCGCGGTTTCGATCTGATGCCGGCGTCGCGCGAGGCCGCCAAGGCCGACGGCGTGACCATCGCCAACGATGCGGCGGATGCCGTCGCGGGCGCGGATGCCGTCATCACTATGCTGCCGGCCGGCAAGCATGTGGTATCGGTGTGGAGTGAGATCGTGCCGTTGTTATCAAAGGGCACGCTGCTGATCGATTGCTCGACCATCGACGTCGAAAGCGCGCGAAAATCCCACGAACTGGCGGCGGCGCATCATCTGCCTTCGGTCGACGCGCCAGTCTCCGGTGGTACTGGCGGCGCCAAGGGCGCGACGCTGACCTTCATGGCGGGCGGCGATGCGGCTGCCTTTGCCGCCGCGAAGCCGATTCTGGAAACGATGGGCAAGAAGATCGTGCATTGCGGCGAGGCCGGCGCGGGGCAGGCGGCCAAGATCTGCAACAACATGATCCTGGGTATTTCGATGATCGGCGTCAGCGAAGCCTTCGTGCTCGCCGAGAAGCTCGGTCTCTCGCACCAGGCGCTGTTCGAGGTCGCCTCGACCTCGTCGGGGCAGTGCTGGTCGCTGACCTCCTATTGCCCGGTACCCGGGCCGGTGCCGGCTTCGCCCTCCAACAACGACTATAAACCGGGCTTCGCCGCGGCCCTGATGCTGAAGGATCTGCGGCTGTCGCAGGAAGCCGCGAAGGCGGCCGGTGCCGTGACGCCGCTCGGCGCCCATGCCGAAAGCATCTATGAGAGCTTCGACAAGGCCGGACATGGCGGCAGCGATTTTTCCGGGATTATCCACCAGTTGCGAGAGCTGAAGTAGCGCCACGCCGTTTCGGTCGTCATTGCGAGGAGCGAAGCGACGCGGCAATCCGGAGCGACATACTCCGCAAGAACTGGATTGCTTCGTCGCAAGGGCTCCTCGCAATGACGGGGAAACATTGCTGTGCGAAACGTAGATCAAAGAGACCATTTCATGACAACCTTCCAGCAAGCCCGAGCGTTTCTGCTCGAACACCGTACCGACTACGACACCGCGGTCGCCGGCTTTCGCTGGCCCGATCCGGTCGACTTCAACTGGGCGCTGGACTGGTTCGATGCCGAACTGGCGCGCGATGCCGCGAGCCGGGATCGTACCGCGCTGTGGATCGTCGATGCCGCCAGCAACCGCGAGACCAGACTGTCCTTCGCCGCGCTGTCGCGCCGCTCCAACCAGGTCGCCAATTTCCTGCGCGCCCAAGGACTGAAGCGCGGCGATCATCTGCTGTTGCTGCTCGGCAATGTGGTGCCGCTGTGGGAGACCATGCTCGCGGCGATGAAGCTTGGTCTGGTGATAATCCCGGCGACCACGTTGCTGACGCCGGACGAGTTGCGCGATCGGGTGGAGCGCGGACGCGCTAGAATCGTGGTGGCGGCGCCGGACCAGGTCGCGAAGTTTGCCGATCTGGGCGGAGACGCCATTCGGGTTGTCGCGGGCGCAACCGCTCCACTCGAGGGATGGCTGCCGTTCGAGCAGGCGGCGGATTTCCCCGAGACCTTCGTGCCGGATGGTCCGACCCGCGCCGAGGACCCGATGCTGCTGTATTTCACGTCCGGCACCACGGCCAAGCCAAAGCTGGTGCGGCACAGCCAGCGGAGTTATCCGGTTGGCGGGCTGTCGACGATGTACTGGCTCGGGTTGCAGCCCGCTGACGTGCATCTGAACATCTCCTCGCCGGGCTGGGCGAAGCACGCCTGGAGCTGCCTGTTCGCGCCCTGGAATGCCGGCGCCACGGTGTTCGTGGTCAACCAGCCACGCTTCGACGCCAAGGGCCTGCTCGCCACCATCGG
>JACMOT010000483.1 GCA_014377915.1 Tardiphaga sp.
GCCGAGATGGGGACGCCGCGCTATTTTCCGCTGCTGGAGCGCGCCACCGGCCTTGCCGGCGAGGCCGGTCCGGAAGCCATCATGCCGCTGCGGCGCGGCTCCGACGGCCGGCTCGGCGTCGCCGGCCAGGGCGGCGGCAATACGATCCACGTGCAGATCGCGACCCCGGACGTCGATAGCTTCCGCCGCTCGGAAAGCTACATCACCGGCCAGATCGCTCGCGCGGTGGCAAGGGGACAACGAAGTTTGTGAGCATGGTGTCCCGGACGCGCCGCGGCGTTCTTACGCTGCTGCGCGCAGCCGGGACCGTCCCCAGCGCGAGCGTTCGTGGCGGCCCCGGCTCTGCGAAGCAATACTTCGTATCGCATCGCGTCCGGGGCAAGGACCAGTGAGATCCACTCATGACCGATTTCCACGACATCCTGTTTCCACTCGACATCGCCATCAAGAGCGCCGGCGGGCCGGAGCGGCGCACCGAGATTGTCGCGTTCGGCTCCGGCCGCGAGGCGCGCAATGCGCGCTGGGCGCATTCGCGGCGGCGCTATGACGCCGGCTACGGCATCAAGACGCTGGCCGCGCTGCAAAGCGTGGTGGCGTTTTTCGAGGAGCGACGCGGCCGGCTATACGGCTTTCGCTGGCGCGACCAGCTCGACCACGCCTCCGGCGCGCCGGGCCAAGCGGTGTCACCGCTCGACCAGGGCCTCGGCATCGGAGACGGCGTCATCGCGACGTTCCAGCTGGTGAAGAATTATGGCAGCGGCTTTGCGCCCTATGCGCGGCCGATTGCAAAACCGGTGGCAGATAGCGTGCGCGTCGCGGTGGGCGGCCAGGAGGTCGCGGCCAGCGCGTTCAGTTGCGATGCCGCGACCGTGATCGTCCGCTTCGCCAGCGGCCATGTCCCGGCCGCGGGTGCCGCGATCACCGCCGGGTTTTCGTTCGACATGCCGGTACGCTTCGACACCGATTATCTTGAGGTTGACCTGTCGGCCTTCGCCGCCGGCGCGATTCCGAAAATCCCGCTGGTGGAGATCCGGCCATGAGAACCATCCCCCCAGCGCTGCGGGCCAAACTCGATTCCGGCGTCACCACGCTGGCGCAGGCCTGGAAGCTGACGCGGCGCGATGGCGTGGTGGCGGGCTTCACCGACCATGATCGCGACCTGGTGATCGATGGAGTCATCTACCGCGCCGGCACCGGTTTTGGCGCGTCGGAAGCGACCTCGCGGTTCGACCTTTCAGTCGACGGCGGCGACATCGCCGGCGCGCTGGATGACGACACGCTGTGTGAGGCCGACCTCGCGGCGGGGCGTTACGACGCCGCAGAGATCGAGAGCTGGCTCGTGGACTGGAACGACGTGTCGCTGAAAGTGCTGACGGCACGCAGCACGCTTGGCGAAGTCCGCCGCGAGGGCACCGCCTTCACCGCGGAATTGCGCGGGCCTGCCGACCGGCTGTCGCAAGAGAGCGGGCGGCTCTACATCGCCAAATGCGGCGCCGATCTGGGCGATACCAGATGCCGCGCCGATCTCGGCAACCCCGCCTGGCGCGGCCGCGGCACGGTGACGGCGCTGGCCGGCACGTCGATCATGATGGCGGAGGGTCTGGGTAGTTTTGCCGACGGGCTGTTCAGCGCCGGCCGGCTCGACTGGAGCAGCGGCGGCAATGCCGGACTGGCCGTCGAAGTGAAGCAGCACCGCCTGGTGGCCGGCGTGGTCCGGCTGACGCTGTGGCAGGCGATGCCGGAGCCGATCGTGGCGGGCGAGGCCTTCATCGTCACCGCCGGCTGCGACAAGAGCTTTGCGAGCTGCCGCGACCGTTTCGGCAATACCAATAATTTTCGCGGTTTTCCGCGGATCCCCGGCAATGATTTTGTCATGAGCTATCCGACGCCGGGCACCGTCGCCGATGCCGGCGGCGGCGCCTCGCTGTTCGATCCGGTGCCGGAAGAAATGGGGTAGGGCCTGGCGCCCGCGGATGCGCTGGGGCTGCCTCAGGCATACTGGCCGGCGTCGCTCAATGGGCAGCGTTCGCTGGATTTCATGGCGCGGCTGCCGCTTCGCCGGGTGGCCGCGATCGATGTCCGTGGTTTGGACGACCGTCGCCATCATCCTGCTGCTGTTGCCGGGGGGGGTCTTCTTCGTCGGCCTTGCCTCATATGAGCGATTTTCGCGTGAAATCATCCGCAGGGAAGTCGTGAGCGAAGTGGCGCTGGCGACGATGGTCTCGATCGTTTTGCATTCGCTGTGTCTTGTTTTCCTGAGCGCGATGTCTGGCTTTCGGTTAAGCCCATACTACTGCCTCTTGCAGAATATGCATCTGTGCCAGCGCCGGAATTGATCCGGCGGGCTTCGTCGCAGTTGGTTTCAGCCGTGCTTTATGTCGTTGCCACGGCGACGATGGGGCTGGCGTGCGGCGCATGGCTCGCCCTCCTTGTCGTAAGAGGGGCGTGGTCGAAACCACCCAACGCCCGAACGTGACTGCCGATGGTCTTCCCATGGCGGCGACCCCAGATGGCTGGCGAGACGGCAGCCATCCATCACGATCGATTCCGCTGACGCGCGATTGTTCTCTCGCACCGGACCATCTCGCTTGCACGACCGGGCACAGCACTCCCGACGACATCTGCTGCGATACGGACATCGTCCATGACCCATGCTGTCACCCGCGAAGCCATTGTCGCCGAGGCGCGCGACTGGATCGGGACGCGCTACCGGCATCAGGCCTCGCTGAAGGGCGTCGGCTGCGATTGTCTCGGGCTGGTGCGCGGGGTGTGGCGCCATTGCATCGGCGATGAGCCGGAGACGCCGCCGCCTTACGCGCCGGACTGGGCGGAAGCCTCCGGCGAGGAAGCACTGGCGCAAGCCGCGTTGCGCCATCTGGTGCCGATTGCGATTGATGAGTTCAGCGCCGGCGACGTGCTGCTGTTTCGCTGGCGCGACGGCTTTGTCGCCAAGCATACGGCGATCGCCACAGGCGACGGCACCATGATCCATGCCCATGACAATGCCGCGGTCTGCGAAGTCGCGCTGGCGCCGTGGTGGCGGCGACGGCTGGCCTTCGCGTTCCGATTTCCGGGAGTGGACTGATGGCCGCACTCGTTCTCTCCGCGGCTGGCGGCGCCGTTGGCGGCGTGTTCGGGCCGATCGGCGCGATCGCCGGACGGCTGGCCGGCGCGGTGGTCGGCAACATGCTCGACCATGCGCTGTTGGCCAGTGATACAACGTCGAGCGGGCCGCGGCTTGCCGATCTCGACCTCATGACCTCCACCGAAGGCGCGGCGATCCCGCGCGTCTATGGCCGCGCCCGGCTCCGCGGCCAGGTGATCTGGGCAACGCAGCTCGAGGAAGTCGCCACCGACGATACCACCTCGTCCGGCGGCAAGGGCTTTGGCGGCGGCGCGACGACGACCACCACCACCTACACATACTTCGCGAATTTCGCGGTCGGGCTGTGCGAGGGCGTGATCGGCCGCGTCGGCCGGGTCTGGGCCGACGGCAAGCCGCTCGATCTCGACGGCGTCAATTTTCGTGTCTATCGCGGCACCGAGGACCAGCTGCCGGACGGGCTGATCGTGGCGAAAGAGGGCAGCGGCAACGCGCCGGCCTATCGCGGGCTGGCCTATGTCGTCTTCGAACATCTGCCGCTGGCGGATTTCGGCAACCGGCTGCCGCAGCTATCGTTCGAGATCATCCGGCCGATCGGGCTGCTCGAGCAGATGACCCGCGCGATAACGCTGATCCCGGGCACTACCGAATTCGGCTATGAGCCGTCGGCCGTGGTGCGGATCCTTGGCCCCGGCCAGTCCGGCGCGGAAAACCGCCATGTCGCGCATGCCCATTCCGATGTGGTGGCGGCGCTCGACGATCTGCAGGGCGTGTGCCCGAACCTGCGGCGCGTCGCCATCGTGGTGGCGTGGTTCGGCTCCGACCTGCGCGCCGGCCAGTGCATTGTACGTCCGGGTATCGACAATGCCGCCAAATCCACCAGCCCGTTCACCTGGTCGGTCGACGGTATGGATAGGCAAAGTGCTTACGTGGTGTCGCAGGTCGACGGCCGTCCGGCGTTTGGCGGCACGCCGTCGGACGCCAGCGTGACGCATCTGATCGCCGAACTGAAGGCGCGCGGGCTGAAGATCACCTTCTATCCCTTTGTGATGATGGATGTGCCCGCCGGCAACGGCCTGCCGGACCCGTGGAGCGGTGCCGGGTCGCAGCCGTCTTATCCGTGGCGCGGCCGCATCACCTGCGATCCCGCGCCAGGGCGGCCGGGCTCGCCCGATGGCAGCATGGGCGCGGCGGCGCAAATCAACAGCTTCTTCACCGGCGGCGCCTGGAACTACCGCCGCATGGTGCTGCATTACGCGCAACTGTGCGCGCAGGCCGGCGGCGTCGATGCGTTCCTGATCGGCTCCGAGCTGAAGGCGTTGACCCGGCTGCGCTCGGCGCCCGGAATCTATCCGGCGGTTCAGGCGCTGGTGACGCTGGCCACCGAGGTGAAGGCGATCGTCGGCGGCGCGCTGGTCACCTATGGCGCGGACTGGACCGAATATGGCGCGCATGTCGTCGATTCCGACGGGTCCGAAGTACGGTTTCCTCTCGATCCGCTATGGGCCAGCCCGGCGATCGGCGCGGTCGGCATCGATTACTACGCGCCGCTGGCGGACTGGCGCGACGAGGCCGGCCATCTGGATTCCGAACGCGCCGCCTTGATCTACGACCGCGCTTTCCTGCGCGGCAACGTCTCCGCCGGCGAGGGCTATGACTGGTACTATCCCAACGCCGCCGCGCGCGACGCGCAGGACCGCGTCGCCATCACCGACGGGCTGGGAAAACCCTGGACCTTTCGCGTCAAGGACATCTGGAACTGGTGGTCGAACGATCACCATGAACGGGCCGGCCATGCCGAGATCGGCAGCCCGACCGGCTGGGTGCCGGCCAGCAAGCCGGTCTGGCTCACCGAGGTCGGCTGTCCCGCCGTCGACAAGGGCGCCAATCAGCCCAGCGTGTTCCCCGATCCGAAATCCTCGGAAAATTTTTCGCCGTATTTTTCGTCGGGCGAGCGCGACGACCTGATGCAGCGCCGCTACCTTGAGGCGCTGATCGGCGCGTTCGATCCGGCATTCGGCGCCGATGCCGGGTATAATCCGGTGTCGCCGGTCTATGGCAACTACATGATCGACGTCTCCGCGATCCATCTGTGGACCTGGGACGCGCGGCCGTATCCGGTATTTCCCGCCGCCGATGATATCTGGAGCGATGCCGCCAACTGGCACGAAGGCCACTGGCTGAACGGCCGGCTCGGCGGCGCGCCGCTCGATGCGCTGGTCGCAAAGCTGCTGGAGGATGGCGGCGTCGACGGCGTCGACAGCGGCGCGTTGCGGGAGTCCTGCGACGGCTATGTGGTGGACCGACCGATGGCGCCGCGGGCGATGATCGAGCCGCTGGCGATGGCCTATGCCTTCAACGCCAGCGCGGCCGACGGCACGCTGCGCTTTATCCAGCGCGGCGGCGCGCCGGTGGCGGAAATTCGGGAAGACGACTTGGTCGCCCCGGACGACGGCGCGCTGTTTCGGCTGACGCGGGCGCAGGAGACCGAACTGCCGGCGCAGGTCTCGCTCGGTTTCAGCGATGCGCTGGCGGATTACCGGCGCTCGGCCGTGACCTCGCGAAAACTGGTCGGCGGCGCCAGACGGATGCTGCAGGCCGATCTCGCCGTCGTCACCCATGACGCGGCGGCGTCGCGGCGCGCCGAAATCTGGCTGCAGGATCTGTGGGCCGGGCGCGAGAGCGCGGAGTTGTCCTTAGGGATCGAGGCGCTGGCGCTGGCACCCGGCGACGTGATCGGCGTCACGCTGAACGGGCGGCGGCGATTGTTCGAGATCGAGGCGCTGGTCGATACCCAGTCGCGAAACGTCAGCGCGCGCGGCATCGATCCGGAAGTTTTCGCGGTGCCGCTGGCGCTGCCACGATCGCAGCGGCCGGTGATCCCCGCGGCGCTGGGGCCGGTGCGAGTGCTGGCGTTGAACCTGCCGACGCCCGATGCGTCGTCGCCGGTGATCCTGACGCGCCTCGCTGTGTTCGCCAATCCGTGGCCGGGATCGGTGGTGATCTGGCAATCGCGCGACGGCGAAAGCTTTCAGGCGACAGCGGTGGCCGCGACCCCCGCGATAATTGGCGAGACGCTGGATCCGCTGCCGGCCGGGCCGACCGCGCGCTGGGACCGCGGCAACGCCATTCGCGTGCGATTGCATGGCGGCGCGCTGAATTCGATCTCGGACGCGCGGGTGCTCGACGGCGGCAATGCCGCGGCGCTGCGGAACCCCGACGGGGCGTGGGAGATCGTGCAGTTCGCGCACGCCGAGCTGGTCGACGGCCAGACCTGGCGGCTGTCGCGCTGGCTGCGCGGGCAGGCCGGCTCGGAAGCGGCGATGGTCGCGGAGCTGCCGGCGGGCGCGGCGTTCGTGTTGCTCGACCAGAAGCTGGTGCCGATCGCGCGCGGGCTCGACGCGCTGGCGCGGCCGCTGCAACTGCGCATCGCGGCCAATGGTCGTCCGCATGACGATCCCAGCGCCGTCGCGCTGACGGTGACGCCGGACGATACCGCGCTGAAGCCACTGGCGCCGGTGCATGTGGCGGCGGTCCGCCGGAGCGATGGTATTCACCTGTCGTGGATTCGCCGCGGCCGCGTGGATGGTGATGGCTGGGGCATCGAGGTGCCGCTCGGCGAGGACAGCGAGGCCTACCGGCTGCAGATACTTGCTGGCGCCGCCGTGGTGCGAAGCCTCATCTGCACGACGGCGCAGGCGGTTTACACCAATGCCGACGAGATCGCCGATTTCGGCGCGCCGCAAGCGCGACTGCGTATTCGTGTGGCGCAGCTTTCCACCACCGTGGGCGCGGGATTCGCGACCGAGGTCACGCTGGCGGTTTGAGCGCGCTTACTTGTCCCGGACGCGGTACAGCGCGCTTGCGCTGCTCCGCGGGGCCGGACCGCCACAAACTCCAGCGTCCGTTACGGCCCAGGCTCAGCGGTGCAGCACGTCGCAAGGGCGACGTATTGCAGCGCGTCCGGGGCACGAGCTTGTTCAACCTGGATAACCCTCATGACCGACACCGCAAATCTCGGACTGCCCTTCATCGAGGGCGGCCAGGCGCAGAAGCATGTCACGCATAATGAAGCACTGCGGATTCTCGATGCCGCGATCCAGATCGCGGTGCTGGATCGCACGCGGACCGCGCCGCCGCCGGGGCCGGCGGAGGGCCAGCGCCATGTGGTGGGGGCGAGCGCGACCGGTGGCTGGGCCGGGCAGGGCAATGCGATCGCGACCTGGCAGGACGGCGCCTGGGCGTTTCTGTTACCCAAGCCCGGCTGGTGCATCTGGTCGGTGGCCGATGCCATCATGCTGGTGTTCGACGGCAGCCTGTGGCGCGATCTGCGCAATCTGGCGCTCGACAATGCCGCGCATCTCGGCGTCAACACCTCGGCCGATGCCAGCAATCGCCTCAGCGTCAAATCCGACGCGGTGCTGCTGTCGCATGACGACGTCACGCCGGGCAGCGGCGATGTGCGCATGGCGCTGAACAAGTCGGCACCAGCGCGGGATGCCGCGATGACGTTCCAGTCGAACTATTCGGCGCGCGCGCTGATCGGCCTGCTCGGCGACGACAATTTCACCTTCAAGGTCTCGCCCGACGCCGTGACTTACCGCGCGGCGCTGACCATCGACAAAGCGAACGGGCAGGCGAGTTTCGACCAGTCGCCGAAATTCTCCGCTTTTCTGAACTTCGACAAATATTGCACGGCCAACATTTTTACCAAAGTGCCGTTCAACAACGCCCGGCACAATGACCACAATGCCTTCGACGCCGCCAACAACCAGTTCGTCGCACCGGTCGCGGGCTATTACGCGTTCGGCTTCCGCGTGACCTTCAAGGCCAATGCCACGGTGCCGACGACGCTGACGGCGGCGATCTACAGGAATGGCGTTGAGCTTCTCGACGACACGCGCGTACAGACCTCGTCGACGCTGGTCAGCAACAAGACGATGTTGCAGTCGCAGACGCTGCTCAAGCTCGCTGCCAATGATGCGATCTCGGTGTGGGTGCTGATGGAGAGCAATGACGGCTATATCGCCGCCGCGCAGAACAGTTTTTACGGCCACCGCATCGCCTGAGCGCGCCGAACCTATCGACTGTCCATCATGGAGAACGATCATGCCCGACGCCTGTTTCGGCGACGCGTTGACGCGTCTGTGGCCCACCGGTGATCAGAAGGTCCCGCGCCTTCGTGCCGGCCTCGTCGCCAGCGCGCCGGCGGTGTTCGCGAAATACAATATCAGCTCGCCTTTGGTACTGGCGCATCTGATGGCGCAGATCAGCCACGAATGCGGTGCCGGCCGCGACGTGGTGGAAAATCTCAACTACAGCGCCGGCCGGATGATGCAGGTATGGCCGTCACGGTTTCCGACCATGGCCAGCGCCGAACCCTGGGCGCACGATCCGCGGGCGCTCGCCAACAAGGTCTATAATGGCCGGATGGGCAATCGGGCCGGCTCCGACGACGGCTGGAATTTTCGCGGCCGCGGCGCCTCGCAGACCACCGGCCGTGACGGCTATCAGCGGGTCCGGCAGGCGACCGGCCTCGACGTCGTCAGCCACCCCGACTATCTCATCGACCCGCGTTATTTTCTGGAATGCGGGGTGTTCGATTTCGTCCATTGCGGCTGCCTGCCCTTCGCCGAGGCCGACGACATCCTCAATGTCACGCGACGGCTGAACGGCGGCACCATCGGGCTCGCCGAACGCAAGGCCTGGCTGGCGAAGTGGAAGGCTGCGCTCGGCGACGCGCCGCTCGAACTGGCGTCGCCGCCGCTGGCGCCGGATTCGCCGACCGCAAAACCCACGACGCTCAGCACATTCATCGCCGCGCTGGTCGCGGTCTTCCGGAGGGCATGACCATGGAATGGGGTGATCTGGCCAAACAGGTGATCGCGCTGGGCGCGCCGATGCTCGGCACCGCGCTGGGCGGTCCGCTCGGCGGCGTCGCCGGCGAAATGCTCGCCAAGGCGGTGGGGTCGGTTAATCTGACGCCGGCCGCGGTGCAGGCGGGGCTCCCGGCCGCCCATCCCGGCAAATTGGCGGAGGCCGAATCGCAATGGGCGCAGATGATCCGCGCCGAGGCCGAGACCCAGCGCGCCGCGATCAGCGAGACGCAATCGACGATCCGCGCCGAGATCGTCAGCGCCGACCCGCTGCAGCGCTGGTGGCGGCCGTTCTACGCGCTGGAATTGACGGTCGAATGCGCCGCGTTGTGGGTGGTGCTGATGCATGAATTCTGGACCGGCGACATCCAGACCATTTCCGCGCTGGTCAATGCCACCGCGCTATTAGTCACCTATTGGGGCTTCCGGTTCGGCGTGCTAGGCGTCTATATCAGCGGCCGCACCCGCGAAAAGCTCAGCGCCGTCACCGGGCAGGATGCGCCCGGAATGGTCGAGCGGCTGGTCAAGGCGGTGGTGAAGAAGAAGTAATGTTGGCGGCCGCCAATGTTCATTTGTCGTTCACGCGCGCAGGCCTCATCTCGGCGCGTCGAATGTGGAGATAGTCCGTGCGCCTGCTTGTCGTCGAAGATGATCCGGATCTCAACCGCCAGCTCACCACGGCGCTGACCGATGCCGGCTATGTGGTCGATCGCGCCTTCGATGGCGAGGAGGGGCACTTCCTCGGCGACAGCGAGCCCTATGACGCGGTGGTGCTCGACATCGGCCTGCCGAAGATGGACGGCATCTCGGTGCTGGAGGCCTGGCGCCGCAACAAGCGGGTGATGCCGGTGCTGATCCTCACCGCGCGCGACCGCTGGAGCGACAAGGTGCAGGGCATCGACGCCGGCGCCGACGACTACGTGGCCAAGCCGTTTCATCTCGAGGAGGTGCTGGCGCGGATTCGCGCGCTGCTGCGCCGAACCGCCGGCCACGCGCAAAGCGAACTGACCTGCGGGCCGGTATCGCTCGACACCCGCACCGGCCGCGTCAGCGTCTCCGGCAATCCGATCAAGATGACATCCCACGAATATCGCCTGCTGGCCTATCTGATGCACCATACCGGCCGGGTGATCTCGCGCACCGA
>JACMOT010000484.1 GCA_014377915.1 Tardiphaga sp.
GGTACATCGCCTGCCGCAGTGGCAGCTCGTCGATCACCACTTCGATGAACTGTGCCCCCTTCTGGGCACCCGCCGGCACCGGCCCGATCACCCGGATCGATTGGTTGCCGGTTTCCAGCATGATCTCGAACGTGTCGACGATCGCCGACCACACCGTGATGGACCGCATATCGACGTCATGGTCGATCTGCGGCGGCAGGTCGGCACTGGCCAGCAGGCGGCGCTGCTGCCCCATCTTGATGGCCACGGCGCGGGCGCCGATGCTGCCGAGGATCTGCCGCGACAGCGATTCCGGCACCAGGCCGAGCGGCGCGGCGTCCAGCACCAACGCGGCGGTATTGGCTGCGGCCAGCTTGTCGTTCAGCCGGTTGAGGCGGAAATTGGCGATCGAGGGCACATAGATCAGCACTTCGGCAATCAGAACCAGCGGGATGGTCAGCAGCAACAGCTTGCCGGACAGCCCAAGGCGGCGCACGGGCCGCGACCGCGACGCTAATTCTGCGGGCTTTTCGCTCGCGATTGGCACGATGTGGGCCTCTGATCTGACGACGGGGCGATGCGCCTGTTCGAGCTAAGGTTCAAACTGCGATTCGATCCGATTATTTAACACCCTTCCGCGGCGGAGGCCGGCAGCCCGGCCATTGTCCGCGAGACAATACATGCAACGTCAACAACATCCTGAAAACACCGCTACTACCGGAATAGTCCCGCGTTTTCAGGTATTTTGATGGTTGCATATTCCTGTACAGGGCAAGATTGACGAAAACAGGACGCTCCCGTATAAGCCCGCCAACTGTCCGCGATGGCCCGGTCTTGCATCGGGGCGGCTCACTGGCGACCGGAAACGGCTCGCTTGAGCCAGCATTTTTGGACTTACCTCAAAATACCTTGGCCCATTGCCCGGTCAGCGGAGAACGACCCGTGAAGCGGACTTATCAACCCAGTAAATTGGTGCGCAAGCGCCGCCACGGCTTCCGCGCTCGCTTGGCGACGGTCGGCGGCCGTAAGGTTCTCGCAGCCCGCCGTGCGCGTGGTCGCAAGCGCCTCAGCGCCTGATCGGGCCTCTTTCCCGAGATCTCATCATGGATCGGTTGCGGCAGCGAGCGGATTTTCTCGCCGTTGCCAATGGGCCGCGGATGAACAGCCCTGCCTTCGTACTGCAGAGCCTGCGACGAGATGATGACGGCCCGATCCGGGTCGGCTTCACCGTGACCAAAAAGAACGGAACCGCCACTGAGCGGAACCGGATCCGACGCCGGCTTCGCGAACTGGTGAAGCGCGTCGATGTCATATCCATGCGACCCCACAGCGATTATGTGCTAGTCGGCCGTCGTGTCGCGCTGAACCGCGACTTCACCACCATGCTCGAAGATCTCCGCTCGGCGCTTCATCGCCTCGACCGGCAATCCGCCAAAGCACAGCCATCTAAAACGAGCGTGACCTGACTGTTCCAGCCTGCGACAAGCACGCAGCCGGCCCGAAGCCGCACCCGTATTTGAATGACGAGACCTGAACGATGACCGACAATCGAAATACCATCCTCGCCGTCGTTCTGTCCGGCCTGGTGCTGCTCGGCTGGCAGTATTTTTTCAATATTCCGACGATGGAAAAACAGCGCCAGCAGGCGCAGATCCAGAGCCAGCTGGCGAACCCCACCGCGCAGCCCGGCACCTCGCCGAGCGGTGCGGCCACCCCGGCCGGCAGCGTTCCTGCCTTGCAGGGCGCCTCCAATGCGCAGCTCGTCAGCCGCGACGATGCCATCGCCTCCTCGCCGCGTATCCGGATCGAAACCTCGCGCGTCGTGGGCAGCCTTTCCCTGAAGGGCGCCCGCCTCGACGATATCGCGCTGACCAAGTTCCGCGACACCGTCGATCCGACTTCGCCGGCCACCGTGCTGTTCTCGCCGTCGGGCACCGCCGCTCCCTATTATGCGGAGTTCGGCTGGGTCGCCGCGGCTGGATCGAACGCCAAGATTCCCGACCAGAACACCCCGTGGATCCAGGAAGGCACCGGCGCGCTGACGCCGACTTCCCCGGTGACGCTGAAATTCGACAATGGCGAAGGCCTGACCTTCCGCCGCAGCATCGCGATCGATGATCGCTACCTCTTCACCATCAAGGACGACGTCAGCAATACCGGCAGTGCGCCGGTGACGCTGTATCCGTTCGCGCTGATCTCGCGCCACGGCACCCCGCATGTCGAAGGCTATTACATCCTGCATGAAGGCCTGGTCGGCTATCTCGGCGACCAGGGCCTGCAGGAATATGGCTACAAGAAAATCGACGAAGCCAAGGCGGTGAATTTCAAGATCACCAATGGCTGGTTCGGCATCACCGACAAGTACTGGGCCTCGGCGCTGTTGCCAGACCCCGCCGCGCAGCTGCAGGCGCGCTTCTCCTCGAATCTGGTCGGCACCGTCCATACCTACCAGACCGATTATTTGCAGGATGCGCAGACCATTCCGGCCGGCGGCACCGGTACGGCCAATGCCCGGCTGTTCGCCGGCGCCAAGGAAGCCGCCACCGTCGGCATCAACTTCCCGCTCGCCGTCGGTCTCGGCGGCTACAACCAGCAGCTCGGCCTCAACCACTTCGATCTCTTGATCGACTGGGGCTGGTTCTACTTCATCACCAAGCCGATGTTCCTGGCGCTCGACTTCTTCTTCCACCTCGTCGGCAATTTCGGCGTCGCCATCCTGCTGGTGACGGTGCTGGTCAAGATCATCTTCTTCCCGCTGGCCAGCAAGTCCTACGCCTCGATGGCCAAGATGAAGGCGGTACAGCCGCAGCTGGCGCTGCTCAAGGAGCGCTATCCTGACGACAAGATGAAGCAGCAGCAGGAGATGATGGAGATCTACAAGAAGGAGAAGATCAACCCGATCGCCGGTTGTCTTCCCGTCGCCCTGCAGATCCCGGTGTTCTTCTCGCTCTACAAGGTTCTGTTCGTCACCATTGAAATGCGCCACGCGCCGTTCTTTGGCTGGGTCAAGGATCTGTCAGCGCCGGATCCGAGCCATTTGTTCAACCTGTTCGGCCTGCTCGCGTTCGACCCGACCACCGTGCCGGTGATCGGCCAGTATCTCGGCATCGGCGTCTGGCCGATCATCATGGGCATCACAATGTGGTTCCAGATGAAGCTGAACCCGACGCCGCCGGATCCGACGCAGCAGATGATCTTCAACTGGATGCCGCTGATCTTCACTTTCATGCTCGCCAGCTTCCCGGCCGGCCTCGTCATCTACTGGGCCTGGAACAACACCCTCTCGGTACTGCAGCAGAGCTACATCATGAACCGCAATGGCGTGAAGGTTGAACTTTTCGACAACATCAAGGCCATGTTCGTGAAGAAGCCACCAGTCGAGAAGAAGACGTAACGACGACGCTCACCAGCTCCTCCCGTCATTGCGAGGAGCCCTTGCGACGAAGCAATCCAGTCTGCGATCGCAGCTCTGGATTGTTTCGTTTAGCTCGCAATGACGACTAAGGAACCTTCGCATGAACGCGGAAACCGATGCGAAGCTGATCGAAGACAAGAGGCTGCTTGAACAGGGACGGCTGCTATTCGCCGGCGACTGGCAATTCATCTGGGCATCGCCTTCGATCGAGACGCTGCCGCCGATGCAGGGCGTCGAGGTCGCCTTTGCCGGCCGCTCCAATGTCGGAAAATCCAGCCTGATCAATGCGCTGACCGGCCGTCACGCGCTGGCGCGGACCTCGCACACGCCCGGCCGCACCCAGGAGCTGATCTTCTTCCAGGGTCCGGAAAACGCTGATTTTCGCCTCGTCGACATGCCCGGCTACGGCTACGCCTCGGCGCCGAAGGTCAAGATCGCCTCCTGGACCTCGCTGATTCATAATTTCCTGCAGGGCCGCAGCAGCCTGGCGCGGGTCTATGTGCTGATCGATTCCCGCCACGGCCTCAAGGACGTCGATCTCGACGTGCTGAAGACGCTGGATAAGTCCGCGGTCAGCTACCAGGTCGTGCTGACCAAGGCCGACCAGGTCAAGAAGACCGAGCTGGAAGCGACGACCGAGGCGGTGCGCACGACGCTGCTGAAGCATCCCGCGGCCTTCCCGGAACTGCTGGTGACGTCGTCGCGCACGGGCGCCGGGATGGCCGAGCTTCGCGCCGCCATGGTGCGGCTGCTCGGCGAGCGCAGCCGATGACCCGCTCCGGCCTGTTGCGCATCCTGATCATTCTCACCGGCGTGATGGGCGCCGACGGCGTCATCCTTGCCGCCGCCGCCGCGCATCAGCCCGACGCCACCCGGCTGGCTTCGGCCTCCTCGATGCTGCTGTTCCATGCGGTCGCAGTGATCGGCGTCGTGGCGCTGATCGAGCGCGGCATCGTGCACCTGCAGATCGGCCTCAGCGCCGCCATCGGCTTCGTGGTCGCAGCCGCTCTGTTCGCCGGCGATCTCACGGTTCGGCAATATGCCGGTCACGGCCTGTTCCCGATGGCCGCCCCAACCGGCGGCACCCTGCTGATCGTCAGCTGGCTGGCGCTGGCGGTATCGGCGGCGTGGCCGCGCAAGGTTTGAGAGCCTTGTTTCGTCCGCTCTCCCTCGCGGGAGCGGGAGAGCCATGCTTTGCGCCGCCTCGATCAATCGGCTAGAACGCGCCGCAGATTGCTAATTGTGAGATCCCGCTTCATGACCGACGCGCCCCATATCAGTCCGCTCGATCAGGCCCGCATCCTGTCCGAGGCGCTGCCCCACATGCAGCAGTATGACGAGGAAACCATCGTCATCAAATATGGCGGACACGCGATGGGCGCCGAGGACATGGCCAAGGCCTTTGCCCGCGACATCGTGCTGCTGGAGCAGACCGCGATCAATCCGGTCGTGGTCCATGGCGGCGGACCGCAGATCGCCACCATGCTGCAGCGGCTCGGCATCAAGTCCGAATTCGCGGCCGGATTGCGCATCACCGACGCCGCCACCATCGAAATCGTCGAAATGGTGCTGGCTGGCTCGATCAACAAGACGCTCGTCGGCTACATCAATGAAGCCGGCGGCAAGGCGGTCGGCCTGTGCGGCAAGGACGGCAACATGGTCACCGCCACCAAGGCGACGCGGACCATGGTCGATCCGGACTCCAACATCGAGAAGGTGGTGGACCTTGGCTTTGTCGGCGAACCCGACAAGGTCGATCTGACGCTGCTCAACCAGCTGATCGGCCACGATCTGATCCCGGTTCTGGCACCGCTGGCAACTTCAAGGGAAGGTCAGACCTTCAACGTCAACGCCGACACCTTTGCCGGCGCGGTCGCCGGCGCGCTCAAGGCCAAACGGCTGCTGCTGCTCACCGATGTGCCGGGCGTGCTCGACAAGTCGAAGAAGCTGATCCCGCAGCTGTCGATCAAGGACGCGCGCAAGCTGATTGCCGACGGCACCATCTCCGGCGGCATGATCCCGAAGGTCGAGACCTGCATCTATTCGCTCGAACAGGGCGTCGAGGGCGTGGTGATCATCGACGGCAAGATGCCGCATGCGGTGCTGCTCGAACTGTTCACCAATCAGGGTACGGGGACGCTGATCTACAAGTGAGCACGGCGCGAACCAGGGGAAGCGTCACGGCCGTTCTAGGTGGCCTGCTCCTGTTCGCGCTCGTCAATCCGGCCCGCGCCGATCTCCGCCTCTGCAACCGGATGAGCTATGTCGTCGAGGCGGCGGTCGGCACCGACGACAAGGGCGACACCACCACCCGCGGCTGGTTTCGCATCGATCCGGCGCAGTGCCGCATCGTCGCCTCCGGCACGCTGACCATCGACCGCATCCTGCTGCATGCCCGCGCGCTCGGCGTCTACGGCGCCTCGCCGGTGCCGCAGGGCGGCAGCGACACGCTGTGCATCGCGCCGGAGAATTTTGTGATCGCCGCCGCGCGACAGTGTCGTGTCGGGCAGAGCCATGCGGCATTCGCCACGGTCAAGCCGTCGCAAGATGCCGAAGGCAATTTGATCGCCTATCTCGCCGAGGACAGCGAATATGACGACGAGCAGGCCAAGCTCGCCGCGATCCAGCGGCTGCTGGTGATCGCGGGCTACGACGCCGCGCCGATCGACGGTGTCGACGGTCCGAAGACGCAGGCCGCACTTTCGGCGTTCCTGAAAAGCCGTGGGCTTTCCGGCAATGTGGTGCAGGCACCGGATTTTTTCGAGACCATGATCAACGCCGTGCAGGCGCCTTCCGCCACCGGCCTGACCTGGTGCAACGACACCACCTATAAAGTCATGGCGGCGATCGGCACCGAGGACGGCAAGACGACGGTCAGCCGCGGCTGGTACCGCATCGAGCCGGGCAAATGCCTGCGCCCGGACGTCATAGGCCAGCCCCGGCAGGTGCTCAGTTTTGCCGAGGCCATCGATGCCGATGGCCGCGCAATCCGGCTGAAGGACAAGGCGCTGAACTGGGGCGGCGGCAGAACGCTGTGCACGCGCGAGAGCAAGTTCGAGATCAACGACCATAGCGATTGCGGCCTGCGCGGCCTGACCGCTGCCGGTTTCGTCGCCGTCGATCTGAGCGGCGGCGGCAAGACCCTGCGATTTGCACCGCCATAACGGCCAACCGGGACATCCATGACCATAGCGACCAAGCCTGCCCGCGATTTCACCCAAGTCCAGACCTGGGTATTCGACCTCGACAACACGCTGTACCCGCACCACGTCAATCTGTGGCAGCAGGTCGACGGCCGGATCCGTGATTTCGTCTCGAATTTCCTCAAGGTCCCGGCGGACCAGGCCTTCAAGATCCAGAAGGACTATTACAAGCGCTACGGCACCACCATGCGCGGCCTGATGACCGAACATGGCGTCAGCGCCGACGACTTCCTCGCTTATGTGCACGAGATCGATCACTCGCCGCTCGAGCCCAATCCGGCGATGGGGGCCGCGATCGCGCAATTGCCCGGCCGCAAGCTGATCCTCACCAACGGGTCGGTCGCCCATGCCGGCGCGGTGCTCGACCGGCTCGGCATCGCCGCCGAGTTCGAGGCGGTGTTCGATATCATCGCCGCCGATCTCGAACCGAAGCCCGCGCAGCAGACCTATGACAAGTTTCTGCGGCTGCACGACGTCGACCCGGCCGGGGCGGCGATGTTCGAGGACCTGTCCCGCAATCTGGTCGTGCCGCATGCGCTCGGCATGACCACCGTGCTGGTGGTACCCGACGGTGACGCCGAAGTGGTGCGCGAGGACTGGGAATTGGAAGGCCGTGACGCCGACCATGTCGATCATGTCACCGACGATCTGACCGGGTTTCTGGCGGCGCTCAACGCGGCGAGGTAGCTTTCTTCGTTTTCCCCTCGTGGGAGAAGGTGCCTTCGCGAAGCGAAGGCGGATGACGGGGAGCCCAAAGGTTTCGTGGCTGTGGCCCCCCACCCGTCCGCGCTGTCGCGCGGCCCCCCTCTCCCACAAGGGGAGGGGAAGAGTCAACCTTGACTCTCCCTCCCCAAATCCCGACAAAAGCCGTCCAATTTGCCTGCCGGCTCATGCCCGCGTGAAGGAAATTCCGATGTCGCTAACCGCCCTTGAAGCTACGATCAACGCCGCGTTCGATGCGCGCGACACCATCAACGCCACCACCATGGGCGAGATCCGCGATGGCGTCGATGATGCATTGAACCTGCTCGACAAGGGCGAGGCCCGCGTTGCCGAGCGGCAGGCCGACGGCGTCTGGAAGGTCAACCAGTGGCTGAAGAAGGCCGTGCTGCTGTCGTTCCGCCTCAACGACATGAGCGCGATCCCGGGCGGCCCCGGCGGATCGTCGTGGTGGGACAAGGTGCCGTCGAAATTCGACGGCTGGGGCGACAATGCGTTTCGCGACGCCGCCTTCCGCGCCGTGCCCGGCGCCATCGTGCGCCGCTCGGCCTATATTGCGAAGAACGTCGTGCTGATGCCGTCCTTCGTCAATCTCGGCGCCTATGTCGATGAGAGCACGATGGTCGATACCTGGTCGACGGTCGGCTCCTGCGCCCAGATCGGCAAGCGCGTGCACATTTCCGGCGGCGTCGGCATTGGCGGCGTACTGGAGCCGCTGCAGGCCGGCCCCGTGATCATCGAGGACGATTGCTTCATCGGCGCGCGCTCGGAAGTCGCCGAGGGCGTCATCGTCCGCAAGGGCGCGGTGCTGGCCATGGGCGTGTTCCTCGGCGCCTCGACCAAGATCGTCGACCGCGAAACCGGTGAAGTGTTCGTCGGCGAAGTGCCGGAATATTCGGTGCTGGTACCGGGCAATCTGCCCGGCAAGCCGATGAAGAACGGCGAGATCGGACCCTCGACGGCCTGCGCCGTGATCATGAAGCGCGTCGACGAGCGCACCCGCTCCAAGACCAGCATCAACGAATTGCTGCGCGATTGATCGCTGACATGACCGACGCGCTGACCATTACCCAGGAATTGCTGCGTTGCCCGTCGGTGACCCCGGCCGATGCCGGCGCGCTCGATGTGCTGCAAAGATGGCTCGGCGACGCCGGTTTCGACGTGCAGCGCGTCACCTTCAGCGAAGACGGCACCGCCGATGTCGATAATCTCTATGCCCGCATCGGCACGGCGGCGCCGCATCTCAGTTTCGCCGGCCATACCGATGTGGTGCCGCCCGGCGATGATGCCGCCTGGAGCCATGGCGCGTTCGCCGGCGACGTCAAGGACGGGCTGCTGTATGGCCGCGGCGCGGTCGACATGAAGGGCGGCATCGCCGCCAGCGTCGCCGCGGTGCTGGACTATCTGGCGGCGAATGGCGGCCAGCCCAGGGGCTCGATCTCGTTCCTGATCACCGGCGACGAAGAAGGCATTGCCGTCAACGGTACGGTCAAGCTGCTGCAATGGGCGGCGGCGCGCGGTGAGAAATTCGATCACTGCATCGTCGGCGAACCCAGCAATGTCGAGGAAATGGGTGACACCATCAAGATCGGTCGTCGCGGCTCGCAATCCGGCACCCTGATCGTCGATGGCGTGCAGGGCCACGTCGCCTATCCGCACCGGGCCTCGAATCCCGTCCCGGACATCGCCGCGCTGATCGTGACGCTGGGCAACGCCCCGCTCGACCAGGGCAACGCCCAGTTCCAGCCGTCGAATCTCGAATTCACCTCGGTCGACGTCGGCAACGCCGCCAATAATGTGATCCCGGCGCAGGCGCGCGCCAAGTTCAACATCCGCTTCAACGATCATCACACCCAGCACACGCTGCGCGAGCTGATCGACCAGCGCGTCGCGGCCGCCGCCGGCAACCGCGTCCGCGCGCATGTCGTGTGGGAGCCGTGCAATGCCGACTCCTTCGTGACGCAGCCCGGCGCCTTCACCGACCTCGTGGTGGCGGCGATCGAGGAAGTGACCGGCCGCAAGCCCGCTCTCAACACCGGCGGCGGCACCTCGGATGCCCGCTTCATCACGCGCTACTGCCCGGTGATCGAATTCGGCCTGGTCGGCCAGACCATGCATCAGGTCGACGAGCGCACCCCGGTCGCCGATCTGGAAAAGCTGACCCGCATCTATCGCGGCGTGCTCGACAGGTATTTTGCATGACCACGAAAATTCTCGTTCTAACCGCGCTCGACGCCGAACTCGACAGCGCCCGCGCGCCCGCGGGCGTCGACGTCGTGTTCACCGGCGTCGGCAAGATCAACACCACGATAGCCACCTTGCTCGCGCTGCAGGCGAGAAAGCCCGCGCTGGTGATCAATTATGGCACCGCCGGCAAGATCACGGCCTCGCTGCGCGGGCTGGTCGAGGTCGCGCATGTGATCCAGCGCGACATGAATGCCGAGCCGCTGGCGCCGCGCGGCACCACGCCCTACGCGCCCGAGCTGGACCGACTGTCATCCGGCCATGGCGACGTGATCTGCGGCACCGGCGACAGCTTTGTCACCGCCTCCGATCCGTGGCTGAACGCCAACTGGGTCGACATCGTCGACATGGAACTGTTCGCGCTGGCCTCGGTGTGCCGTCACCAGAACCTCCCGTGGCGGGCCTTCAAATTCATCACCGACGACGCCAATGATTTTGCCCATGAGCACTGGACGGAAAATGTCGCGAATGGACAGGATCTGTTCTGGGATGCCGTGAAAGAGCTCGGGCTCGCCTGACACTCCGCCGTCATTGCGTGAGCCAACGGGACCGGCTTCGCCGGCCCGATGACAGGCTCCGCGACGAGGCAATCCAGAAGGCCGCACGCGCGGAAAGAACTGGATTGCTCCGCCGCCCCGCTCCTCGCAATGACGACTGAAGGCGCCCAGTAATCCACCTTCACCAGGTACAGCCCGCCCGGCGGCGCGACGGGGCCGCAGGCGCGGCGCGATTTCGCCGCCAGCGCGGCCGCCAGATCGTCGGCGCTCCAGCGACCATGGCCAACCCATACCAGCGAGCCCACCATCGAGCGCACCTGGCTGTGCAGGAAAGCGCGTGCCGACGTCACGATATTGACGGCATCGCCGTCGCGGACCACGTCGAGCTGATCCAGCGTGCGCAGCGGCGACTTGGCCTGGCATTCGGTGTCGCGAAAGGTCGTGAAATCGTGATGGCCGATCAGCCGTTGCGCGGCCTGGTGCATGGCTTCGGAATCCAGCGGACGCGCCACGCGCCAGACATGGCCAAGATCGATGGCGAGATTGGCCCGGCGATTGACGATGCGATAGATGTAATGCCGCCGGGTCGCGGAGAAGCGCGATTCAAAATCGTCAGCGACTATTTCAGCGGATAGCACGCCGATCGGGTGCGGCCGCAAATGCGCATTGAGTCCGTCGCGCAGACGTCCTGGCAAAAACGGCCGCTCGATATCGCAATGCGCCACCTGGCTGAGCGCATGGACGCCGGCGTCGGTGCGCCCGGCGCCATGGACGCGCACGCTCTCGCCGCAGATCGCCTTCACAGCGTCTTCCAGCGCGCCCTGCACCGACGGCGCGTTGTCCTGCACCTGCCAGGCCGAAAACGGCGCGCCGTCATATTCAATGAGCAGCCGGTAGCGCGGCATCAGAGCAATCGCAGCGGCGGCGCCAGCGGCGTGCCGCGCAAGAAGTCGACTGCCTTCATCGGCTGCTTGCCGGCGCGCTGCAGCTCGACGAGACGGATCGCACCGTCACCGCAGGCGATGGTCAGCCTTTCATCGAGCAGATCGCCCGGCGCGCCGTGGCTACCCGCCAGAGCGCAGCGCAGGATTTTCACCCGAACCATCTCGCCCTCGAGCGGCACCTCGCACCAGGCGCCGGGAAACGGCGACAGACCGTGGATATGACGCAGCACCTCGCGCGCCGGCCGGGTCCAGTCGATCTTCGCCTCGGCCTTGTCGATCTTGGCGGCATAGGTGACGCCGGCCTCGCTCTGCGGGCTGAGCTGCAGCCGGCCGCGCTCCAGCGCGCCGATCGCCCGCACCATCAGGTCGGCGCCAAGCGGCGCCAGCGCGTCATGCAGATCGGACGCGGTCATCGCATCGGATATTGGCAGGCGCTCGGCCATTGCCACATCACCGGTGTCGAGCCCGACATCCATCTTCATCACCATGACGCCGCTCTCGGCGTCGTCCGCCATGATCGCACGGTTGAGAGGCGCAGCCCCGCGCCAGCGCGGCAGCAACGAGCCGTGCAGGTTGAAGCAGCCAAGCTCGGGCACATCGAGAATGTTCTGCGGCAGGATCATGCCATAAGCGACGACCACCGCGGCATCGGCCTGATGCGCGCGAAAGGTGGCTTCGGCTTCCGGCGTCTTCAGCGTTGTCGGCGTCAGCACGGGAATGCCGAGCCGTGTCGCCTGCGCCTCGACCGGCGTCGGCTGCAGCTTCATGCCGCGCCCGGACGGTTTTGCCGCGCGCGTATAGACCGCGACGATCTCGTGGCCATGGGCGACGAGTTCGAGCAGCGTCGGCACCGCGAAATCCGGCGTGCCCATGAAAATCAAACGAAGCGACATAATGCGAGCCGATCTGCAGGAGAGATCGGGAGGAGACTACTCCGCCCGCTTCGCCAGCTTGGTGAATTTCTTCAGCACGCGGTCGCGTTTCAGCTTGGAAAGGTAATCGACGAACAACACACCATTGAGGTGGTCGATCTCGTGCTGGATGCAGGTCGCGAACAGGCCCTCGGCATCCTCCTCCTGCACCTTGCCGTCGAGATCCATGTAGCGGATGCGGACTTGTGCCGGACGCTCGACCTCTTCGTAATATTCCGGGATCGACAGGCAGCCTTCCTCGTAGACCGGGAAATCCTCAGAGGCGGACAGGATTTCCGGATTGATGAAGGCGCGCGGCTTCTTGCCGCCCTCCTCATCGTCCTTCTTGGCGAGATCCATGGTGATCAGCCGCAGCGGTACCGCGACCTGGATCGCGGCCAGGCCGATGCCCGGGGCGTCGTACATGGTCTCGAACATGTCGTCGGCGAGCTGGCGCACCTCCGCCGTCACCTTTTCGATGGGTTGGGAGACAAGACGCAGCTGCTTGTCCGGCAGGATAATGATTTCACGAATGGCCATGGCGGCGATTTAATGCGGCGCGCCGATGCGGTCAATGCGCAGGAATCGGCCACCACGGTCCAGCGTTAATGCGTCCTTAACCAGGAAAATTAAACGGGCGTTAACCACGCCTGTTAAGAAGCGCTTAACCACGTCGTTTCTGAATTCGTTAACCATACTCATTATGTTTTTCTTAACCATAAACGTTCCCTCTTCGTTCGCAAATGCGTCGAATCGGCTACCATGGCGGCATGAGCGACATTCTTTTCACGATTGGCGATGCGCCGGTTACCGCCGCCGTGGCCCTGACCTGCTTCAGCGCGCTGGCGCTGGGGCTGCTGCTCGCCATTGCCATCATCATCGCGCGTTCTGGCAGCCGGGGCGCGGCCACCGCCATGGCGCAGGCGATCCGCGCCGATGAACTGGAACAGCGCCTCAGCCAGATGATGCGGGCGCAGTCGGAGGCTACCGGCCGCGTCGATGCGATGGGCCAGGCGCTGGCCGGGCGGCAGGCCGAGATGGCGCGCGCCGTCAGCGAGCGGCTGGATTCGGTGACCCACCGGGTCGGCCAGTCGATGGAGCGGACCACTCGCAGCACCATGGAGAGCCTGCACGCCCTGCACGAGCGGCTCGGCATCATCGACAACGCGCACAAGAACCTCACGGACCTCACCTCGCAGGTGACCACGCTGCGCGACGTGCTCGCCAACAAGCAGTCGCGCGGCGCGTTCGGCCAGGCACGGATGGAAACCATCGTGAGGGACGGGATGCCGAGCGGCGCCTATGCGTTCCAGCATACGCTGTCCTCGGGCAAACGGCCGGACTGCGTGATTTTCCTGCCGGACCAGCGGCCGCTGTGCATCGATGCGAAATTCCCGCTCGAGGCCGTCACCGCGCTGCATGATGCCCGCACCGACGAAGAGAAAAAATATGCCGCGCAAAAACTGCGTGGCGACGTGATGAAGCATGTCACCGACATCGCAGAAAAATACCTGATCGCCGGCGAGACCCAGGACACCGCCCTGATGTTCGTGCCGTCGGAATCGGTCTATGCCGAAATCCATGACGGCTTCGATGACATCATCCAGAAGGCCTACCGCGCCCGCGTCGTGCTGGTGTCGCCGTCGCTGCTGATGCTGGCGATCCAGGTGATGCAACAGATCCTGAAGGACGCCAGGATGCGCGATGCCGCCGATCAGATCCGGACCGAAGTGATGAATCTCGGCGACGACCTCGGCCGACTGCGCGACCGCGTATTGAAACTGCAGACGCATTTCGGCCAGGCCAATGAGGATGTGCGCCAGATCCTGATCTCCGCCGACAAGATCGAGAAGCGAGCCGGTCGTATCGAGGAGCTGGATTTCAGCAAGAGCGAGCCTATCGAACCGACGCCACTCTCCGCGATGCCCGGCGCTTCGCCGGCCGCGGCTGATCTGTTCGCGCCGCCGCGCAAGCTGCAGGCGGGCGAATAATCAGGCCGCCGGCATCGGCGGTACCGGCAGCGCGGTGACCGACTTGATCTTCTCCATCGCAAAGCGGGAGGTGACGTTCTTCAGCGCCACGGCGCTGATCAGCTTCTTGTAGAAGATGTCATAGCTCTGCATGTCCGCGACCACGACGCGCAGCATGTAGTCGACGTCGCCGGCCATGCGGTAGAATTCCATCACTTCCGGCATCGCACTGACGGCGTCAGCGAATTTTTTCAGCCAGATATCGGAGTGGTCGCCGCTCTCCACCGAGACGAAGACCGAGATGCCGAGCCCGATCTTGTTCTGATCGACCAGCGCGACACGGCGCAGGATGACGCCGTCGGCTTCCAGCCGCTGGATACGTTTCCAGCATGGCGTCGAGGACAGCCCGACCCGGTCGCCGATTTCGGCAACCGACAGCGAGGCATCGTCCTGCAACACCGTCAGGATTTTACGATCGATGGCATCGAGGCGGCGGGAGGGTTCAATGGCTGGATCGGCAGCGTCACTCATCTGAAGAACTTTTTTCCAATTATGAGATAGATGACACTCATATATAGAAAATTCTTCCAAATCAAGTTAGACCATCCGTCGCTGGGCCATAGCGGCCAGTATCGCCTAAAAATTGCTCCACCTCGGCCCGTTGCGGGCAGGCGAAGGCGCCGCCGTGTCGCGCACATTTCAGAGCGGCGGCCGCGGAGGCGAAGCGCAACGCGTCCTCCGGGCTGCGACCTTCCGTCACGGCCAGCGAGAACGCACCATGGAAGATGTCCCCGGCCCCCAGCGTGTCGACGCTTTCAACCGCGAAGGCCGGGGTCTCGCGCAGTCTGCCATCCCGCAGCCAGAGCGTGCCGCGCGGCCCGCGGGTGCCGGCGAGAAACGACGACGTTTGGGCGGCCAGTGCGGCCAGCGCTTCCGTATCGCAAGCAACCCCCGCGGTGGCTTGAAGCGACTCACTGGAAAAGATCAGGTGCGATGACGCGGCCAGCAGGCCATCACCTGCGGCCATCGGCCGGTCGACGCCGACAATCACTGGAATGCCGCGCCGGCGCGCCTCGGCGCAGAGCTCGACCGCGAAATCGGAGCAGCGATTCTCGACCAGAACGGCATCGCAATCCGCCAGCAGCAGATCAGTATCCGGCAGACAAACCGTCCACAGCGCCGGATCGCGAAAGGTCGCAATGGTGCGCTCGCCATCGGGCTCGATCATCACGCTGGACACCGGCGTCACCAGCCCGGCCATCGGCACCAGATGGCGGGTGTCGATGCCTTCCTGTGCCAGCTGGTCAAACAGGAAGGTGCCGGAAGCCTCGCGGCTGTCGCCGATCGGACCGGCCAGCGACGCGTGACCGCCGAGCCGGCTGACGGCGATGGCCGCATTGAGCGCGTTGCCGCCGATAATTTCGCGATAGGCACTGGCAGAGGCCTTGGAGCCGCGCACCGGCAACGCCTCGATCTGGAAGGTCAGGTCACGCACCGGGATGCCGATGCACAGAATGCGGGGTTTTCGATCCTGCGGCATCGGCATTTCCTTGCCTCAGGCCGGTTGCAGCCAACGGCCAAGCAGATGGTGGGCGATCGCGAAGGGGTGAGGTCCGGCCAACCCGCCCGGGTGCTCGCGCTTCAGCATCAATGCCGCCTCATCGCGGTCGAACCAGCGGGCATCCTCGAGTTCCGCATGATCGATCGTGATGGCATCGGTGGTGGCGCGAGCCGAGCAGCCAATCATCAGCGATGACGGATAGGGCCAGGGCTGCGTCATGTAATATTTGACGTCGGTGCAACGGATGCCCGCCTCCTCGAAGATTTCCCGGCGTACCGCGTCCTCGATGGTTTCGGCGGCCTCGATGAAACCGGCGAGGCACGAATACATCCCCGGCGGAAACTGCTTCTGCCGGCCGAGCAGGCACTTGTCGCCCTTCTCCACCAGCATGATGGCGACCGGATCGGTGCGCGGGAAATGCTCGGTCTTGCAGCTCGGGCAGAGCCGCTTCCAGCCGCCCTCGGCCATTGCCGAACGGGTACCGCAATTGGCGCAGAAGCCGTGGCGCTGATGCCAGGAGACCAACGACTTGGCCATCGCGATGGCGGAGAGCTGATCCGGTGGCACCACGCCCTGCATCGCCATGCCGCGCAGTTCGGAGACCGCAACATCATCGCGGGTCAGCAGCTTTTCCACGGCGGGCGCCCCGATGCCCATGCCGAATACCGCGGCGCCGTCGCGCAGTCCGAGGAAGATGCTGCCGGGGTTGGCGCCGAACTTCAGCGCCTCGGGGATCGTCAGCAGCCCGCGCGGGCCGACGGCCTCCTGAATCATCACCAGGGAGTCGCGATGCAGCACATAGGCGCGGCTGTCGCTCTTGCCTTCCAGGGCGAACAGTTTTTCGTCGCTGAATCGCAGATGCGCCGCACGATCGAGCTGGTGCGAGACGAAGGCCGGATGGTCCAGCGGGAACAGGTCATTTGTCATGGGATCAACCGAGCCAGATCTTGCGGCGGAGTTCACTGATGAAGCGCTGCACTTCGGCGGCGTCATGGGCGAGCGGCGGCATCACGCCCCATACCGGGCGCGGCCAGGCGGCGTCAGTCTTGCGACGCGCGACGACATGAACATGCAACTGCGGCACCGCATTGCCCAGCGCGGCGACATTGAGCTTGTCGCATTTGGTGACTTCCTTGAGGGCGCGGCTGACCCGGGTGATCTCGGTCATCAACTGGCCCTGCTCGACTTCGTCGAGATCAATGATCTCCACCACCTTGTCGCGACGCGGCACCAGCACCAGCCAGGGATAATGCGCATCCTTGATCACCAGCACGCGGCTGAGCGGCAGGTCGCCGATATCGATGGTGTCTTGTTGCAGCTGCTCGTGCAGCGACCAGGCGGGAGACGACATCTGAATTCCATGGCCCGCTCTGCGGCGGGCTTCGATCCGGGCCCGCGGGTGCGGCCGGTCACCTGTCATATCAAGGCCGCACCGCCGACGAAAGCGCGTCTTCGCCCGGTTCGCAGCGCGCTTGCTTTCCGGCCGTTTTGGCCCCAAATAAGCCCCGGGAGATTGGCGGTGGACGAGCCACTCGCCAATCGGGTCAGGTCCGGAAGGAAGCAGCCCTAACGAGATCCGGATCGGGTCGCTCGTCAGTCTCCTACTTTTTTGTCGGGCGAATTCAGCGCTCTGCTCGACACGAGAAACAGCATTTTCGGCGGCGACCGGCTTGCCGTCCTGCCGAGGATGCGACCGTTGTTCCGCAATCCGGCCTGACGAGACAACATATTGCGGATTGACCGATGACCGACGCTGGCCTGCCCGTACCGCCTTCGACCGATAGCGTCGTCCAGAGCGGCCTCGATATGAGCGCGCCGGCCGCCGGCAAGCCCTATCGGGTTCTGGCGCGAAAATACCGGCCGTCCAGTTTCGACGATCTGATCGGCCAGGAGGCTGTGGTCCGGACCGTTTCCAACGCCTTCGAGACCGGCCGCATTCCGCAGGCCTGGATCCTCACCGGCGTGCGCGGCGTCGGCAAGACCACCACGGCGCGTATTCTGGCCCGTGCCCTCAACTACGAGCTGGCCGACGGCTCCAGCAAGGGCCCCAGCATCCACATGCCGACGCTCGGCGTGCACTGCAAGGCGATCATGGAAAGCCGGCACATCGACGTGCTGGAAATGGACGCCGCCTCGCACACCGGCGTCGACGATGTCCGTCAGATCAATGACAGCGTGCGCTATGCGCCCTCCAGCGCGCGCTACAAGGTCTACATCATCGACGAAGTCCACATGCTCTCCACGGCGGCGTTCAACGCCTTCCTGAAGACGCTCGAGGAGCCGCCGGAACACGCCAAATTCGTGTTCGCGACCACCGAAATCCGCAAGGTGCCGGTGACGGTGCTGTCGCGCTGCCAGCGCTTCGACCTGCGCCGCGTCGACGCCGACGTGCTGATGGCGCATCTGTCGAACATCGCCGGCAAGGAGAACGTCGAGGTCGAGCCCGAAGCGCTCGGCATCATCGCGCGGGCCGCCGAAGGCTCGGTGCGCGATTCGCTGTCACTGTTCGACCAGGCCATTGCCCATGCCGCCGGCACCGTGCGCGCCGATGCGGTCCGCCAGATGCTGGGTCTCGCCGACCGCACGAGGGTGATCGACCTGTTCGATTCGCTGGCGCGCGGCGACATTGCCAGCGCCTTCGCCGAATTCCGCGAGCAGTATGACGTCGGCGCTGACCCGGTCGTGGTGCTCTCGGACCTCGCCGAATTCGTCAATTTCGTCACCCGCGTGAAGATCGTGCCCGCGACCGCCGACAATGTCGCGTTCGGCGAAACCGAGCGGCTGCGCGCGCGCGACTACGCCTCGAAGCTGTCGATGCGGGTGCTGTCACGGATGTGGCAGATGCTGCTCAAGGGCATCGCCGAAGTACAGGGCGCAACGCGTCCCGCCGCCGCCGCAGAGATGGTGCTGGTGCGGATCGCCTACGTCGCCGACCTGCCGACGCCGGACGAAGCGATCAAGATGCTGGAGCAGGGAGGCGGCGGATCCGTGCCGCTGATCGGCTCCAATGGCGGCGACGGACGCGTGGCGCCATCCTCATCGACCGTATCATCGATGCACGCCTCGAGCCCGCGCGCGTCGATGCAGCGCGGCGGTGCCGAGATGTCGCCGCGACCACAGATGAGCGCGCCGGTGGCGGCAGCCCAGGCCGCGCCTGTACTCAAGATTTCGACCTTCCCCGAGTTGGTGGCGCTGGCAGCATCGAAACGCGACCTGATGGTGCGGACCGCGCTTGAAGCCGATGTGCGGCTGATCAAGATCGAGGATGGTCGGCTCGAGCTGGCGATGGAGCGCACCGCCTCGCGAACGCTGATCAATGATCTGTCGCGAAAACTCGAGCAATGGACGGGCAAGCGCTGGAGCGTCATCGTCTCCAATGAAGAAGGCCAGCCGACGCTGCGCGCGCAGCTCGACCAGCAGAAGAGCGATCGTCAGCAGGCCGCCGAAGCCGATCCGCGCGTGCAGGAAGTACTGGCGCGGTTTCCAGGTGCGAAGGTGGTCGAAGTTCGTCGCCTTGCCCCCGAGCTGCCGGAATCGGCTGCTAGTGACGCCGATCTGACCGAGGATTCAGCCGACGATCTTGACGGCGACGATTAATAATCCACCCAAAGGAAATTTCATGGCTGATTTTCTCGGCATGATGAAGCAGGCGGCACAGCTGCAGTCGAAGATGAAGGCCATGCAGGACGAACTCGATCATATCGAGGTCGAAGGCATGTCCGGCGGCGGTCTGGTGACAATCCGAATGACCGCGAAGACCGAAGTAAAGGCGGTGAAGATCGACCCTTCACTGATCAAGGCCGATGAAATCGAGATTCTCGAGGACCTGCTGGTGACCGCGCTCGGCGACGCCCGCCGCAAGGCCGAGGCCGCGATGCAGGAGAAGATGCAGGCGCTGACCGGCGGCATGGGCCTGCCGCCGGGGCTGGGCCTTACCTGACATGGCTGCTGGCGTTGCCGGACCTGAAATAGAGAAACTGATCCAGCTGCTGGCGCGGCTGCCGGGGCTTGGGCCGCGCTCGGCGCGGCGCGCGGCGCTGCATCTGATCAAGAAGCGCGAGGCACTGATGGCGCCGCTGGCCGGCGCCTTGCAGGTGGCGATCGACAAGATTCAGGTCTGCAAGACCTGCGGCAATATCGACACCCAAAACCCCTGCACCATCTGCACCGATCCGCGCCGCGATCCCTCGATCATCGTGGTGGTCGCCGACGTCTCCGACCTGTGGGCGCTGGAGCGCGCCAATGCCACCACCGGCAAGTATCACGTGCTGGGTGCGACGCTGTCGCCGCTGGATGGCGTCGGTCCCGATGATCTCACCATCGACGCGCTGATAGCGCGCGCGCACGACGCCCAGGTCACTGAAATCATCCTGGCGCTGAATGCGACGGTCGATGGCCAGACGACTGCGCATTACATCACCGACCTGCTGCAGGAGGCCGGCGTCAAGGTCACGCGGCTGGCGCATGGCGTGCCCGTCGGTGGTGAGCTTGATTATCTGGATGAAGGCACGCTGTCAGCTGCGATGCGGCAACGGACATTATTTTAGATTTTAGACACCAATCGGAAGAGAGTTGATGACGCGATCTGGTTTTCCTGAGTTCAGCCCGCTGAAATCGTCAATCCGCGCTTTGGCGGCACTGGCCATCCTGGTCGCGGGTGTCGCTGATCTGCACGCGCAGGCGCCAAAGCTGATGGCCCCCGTCCCGGCGACGGCATCGGTGGCGCCAAAGGGTATGCGCGTTGGCGATGTGCTGAGCGGCCAGCTCAACGCGCTGCGCGTGCGCGCGCCGAAGGGCAAGCGCGCCAACACGTTCCAGTTGGTCAGCGAGCCGCGCCGGCTGCCGGCGCCGGCCGGGCTGTGCAATCTCGAAACCGGGCCTGAAACGTTCGAGATCGTCACCGCCAACGATACCCAGGCCGCCGAACTCCGGAAGCTTGTCGGCAAGCAGGTATCGCTGAAAGTCAACGAAGTGACCTGCGCCGAACAGGCCGGGCAGATGAGCGAAGCGCTGGTTACCAAGTGGAGCGTGGTGGCAAAGCCGAACTAGACGAAGGCTCGGGCTAGATGCGTACCTTGCCCAGCGACTCGAAATGGCCGCGGCGCTGCAGGTACACCAGCAGGAACAGGCTTGGCGCCGCCACCGCGACGCTGATGCTGAAGAACATCGGCCATCCGGTCGCCTGCGCCACATAGCCCGCGCCCGCCGATAGATAGGTGCGCCCGACGGCGGCCAGCGCCGTCAACAAGGCATATTGCGTGGCGGTATGCAGCGGGTTCTTGCACAGCGCCGAGAGATACGCGACGAAGATCACGGTGCCGATCGCACCGGTAAAATTCTCCACGCTGATCGCCAGCGCCAGCGCCCACTGGTTGACGCCGACCAGCGCCAGCCACGCGAAGGCCAGGTTGGACAACGCCTGCAGCACGGCGCCAATCCAGAGGCTCGCCGTCAGCGAATAGCGTCGCGCGACAAAGCCACCGGCGAAGCCACCGATCAGCGTGGCGGCGAGACCGACGCCCTTGACGATGGCCGCGTAGTCGTTGCGGGTGAAGCCAAGATCGATCACGAATGGCGCGGTCATGGTGCCGGAAAAAGCGTCGGTGAACTTGAACAGCACCACGAAGGCCAGTGCCGCCCAGGCATCACGGCGCATCAGGAATTCGGAGAACGCGCCGACCGCGGCCTGCGTGACGCGCCGGAACGCGCTGTCACCACGGGTCGCCGCTTCGGCCAGCGCGGATTGTTCGGGCTCGGTGGCGGCCAGCGCCGTGACGGTGCCGATCAACACCATGGCGGCCATTGCGACATAGCCCCACATCCACGCTGTGGAACGCGCCAGCCCGCTGCTTTCGAAGGCGCTGACCAGGAACAGCACGCCGGCGGTCGAGATCAGCATGCCGATCCGGTACGCCGCGACGTAGGAAGCCATGCCGGCGGCCTGTTCGCTTTCCGGCAGGCTCTCAACCCGAAACGCATCGACCACGATGTCCTGGGTCGACGACATCGCCGCCACCAGCAGCGCACCCAGCGCCACGAACAGCGGCGAGCGGGCGGGATCGGTCAGCGCCAGCAGCAGGATGGCTGCTATCAGCAGCAATTGTGCGAATACCAGCCAGCCGCGGCGGCGCCCGAACCGCCGCGTGAACAGCGGGACATGCAGCGCATCGACCAGCGGCGCCCACAGGAATTTCAGCGTGTAGGGCGTGCCGACCAGCGCGAACAGACCGATCGTGCCGAGATCGACGCCGGATTCGCGCATCCACACCAGCAGCGTCGAGCCGGACAGCGCCAGCGGCAGCCCGGAGGAGAAGCCGAGCACCAGCACGATCAGAACCCGCGGCTGCAGGTAGACCGCCATGCTCTCGCGCCAACTGGCGCGGGGCGTCGGCACAAGCGAGGCTTCGGGCAAATCAGGCGTTATGGTCATGGCGCTGTGCTAGCAGATTCTTTCGGTCTGCTCTCCTCTAAGCCGACCTCAGATCGTCTGGTTGTAGGCCCCGACCTCGGGATGGGTGCGCAGCACTACGTTCATCGCCTCGAACATATCGTGCATCCGCGCCTCGGACACCGGGCTTTCGACGACCACCACCAGTTCCGGCTTGTTCGATGACGCCCGCACCAGGCCCCAGCTTCCATCCGCGCAGGTGACGCGGACACCGTTGACCGTCACCAGGTCGCGGATCGCCTGGCCGGCGACCTGGTCGCCGCTTTTCTGCGCGGCTTCGAAATGCGCCACCACCTGGGCGACGACGCCATATTTGGTCTCGTCGGCGCAATGCGGCGACATGGTCGGCGACGACCAGGTCTTCGGCAGCGAGTCCTTGAGGTTGGCCATGGTCTTGTCGGGCGCGCGGTCAAGCATGTCGCAGATCGCGATCGCCGACACGAGCCCGTCATCATAGCCACGGCCGATCGGAGCGTTGAAGAAGAAGTGACCGGATTTTTCAAAACCCGCCAGCGCCTTCGTTTCAAAGGTCTGGCGCTTCATGTAGGAATGGCCGGTCTTCCAGTAGGTGGTTTTTGCACCCTGCGCCTGCAGCACCGGATCGGTGACGAACAGCCCGGTCGACTTCACATCGACAACAAAGGTGGCGTCCTTGATGACCGCCGACATGTCCCGCGCCAGCATCACGCCGACCTTGTCGGCGAAGATTTCCTCGCCGGTGTTGTCGACCACGCCGCAGCGGTCACCATCGCCGTCGAAGCCGAGGCCGACATCGGCCTTGTGCTCGAGCACCGCGTCGCGGATCGCGTGCAGCATCTCCATGTCTTCGGGATTCGGATTGTATTTCGGGAAGGTGTGATCGAGCTCGACATCGAGCGGAATCACCTCGCAGCCGATCGCCTCCATCACCTGCGGGGCGAACGCGCCAGCAGTGCCATTACCGCAGGCGACAACCACCTTCAGCTTGCGCTTCAGCTTCGGCCGGTTGGTGAGGTCGGCGATGTAGCGCGCCGGGTAGTTTTCGTGAAACTGGTAGGAGCCGCCGGCCTTGTTCCTGAACTCGGCCCCCAGCACGATTTCCTTCAGCCGGTTCATCTCGTCCGGGCCAAAGGTCATCGGGCGGTTGATACCCATCTTGACGCCGGTCCAGCCATTGTCGTTGTGTGACGCCGTCACCATCGCCACGCAGGGCACGTCGAGATCGAATTGCGCGAAATAGGCCATTGGTGTCACCGCCAGGCCGATATCGTGAACCTTGCAGCCGGCGGCCATCAGGCCGGTCATCAGCGCATATTTGATCGAGGCCGAATAACCACGGAAGTCGTGGCCGGTGACGATCTCCTGCTTCTGGCCGAGTTCGGCGATCAGTGCACCGAGCCCCATGCCCAGCGCCTGGATGCCCATCAGGTTGATTTCCTTGCCGAACAGCCAGCGCGCATCGTATTCGCGAAAGCCGGTGGCCTTGACCATCGGCTCGGATTCGTAGGCGTAGGTGTTGGGCACCAGCAAGGGTTTGGGCTTCGGAAACATCAGGGCCTCGCTGAATGATCTGGGATTGGGCCCCAGCCATAGCGAACCCAGGGGGCGCTGAAAAGGCGAGCCAGTGTCCAAAGCACAATCCGGCCTTGATTCCGTCTGAAATGTTAATGTGGCAGCGGATTACTGCTCCAGCACCATGGTGCCGTTGGAATATTCAAAGCGTTTCAGCTTCGACAGGAACGACAGGCCGAGCAGATTCTCCGACAGCGCCGCATCGGGCAGCACCATGGCATCGACGTCGCGCACGATCAGGCCACCGATCTCGACCATTGCCAGCCGAGTCCGCGCGGCCTTGATGGTGCCATTGGCGGTGCTGACGGTGACCTTGTAATCCGCGGGAACCGGGCGCAGCCCGAACCGCGCCGCTGATGTCTCGTTCAAGGCGATCACCGAAGCCCCGGTATCGACCATGAAACCGATGCGCTGGCCGTCGATGCGGGCGTCGGTCTGGAAATGACCGCGCGAATCGCGGGGGATCGAGACGCTGCGGATGGGCGCCGGCGCGACCTCCGGGGCCAAGCCGATGCTGGCGCTGGCCATCGCCGGCGTCGTCGCCGTCATCTTGTCGGCCATCTGCGCCATCACGGTGCCAAGTCCAATCAGGATGGCCGCAAACAACATGATGGCACGCATATAAGCAACTCCGGCTAGGCGCTATCGAGGCTGGACAGGACCACGATCACATCACACGGACGCGGCGCCGTCAGGCTGCGACGGCGTGGCCAGACCCTATTTTGGCGAAGAGGATGAGCGGCGGGTTAATGGTTGGCAGCTTCCGGATCAGGTGCCTCGCGGCTTGACCCGCCGGGTCGGCATCGCGCTGGCAGGGTCTTCCGGCCACGGATGCCGCGGATAGCGACCGCGCAGGTCGGAACGAACATCGAGATAGCTGCCGCGCCAGAAGCCGGGCAGATCACGCGTCACCTGTACCGGGCGTTGCGCCGGCGACAGTAGTTCCAGCACCAGCGGTACCGCGCCGCGGGCCACCGACGGATGCGCGTTAAGCCCGAACAATTCCTGCAGCCGCACCGCGATGGTCGGCCCCTGCTCGGCTTCGTAGTCAATCGCCAGCATGGTGCCGGTCGGCGCCTCGAAATGGGTCGGCGCTTCCTTGTCCAGCCGGGCGCGCTGCTCCCATGGCAGCCGCGCCATCAGCGCGTCGGACAGTTCGCCCGCGGAAAACTCCTTCAGCGAGGTCTTGTCGAACAGCGCCGGCAGCAGCCATTCGTCGCGGCTGTCGGCGAGTGCGCCATCGGAAAGATCCGGCCACGCCTCGCCCTCCGCCGCGCGCAGAAACATCACCCGGCCGCGCCATTGCAGCAGCGGTTTAGACCAGGGCAGCCGCTCGATCCCGGCGCCCACCAGCCCGTCGGCCAGAACCTTCGCGGTGTCAGCCGACGGCCGCAGTGTGAACGGGGCCTCCGAGAGCGTGATGGCGTGCAGCGTGCGTTTGCGACGGCCGCGCAGCGCCATCGACGGACGGTCGAAGCTGATTTCATCGACGGCTTCGATCTGGTCGGCGAAGCGCTGCTCGATATCCGACTGCTCGATCGGCGCCGCCAGCAGAATGCGGCCATTGGCGGCGGTGCCGGTGAGTTCCGCCACCGCGATATAGGGCACGCGTGCCAATGCTTGCGTCTGGTCAATGGAGGCGCCGCGGCCATTGGCGAGGACAAAACCGCCCTTTCCGCGATTCCTGGCAATGCGGTCCGGAAAAGCGAAAGCCAGCATTACGCCGGTGGAGGGCGGCCCCCCGCCCCCTTGCTGGACGGGGGCCAAAGCGGCGCGCTCGGCGCCAGCGACCTGCGCCGCCCAGCGCTGCGCCAGTGTGCGCGCACTCGACGCCCGCTGCGAGCGGTCGCGGCGGAACTGATCGCGCCGGTAGTCGAGGTCGACGCTATCGCCGCCGAGGCCCCGTTCGGTGAGGATCGCCGCGATCTCCGCGGCCTCCGCGCCGGCGCCGAGCCGGTGCGAATCCACGATCATCCGTGCCAGCCGCGCCGGCAGCGCCAGCGCGCGCAGCGCTTCGCCCTCGGATGTGATCCGGCCGTCGTCATCCAGTGCGCCGAGTTCGCGCAGCAAGGCGCGGGCTTCCTTCAGCGCCGGCGCCGGCGGCGCATCCAGATACGCCAGTTGCGCGGGGTCGCTGACGCCCCATTGCGCCAGATCCAGCACCAGCGACGACAGGTCGGCGCTGAGGATTTCCGGCTGCGTATAGGCCGGCAAGGACGCGGTCTGCGGCTCGTCCCAAAGTCGGTAGCAGATGCCCGGCTCGGTACGGCCGGCGCGGCCGCGGCGCTGGTCGACGGCGGCTCGCGACGCGCGCACGGTTTCCAGCCGTGTCAGGCCAATATCGGGCTCGTAGCGCGGCACCCGCGCCAGCCCGCAATCGACCACGATGCGCACTCCCTCGATGGTCAGCGAGGTCTCGGCGATCGAGGTCGCCAGCACCACCTTGCGCTGGCCCTTCGGGGCCGGCTGGATCGCGCGGTCCTGCACGGCGGCGTCGAGCGCGCCAAACAATGGCACGATCTCGATTCCTGCGTCATGGATGCGCTCGGCGAGGAAGGTCTGGGTGCGGCGGATTTCCGCGGCGCCGGGCAGAAAAGCGAGCACCGAGCCGGGGTCGGCGCGCAGCGCGGTCGCGATGGCATCGGCCATCTGGCGCTCGATCTGCGCATCCGCCTTGCGGCCGAGATAGCGGGTCTCGACCGGAAAGGCGCGGCCAAGGCTTTCGATCACCGGCGCGTCGCCGAGCAGTCGGGCGACCCGCGCGCCGTCGATGGTCGCCGACATCACCAGAATCCGCAGATCCTCGCGCAGCCCGACCTGCGCGTCGCGCGCCAGCGCCAGCCCCATATCGGCATCGAGCGAGCGTTCGTGGAATTCGTCGAACAGCACCGCGGCGACGTCGGTCAATTCTGGATCGTCGAGGATCTGGCGCGAAAAGATCCCCTCGGTCACCACCTCGATCCGGGTATTGCGCGAGATTTTCGAGCCGAAGCGGACGCGGTAACCGACCGTCTCGCCGACGCGCTCGCCCAGCGTCTTGGCCATCCGCTCGGCGCTGGCACGGGCGGCGATCCGCCGCGGCTCCAGCATGATGATCTTCTTGCCATTCAGCCACGGCGCGTCCAGCAGCGCCAGCGGCACCCGCGTGGTCTTGCCGGCCCCCGGCGGCGCCACCAGCACCGCGGCATTGCCGCGCGTCAACGCCTGCGCGATGTCGTCGAGCACGGCATCGATCGGCAGGGGCGTGTCGAAGGTGCGGGTCACTTGAAAGGCCGAAGTCGGGGCATCGCAGCGTCATACGCGGGCTTGCGCCCGGTATCCACCACTACGCCCAATCTTTAACGGACATTAACCACACTGGCGGCGAAGCCCGTTCGCCGGCTTTTTCCACGACCGTGGAAAGGCGATGGAAACCGCTCGGCCGGATAATGTGAAAAAGGGGCGCCTGAAGGAGACGACCATGATCACCAGCGGCAGATTTGCCGTCGCCGACAAGGCCGCGCTTTCCGGTAGCGAACGGATCGATTGGGTCGATTTCGCCAAGGGAATCTGCATCATCATGGTGGTGATGATGCACTCGGTGCTCGGCGTGGAACTGGCCGCCGGCCAGACCGGCTTCATGCACCCGCTTGTCGCCTTCGCGAAACCATTTCGGATGCCCGACTTCTTTCTGATTTCCGGCCTGTTTCTGGCCCGGGTCGTCGACCGCGACTGGCGCAGCTATCTCGACAGCAAGGTGGTGCACTTCGCCTACTTCTACGTGCTGTGGGTGACCATCCAGTTCGGCTTCAAGGCGCCGGGTCTCGCCGCCGAACATGGCGGCTGGGCCGAGGTCGCCCGGCTCTATTTGCTGTCCTACATCGAGCCGTTTGGGACGCTGTGGTTCATCTACATGCTGCCGGTTTTCTTCGTGCTGACCAAGGCGCTGCGCCGGGCGCCGCCATGGCTGGTCTGGGGCGTCGCCGCGCTGCTGGAAATGGCCCATGTTTCGACCGGATGGACGCTGCCCGACGAGTTCTGCGCCCGCTTCGTGTACTTTTATTCCGGCTATCTATTCGCCAAACAAGTGTTCGCGCTGTCGGACCGGGCCCGCGCCAGACCGATCCTCGCGCTTGCGGGCCTCGCGGCCTGGGCGCTGCTCAACGCTGCCCTGGTCCATGGCGGCATCAGTGAATGGCCAATGCTTTCGCTGGCGCTCGGCTTCGCCGGCGCGGTGGCGATCATCGTGATGGGCACGCTGCTGGCGAGAATGCAGTGGCTTGGCTTTCTGCGCTTCTGCGGCGAGCACTCCATCGTGATCTATCTCGCCTTCTTCCTGCCGATGGCCACCTCGCGCGCGCTGCTGCTGAAATTCAGCCCGTTTGACATCGGCACCATCGCGCTGCTCGTCACCGTGACGGGCGTGGTGGGGGCGCTGGTGATCTGGCGTATCGCGCTGGCGCTGCGGGCCCGCTTCCTGTTTGAGCGGCCGCTGGCTTTCTGGATCGCTCCCCGGCAGAAACGGGCCGCGCTCCAACTGGCGGAATAGCACGTTGAATCCGTTTCCGAAAAATCTTTCGCCGGCATGAAACAAAAAGTCGCAATGCGAATTGGTGAGCGCCATTCCGGGTCGGCTGTGGTCCAGCGTCGTCTTGCTGATCGGCGGGCACGAAACCGCCAATCTCGAGAACTGCCGCTGCTACGCCACCGAACACGTATGACCAATCAACTGCGGCCTATTTCGCCGTAGTCTTGCTCTCTTCCAGCTTCACTCCGTCTTTGAGCGCGTCCATCTTTTCGCGAAATCCCTTGGCATCGCCGAAATCGGCGAAGCCGACATAATGCGGATGCGGGCCGAGCATGCGGCGCGAGTGCTTGATCGGGCACCAGTAGATTTCGGTACGCCCGGTGACCTCGCGGACGAAGGCGGCGACGCCGTTGCAATAGGAGCAATAGGCGCAATTCACCTTCTCGATGATGTTGAGATAGGCCAGATGGTGGCGATCGAAGATGAGGTAGTCGCGGCGGCGCACCTTGGGGATGCCGTAGACCGGAAAACAGATCGCCTGGTAGGCCATCACCATCAGGTCGATCAGCACGAAGGGAACGATCAGCGAATAGATCACCGGCGCGGTGAGCATGATCAGCGGACTGGCGCTGAACAGATATTTGGACGCCCCCACCTTGATGGCGCGCTGCAACGCTTCGACGTCCTGTTCGAACACGATCCTATGCTTCTCGATATGGAAACGCAGTTCCTCGCGTCGCCGCGCCAGTTCGGTCTCGATCTCGACCTCCACCGACTTCATCTTTTCCATCAGTTCGGCGAGCTGCGGCACGGAGCCTCCTGCAATGTCGTGGCGATCGTGCACGGGCTCATGGAACAGGCGTCGATGCAACTGCTTCCGGGCAAAATTCCAGCGGGAAGGGCAGCCGGCGGGGTGTCATTCCCGCGCGATAATCTGTAAATTGCAGGCATGCCGAACACCTCAGAAACTGCTGCCGCCAGCCCCGTCGCCGCCAAAGCCCTGTCGAAGGGCGACCATGTCTTCCTGGTCGATGGCTCCGGCTATATTTTCCGCGCCTATCACGCGCTGCCGCCGCTGACCCGCAAATCCGACGGGCTGCAGGTCAATGCCGTGCTCGGCTTCTGCAACATGCTGTGGAAGCTGCTGCGCGACATGCCGCCGGACAACCGCCCGACCCATCTGGCGATCATTTTCGACAAGTCGGAA
>JACMOT010000485.1 GCA_014377915.1 Tardiphaga sp.
CGTGGTCGAGCGTTATGGTGCCCGCCTTGGCATCGAAAGAAGTGACGATACCCGTTCCCTTGACCATCTTGCCAATGTTGGACGCTGGGTCCCCTGCTGGCATCGCGTCAGGCTGGCCTGAGGTCGCTGTCGTCACCGTCGTTGACGGAGCGTTGGTGTCGGCTTTCGGTCCGCAAGCCGAGAGCGTGACGATAGCGGCAATCAAAGTGGCAGTCGTTGCATTCATGGTGTCTGTCCTTTGAGGTTGAGGGCGGTGGCTGAGGGGTGGTTTTGGCTGCTGCGCCGCCGTCGCAGCAGTAGATAGGCGGCCGGTATAACCAGCATCGAAAGCAGTGGCGCAGTGACCATGCCGCCGATCATCGGTGCTGCAATCCGGCTCATCACTTCCGAGCCAGTGCCAGCCCCAAGAAGGATCGGCAGCAGACCGGCGAGAATGACGGCGACGGTCATCGCCTTGGGGCGAACACGCAACAGTGCGCCGTCGCGAATTCCGGCTTCGATTTCCGCTTCGGACGGGTTAGGCCCGTAAGGCGCGAGTGCTGATTTCAAATAGATCAGCATCACAACACCGAACTCGGCCGACACACCGGCCAGCGCAATGAACCCGACGCCGGTGGCGACCGACTGGTTGTAGCCTAGGAGATAAAGCAACCAAACCCCGCCCGTTAGCGCGAACGGCAAGGTTGCCATGATCAAACCCGCTTCGGCAAAGCTGCCGAACGTCAGATAGAGCAGCACGAAGATGATCAGCAGCGTTGCAGGAACAACGAGCTTCAATCGCTGTGTGGCGCGCTCCAGAAATTCGAACTGCCCGGTATAGGCAATGCTGATGCCCGGGGTTGGCCGCACATCCTTCGCCACCACGCGCTGAAGATCGGCGACCACTGAAGCGAGGTCGCGGCCGCGGACGTCGACATAAACCCAGGTCGTCGGCCGGCCGTTTTCGCTGCGCAGTTGCGGCGGGCCCTCGCTTACCCGGACCTTGGCGACACTGCCGAGCGTGATCTGCTGCAACGACGGCGTCAGCACCGGCAGCGCTCGCAGCTTCTCGACACTGTCGCGCAGCTCGCGCGGATAGCGCAGGTTGATCGGATATCGCGCCAGGCCCTCGACCGTCTGGCCGACGGTCTCGCCGCCGATGGCACCCGAAACTACTTCCTGCACATCGGCGATGTTCATGCCATAGCGCGCCGCCTCGACCCGATCGATGTCGACATCGATGTAGCGGCCGCCAGTCAGGCGTTCGGCCAGCGCGCTGGTCACGCCGGGCACTTTCTTCGCCACCTGTTCGACCTCGCGCGCGACGCGGTCGATCTCGGTGACATCCGACCCCGACACTTTGATGCCGACCGGGCTCTTGATGCCGGTTGCAAGCATGTCGATGCGGTTGCGAATCGGCGGCACCCAGATATTGGTCAGACCCGGCACCTTGACGGTGCGGTCGAGCTCTTCCGTCAGTTTTTCGGGCGTCATTCCTGGCCGCCATTGGTCGCGTGGCTTGAACCGGATGACGGTCTCGAACATTTCCAGCGGCGCCGGATCGGTGGCGCTCTCGGCGCGGCCGGCCTTGCCGAACACGCTGGCGACTTCGGGAACCGTTTTGATCATCCTGTCCGTCTGCTGAAGCAGCAAGCCGGCGCGCGCCGTCGACAGCCCGGGCAGTGCCGAGGGCATGTAGAGTATGTCGCCCTCATCGAGCTGCGGCATGAACTCGGCGCCAAGCTGCGATAGCGGCCAGGCCGAGGTGGCGAACACCATCGCCGCGATGACCAGCAAAGTCCGCGGCCGCCGCAGCGTCCAGTCAATCGCCGGGCGATACAATGTGGTTAGCCCGCGATTGAGCGGGTTGGTCTGTTCGGCCGGAATACGACCCCGGATCAGATAGCCCATCAGCACCGGGATCAGCGTCACCGACAGGATCGCAGCACCCGCCATCGCATAGGTCTTGGTGAACGCCAGCGGCGCGAACAGCCGGCCCTCCTGGCCTTCCAGCGTGAACACCGGGATGAATGAGAAGGTGATGATCAGCAGGCTGAGGAATAGCGCCGGGCCGCCCTCGGCTGCCGCCACGGTGATCCCCCGCCATCGCGATTCGCCGGCCAGCACCTGGCCGGGGTTGTCGCGCTCCCAATGCTCGAGGTGCTTGTGGGCATTTTCGATCATGACCACCGCCGCATCGACCATCGCGCCGATGGCAATCGCGATGCCGCCCAGCGACATGATGTTGGCATTGACCCCCTGCCCCCGCATGACGATGAAGGCGATCAGTACGCCGAGCGGCAGGGTGATGATGGCGACCAGCGCCGATCGCGCGTGCCAGAGGAAGAGCCCGCAGACGAGCGCGACGACGATAAACTCCTCGACGAGCTTGCCCTGTAGATTGTCAACGGCGCGGTCGATC
>JACMOT010000486.1 GCA_014377915.1 Tardiphaga sp.
GATGATGCCGGAGCGGCGGACGTCGACAAAGTCCGACAGCTTGTTGCGACGGACATTGCCGCCGGTAGTGGCGAACATCACGTCGAGCGGTTCCCAGGTCGCCTCGTCCTCGGGCAGCGGCATGATCGTGGTTATGCGCTCGCCCTGCTCCAGCGGCAGGATGTTGATCAGCGCCTTGCCGCGGCCGTTCGGCGGCGCGATCGGCAGCCGCCAGACCTTTTCCTTGTAGACCTGGCCGCGCGACGTGAAGAACAGTACCGGCGTATGCGTCGAGGCCACGAACAAGCGGCTGACGAAATCCTCGTCGCGCGTCGCCATCCCGGACCTGCCCTTGCCGCCACGGCGCTGTGCGCGGTAGGTCGAGAGCGGCACGCGCTTGACGTAGCCATGGTGCGACACCGTCACCACCATGTCCTCGCGCTGGATCAGGTCCTCATCCTCGACTTCGCCTTCCTGCTCCATGATCACGGTCTTGCGCGGCGTGGCAAATTCCGATTTCACGGCGTCGAGTTCATCCTTGATGATGGTCTGGACGCGGGCGCGCGAGCGCAGGATGTCCAGATAGTCGGCGATCTCGACCGCGAGCTTGTCGAGTTCTTCGGAAATTTCCTCGCGACCGAGGGCCGTGAGGCGGGCCAGACGCAGGTCGAGGATGGCCTTGGCCTGTTCGAACGACAGCCGCGCCGTTCCGTCTTCTTCCAACCGGTGGCGCGGGTCGTCGATCAGCGTGATCATCGCCGCGACATCCATCGCCGGCCAGCTGCGCGCCATCAGGATATCGCGCGCCGTCGCCGGATCCGGCGAGGTACGGATCACCCGGATGATTTCGTCGATGTTGGCCACGGCGATCGCCAGGCCGACCAAAATATGGGCGCGGTCGCGCGCCTTGTTGAGCAGGAATTTGGTGCGCCGGGTGACGACGGTCTCGCGGAATGCGACAAAGATCGTCAGCAGGTCCCGCAAATTCATCAGCAGCGGACGACCGTTGTCCAGCGCCACCATGTTGGCGCTGAAATTGGTCTGCAGCGGCGTGAACTTGTAGAGCTGGTTCAGCACCACTTCGGGCACCACGTCACGCTTAAGCTCGATCACGACGCGAAAACCGTCGCGGTCGGATTCGTCGCGCAGATCCGAGATGCCCTCGATCTTCTTGTCGCGCACCAGTTCGGCGATACGCTCGACCATGGTGGCCTTGTTCACCTGGTAGGGAATTTCCGAGATGATGATGGCTTCACGATCTTTTCGCGTCGGCTCGATCGCGACCTTGCCGCGCATCACGATGGAGCCGCGGCCGGTCAGATAGGCCTGGCGGATGCCGCTGCGGCCAAGGATGATGCCGCCGGTCGGGAAATCGGGACCGGGAATGATCTTGTTCAAGTCTTCAATCGTCAGCGCCGGATCGTCGATCAGCGCGATGCAGGCGTCGATGACCTCGCCGAGATTGTGCGGCGGGATGTTGGTGGCCATGCCGACAGCGATGCCGCCGCCGCCATTGACCAGCAGGTTCGGAAATTTGGCCGGCAGCACGCGCGGCTCGCGGAA
>JACMOT010000487.1 GCA_014377915.1 Tardiphaga sp.
AATCCCGACGAGGTCGAAGGCTCCGGCGACGTCAAGTATCATCTCGGCGCGTCGTCCGACCGCGAGTTCGACCAGAACAAGATCCATCTGTCGCTGACCGCCAACCCGTCGCATCTCGAAATCGTCGATCCCGTGGTGCTGGGCAAGGTGCGCGCCAAGCAGGACCAGAACGGCGATCCGCCGGATGCGCGCATATCGGTACTGCCGCTGTTGATGCATGGCGACGCCGCCTTCGCCGGCCAGGGCGTGGTCGCGGAATGTTTTGCCCTCTCCGACCTGAAGGGCTACCGCACCGGCGGTTCGATCCACTTCATCGTCAACAACCAGATCGGCTTCACCACCTATCCGCGCTATTCGCGCTCGTCGCCCTACCCGTCCGACGTGGCGAAGATGATCGATGCGCCGATCTTCCATGTGAATGGCGATGATCCGGAAGCGGTGGTGTTCGCCGCCAAGATCGCGATCGAATACCGCCAGAAATTCCACAAGCCCGTCGTCATCGACATGTTCTGCTACCGCCGCCACGGCCATAACGAAGGCGACGAGCCGGCGTTCACCCAGCCGGTGATGTACAAGAACATCGCGACACATCCCTCCACGCTGGAGCTTTACTCGAAGCGCCTGGTGGCTGACGGCGTCATGACCGAAGGCGAAATCGACAAGGCCAAGGCCGACTGGCGCGCGCGGCTCGACGCCGAGCTGGAAGCCGGCGCCGGCTACAAGCCGAACAAGGCCGACTGGCTCGACGGCAAGTGGGCGGGCTTCAAATCCGCCGACCAGGAAGAGGATCCGCGCCGCGGCGTCACCGGCGTCGATGTCAAGAAGCTGCGCGAAATCGGCGCCAAGATCACCAAGGTACCCGACGGATTCCGCGTCCATAAAACCGTGCAACGCTTCCTCGATCTCCGCGCCAAGGCGATCGACACCGGCAACGGAATCGACTGGGCCACCGGCGAAGCCCTGGCGTTCTGTACGCTGATGGAAGATGGCCACCGCGTCCGGCTGTCCGGTCAGGATTCGGAGCGCGGCACGTTCTCGCAGCGCCATTCGGTGCTGTTCGACCAGGAAGACGAAAGCCGCTACACGCCGTTCAACCACATCGGCGCCAAGCAGGGCCATTACGAGGTCATCAACTCGTTGCTGTCGGAAGTCGCCGTGCTCGGCTTCGACTACGGCTACTCGCTGGCCGAGCCCAACGCGCTGACCGTTTGGGAAGCGCAGTTCGGCGACTTCGCCAATGGCGCGCAGGTCTTGTTCGACCAGTTCATCTCGTCGGGTGAGCGCAAATGGCTGCGCATGTCGGGCCTGGTCTGCATGTTGCCGCATGGCTATGAGGGCCAGGGTCCGGAGCATTCCTCCGCCCGCCTCGAGCGCTTCCTGCAGATGTCGGCGGAAGACAACATGCAGGTGGTCTACGCCACCACGCCGGCGAACTTCTTCCACGTGCTGCGCCGCCAGCTCAAGCGCGAGATCCGCAAGCCGCTGATCCTGATGACGCCAAAGTCGCTACTGCGCCACAAGCGCGCGGTCTCGAAGCTCGACGAACTCGGCGACGGCACCACCTTCCACCGCATCCTGTTCGACGATGCCGAGAAGCTGTCGGATGAGAAGATTAAACTCGTGCCCGACGCCAAGATCCGTCGCGTCGTGCTATGTTCCGGCAAGGTCTATTACGACCTCTATGAGGAACGCGAGAAGCGCGGCGTTGACGACATCTATCTGCTGCGGATCGAGCAGCTATATCCGGTGCCGCTCAAGGCGCTGGTACAGGAGCTGACCCGCTTCAAGGGCGCCGAGATCGTCTGGTGCCAGGAAGAGCCGCGCAACATGGGTGCCTGGCACTTCATCGAGCCCTACCTCGAATGGGTGCTGAACCAGATCAACGCCACCCACAAGCGGCCGCGCTACGCCGGCCGCGCGGCATCGGCCGCCACCGCCACCGGCCTGATGTCCAAGCACCTCGCCCAGCTCAAGGCGTTCCTCGACGACGCGCTGAGCTAACCCACCCATCATGGCGATGCCCCGCAGGCGCGGGGCATTTGCACACCCCATCACTTCAGGATTCAGGCGCGAATGGGCGAACGGCCCGCCACGTCGCAAGAGGAAAAAGACCAATGACTGAAATTCGCGTTCCCACGCTCGGCGAGTCCGTGACCGAAGCCACCATCGGCAAATGGTTCAAGAAGGCCGGTGACGCCGTCGCTGTCGACGAACCCCTGGTGGAACTCGAAACCGACAAGGTCACCATCGAAGTGCCGGCACCGTCCGCCGGCATCCTCGGCGAGACCGTCGCCAAGGACGGCGAGACCGTTTCGGTCGGCGCCCTGCGCGGCCAGACCACCTATCCCGCCGCCGGCCCCAAACCCGCTGCCGCACGGGCTCCCGCTCCTGCCAAAGCCGCCGCCCCTGCTCCAGCAGCCGCAGCCGCTGCCGCCCCTGCCCCAACCCAGAAGAGCCCGCCGGCCGATGCGCCGCTGGCGCCGTCGGTGCGCAAGATTTCTGCCGAAAGCGGCGTCGATGCCGCCGGCGTTGCCGGCTCCGGCAAGGATGGCCGCGTCACCAAGGGCGACATGCTGGCCGCGATCGAGAAGGCGGCATCCGCGCCGACCCCGGTCAACCAGCCCGCCGCCGCCGTGCAGGT
>JACMOT010000488.1 GCA_014377915.1 Tardiphaga sp.
CGGGGGGGAGGCCGGCCGCGGGGGCCTCCCCGCGCGGCCCCCCCCCGCGCAGCCCGGGACCCCGCCGGCCCGGACCGGCAGTGCCGACCCGGCGCCGCTGCCTTGGCAGGACGAATCGCCGCGTGCGCGCGCGGCCGCGGCGGAGCCGGCGGAACCGAAGCGCCATAATCTGCTGTTCTCGTCGTCCCGGCGCGAACGTGCCGAGGCCGCTGCCAAGGAGGGCGCATCCGCCGCGACTCCCGCCGCGCCGCAGCGCAGTTTCGAGGACGCTTGGCCGGAGCGGGAGCGGCCCCGGTCCGACGCGATTCGCCGCACGGCGCGCGCGCCGGCGTTGAGCGACAGCCTGCCGGACTCGGCGCTGATTCCCGATCGCTATGTGCCGGCGGCCCGTGAGAATGACCCCGCGCGCGTCACGGTGCTGAAATCCGGCGTCGTCGATGGGATGGCCTATTCGCTGTACTCGGATGGCTCGATTGAAGCCCAGATGCCCGAAGGTATGATGAGCTTCGATTCGATCGAGGATCTGCGCGAGCATCTCGACAACCGGGGGTGAGGTTTTCCATCCGGTCCGTCGGGATCGACGGCCTGCCCATGAAAATTGAGACGCGCTGGTGTCGGATCGCCGTCGTATTTGCAATCCGATCAAGCCTGCCGGTTATAGGATATTTCGAAAGACCCGCATGACCGATCAGACAGGCAAGAATTTCATCGACCTCACGGCGACCATCGTGTCGGCCTATGTCAGCAATAATCCCACGCCGGCGGGCGAGCTGCCGGCGCTGATCAGCCAGATTCATGCGGCGCTGATGCGGGTGTCGAGCGGACGGCCGGAGGTTTCACTGGAGCCGACCAAGCCGGCGGTGTCGCTGAAGAAGTCGATGACGGCGGACTATCTGGTGTGCCTGGAAGACGGCAAGCGCTTCAAATCCTTGAAGCGGCACCTGCGTACGCAATACAGCATGACGCCGGAGCAATACCGCGAGAAGTGGGGGCTGGCAGTGGACTATCCAATGGTCGCTCCGAACTATGCCGTAGCCCGTTCGCAACTCGCCAAGAAGATGGGATTGGGACAGCAACGTCGGCGTCGTAAATAGTCCGGGTTCCATTCGCGGTGAACCAAGACGGAACAAAGCGGAGACGAAGGGATCATCCGCGCGGCGGGCGACATTTGAATTTACCTATCATGGCATCTCTGCCGGGTAGCGCACAGAGTTGGTGGCCTTAAAGCAATAATTCCTATATAGGACTTGTATCCGATTTTGTGTCGTGCGATTATTGTCCTAAATGGAGGTCGTCGCATGAAAGCTTCCCGCAAGTCCCGTTATTCTACCGAGGGCGTCGGCGCGGACCGCGCCAGGCATCTGTCGCTCGATAGCCGAACCATTCTGACCGAGGGCGGGCCCACCTCGGTGCTGGTCAATGACGCCGAGAGTCCGCTGGCGTGGCTGGCACGGCGCAAGGGGCGCGACGGGCGCAGCATGATCAGCCCGCATCAATTCCTCGCCGGCGAAAGGCTGCGCGCCGATTTCACCCGCGGAAATCTGGCGCCGCGAATGACCGCCAGCTGGGCGGCAACCGGCGGCCGATCACGCGGATCGGGCAGCAGTCCCGGCGAAATGACCGACATGATGGTGACGTCGCGACAGCGCGTTAGCCAGGCGATACAGGCCTGCGGTCCGGAATTTTCCGGCATCCTGATGGATGTCTGCTGCTTTTTGCGCGGGCTCGAGGATGTCGAGCGCGAGCGCGGCTGGCCGGCGCGCTCCGCCAAGATCGTGTTGCAGCTCGGTCTCGACCGGCTGGCGCGGCATTATGGTTTAGCGGCCGAAACCCGGGGAGTTGCATCGGGGGTGCGCACGTGGCTGGCAGAAGATGTTGGTTTTGAAAGCTGATCGATCATCGTTCCGGGTGGCCGCGGCGATAGCCGCGGGCCGGCCCGGAACGACCGTTAGGTTGCCGCCGCCAGGGTTTCCTTGGCATCGTTGCGGATGCGCTCGACCATCGCGCGCAGCCCGTTGGAGCGCTGCGGGGTGAGATGTTCGCGAAAACCGAGCTCGTCGAACACCTTGATCGGATCGGTGTTGAGGATGTGGCTGGGCGTTTGATCGGAATACAGCGTCAACAGGATCGCCATCAGGCCGCGCACGATGTGGGCGTCGCTGTCGCCGAGATAACTCAGCACCGGCTCGCCGGCTTCGGTCGCGGCAATCTGGCGCGATAGCCAAACCTGGCTGGCGCAGCCATTGACCTTGTTGGCGGCGGAGTGTTCCTCCGCCGACATCGGCGCCAGCGTACGGCCAAGCTCGATGACGTACCGGTAACGGTCGTCCCAGTCTTCCAGCAGCTCGAAATTGTCTTTGATTTCGTCGATCGTTGTCATCTGGGCCTGCATCCGGTTGCAAGTTCTATATAGGGATGCCCTGCGACGAAAGCGACCACCCGCAACCCCGGGTCCGGCAATTAGAGTCTGATCCGTTAGGATGAATTACTCGTGTCCCGGACGCGGTGCGGCATTCTCAGGCGATGCCCTTGCATCGCCGCTATGTCGCTCCGCGGAGTCGGGACCCTACCAAGTGCTGAGTTTCATGGCGGTCCTGGCTCCGCGGAGCACTCCGCCTGCTTGCGGAGGCGCAATGTACCGCGTCCGGGACACGATTCGAGCAAACTGAATCTGACTCTAGCTGCTACGGCGTCGGGTCGGGGGCGCGCCAGTCAACGGCGAGATCATCCGGCTTCAGCGTATCCGGCATGTTGTCGAGGGGGCTGTCCTGATCGGCGCCTTCGCCCGACCCGATCGATCCGGTGTGGTCCGGCGGCTTCTTGTCGGTGATGATCTGGTACAGCTTCTTGGCGCCGTCCTTGGCGCGTTCGCCAAGCACGGTCGCCGCCTGTCCGCCGACCTCGCAGGCCGCGGGTTGGCGCTTGCAGAACTGGCTCATGTCGGACATCGCGGCGCTGGCGGCCGACACCGCTTCGGACGCGCCGATCTGCGGCGCCTGGTCCGAGCCAGGCGTCTTGTCTCTGGGCAGCAAAACGAGCACCAGCCCGAGCCAGAATGCCATGCGAAGCAGGAAGAACATCGCGCAACCCCGTTGGTCTTTCAGTCCGTTGCGATTTGCCGCAATCTGAGTCGAAACTAACAGTGGTCGATAAACCGCAAGTGTTTGCGATGCGGTTAAATCGCTAAAAATTAGCGGAAAATGCCAGGCAATCGATTCGGCGTAAATTTTCCATTGCTACGCGAGGCAGGTTGATGCGCACGCGTCCGCGCGTGCACGCTTTTGAAACCATGTCGCGGCGCGACTTTAAACGTGTCGTTCACCATCACCGCCGATTGAAATAGCGAAAATGCCCGTAAATCAGCGGTTGTGCTTCGGGGCGTCGGATCTCGGCGCGGGCCTTAGCGTTCGCTTAATTCCGCTCTGACACGGTGACGTAACGATGAAGGAGGCGTTTCGGCGCGTCTGATTTGACGAGCAAGCCGAAGCGAGAGCCGTGACAGTATTGAAAATCATCTGCGATTGTCTCGATGCCTTGCTGCACCCCTCAGCGCGCTATGATGCGCTGACCAGTGCACGACACCGCGCGTTCATGGCGCCGCGTCTGCTTGGCAGTCTTGCCGTCATCGCAGCCTTCCCGGTCTATCTGGCTGTGCGCGGCGCGCCCAACGCGATCGAGGTCGCGGCTTTTGCGTGGCTGATCGCGCCGATCCTGCTGTCCTATTTCCTGTCGCGCACCGGCCGCTACGAGATGGCGCAACTGCTGTCGTCGATCGCGCTGGCAAGCCTGGTCGTGATGATGTCGATCTCGACCGGTGGTATCGAATCATTCGCCGCGATCTGGCTGGTGGTGGTGCCGCTGGAAGCCGCGTTATCGGCGTCGCGGCGCGTCGTTGCCTTTGCCTCCGGACTGACTATTTCCTGCATCGTCATTCTGATCGCGATGACTCGGCTCGATCTGTTGCCGGTGTCCGTTGCTGGCATGCAGAACCACAGCGTGTTTATGGCATTCGGCGTCGTCTCCGCGACGCTCTATGCGGCGGGACTCGCCTTCGGTGCCGAGTTGCTGGCGCGTACCAGCGTGTCCTTGCTCAATGTCGAGGAAGACCGCTATCGCCTGCTGGCTCACAATATGAGTGACGTGATCTCGCGACATCGCCGCAACGGCGCGGTGCTGTTCATTTCGCCGGCCGCCGAGGCGCTGGTCGGGACCCCGACGCAGCGGCTGCTGGGCCACGGCCTGTTCGATCGCGTTCACGTCGCCGACCGCCCGGCCTATCTGACCGCGCTGTCCGATGCGGCGCGCGGTGGCGAGGCCTGCAGCGTCGAGTTCCGGCTGCGCCGCGATACGACGCGTTATACCGATCGCTCGTATTCGATCACTGCCGAATTCATTTGGGTCGAGATGCGTTGCCGCCCGCTGGAGCAGACGGCCAGCCAGGCGGCGCCGGATCATGCCGAACGCGAGGTCGTAGCGGTGCTGCGCGACGTCACGGATCGCAAGCTGCAGGAAGAGGCGCTGGCGCTGGCCCGCACCGAGGCCGAGCGCGCCGATGAGTCCAAGACCCGGTTCCTGGCCACCATGAGCCACGAGTTGCGGACCCCGCTGAACGCCATCATCGGCTTCTCGGAGATGATCGTGCAGGAGGACCTGCTGATGATCGGTGCTGCCAAGCGCAAGGAATACGCCCAGTTGATCAACGATTCCGGCCAGCATTTGCTGTCGGTGGTCAATGGCATTCTCGATATGTCGAAACTGGAATCCGGCAGCTTCGAGATTTCGCCGGAGCCGTTCGCGCCGCGCCCGGCGCTGATCAACTGCTGCAACCTGCTGGCGCTCAAGGCGCGTGAGAACGGCATCGACCTTGTCACCGATGCTCCCAAGGACCTGCCTGAAATCAACGGCGATCCGCGCGCCTTCCGGCAAATCCTGCTCAATCTGGTGTCCAATGCGATCAAGTTCAGCGAGCGTGGTGGTATCGTCAGTGTCACCGCCAATGTCGAGGGATCGCGGTTGCTGCTGCGGGTCAGCGATACCGGCGTCGGCATCGCCGCGGACGATTTGAAGCGGATCGGCGATCCGTTCTTTCAGGCCGGCAAGACCTATCAGCGCCGTCACGAAGGCACCGGCCTCGGCCTCTCGATCGTCAAGAGCCTGGTCGGCATGCATGGCGGCGAGATGAACGTGCAGAGTCGCGTCGACGAAGGCACCATCATTACCATCGCGCTGCCGTTGGACTTCTGTCCGCCGGCACAGCCCGCCAGCAATATCGCGACGCTGACACCCGCGCCCCGCGCCGTGACCTCCGACCAGTACGATCAGGTGAAGAAGAGTGCCTAAAGCCAAATCCAAGGAATCCAAATCGCGTGGTCGCGCCGTGGCCGTGGTCGATGAACCGGCTGAGCGCGGCCTGATGCTGCGCATTCTGTTGCACAGTCCGAAAGACCTGGTCGCCGGCCTGATCGCCTTCGCCGCGGTCAGCGCGATCATTGCCAATGCGATCTTTCTTCAGGCCGGGCGGCATCCATCGCCGATGTTCGGCTCCAGCGTCGTGGTGGCGATGCCGGCGCCGTTCGTGAACCCGCTGCCGAAGCCGCGCCCGATCGACGCGACGCTGCGTCCGGCCGATGCGAGACTGGATTCGCGCATGCTTGATTCCAAGCCGGTGGACGGCAAGGCGGACAGCAAGCCGGACGCCCGTGCCGCGGCGGCGCCCGCTGCCGTGGAGCGCCCGCCGGCCGCCGTGCCCACTGTCGCGCGCGATCCGCTGGGTGATCTGATCGTCAGTTCGCGCCGTGTCGCGGCGGTGCAGCGCGCCCTCACCGAGTTCGGTTATGGCCAGCTCAAGCCGACCGGGACCGCTGGCTCCGATACCCAGGCGGCGATCCAGCGCTTCGAGCGCGAACGCAAACTGCCGGTCACCGGGCAGGTCAATGACCGCATGGTCCGTGAACTGGCCTCCGTGACCGGCCGTCCGATCGAATAGCCGTTCGCGCGTGCTGCGGACCGGCTTCGTTGCCCGGCCGCGGTGCGCAAGCGTCTGTTCCGCCAAGCCGCGCCGCGTATGCATCGCGCCGGGGACACCGGTCTGCTATAGAGTTCGCCATGAGATTGAAGAGCAGCATCTGGGTAGCCGCGTATCTGCGCCGCTGCCAGTCCGAAGGCGTGTTCGGCGCGGTGCGTCGGCGCGGCGCGGAGGAGGCGGGCGCGGTGTTCGTGAAGATCGCGCTGCTCGACGGCACCGCCATCCTCTACGCCCCGGCACCGCAAAGCGCCTATGACGACAGCCGCCCGGTCGAGCGCGTCTTCGCGGCCTCGCCGCCCGAGGCGGTCGAGGAGCGCAAGATCGAGGAACGGCTGGTCAAGGAAATCTCGTTCGATCCGGACGTCTGGATCGTCGAGATCGAGGACAAGGCCGGCCGGCATTTCCTGGATCTGGTGAAGAAGTAGATCCGCCCGACCCTGCAAGCCGCGCGGGACGCGCGACTACTTTCCGGTATTTCGTGTCAGGCGCGCGATGTCGATCATGCCGGGCTGAGCGGCCGGCCGTGCAACTGGCGCGGGGCGCGCGCGGTTGCGTTCGTCGTCATACAGCGCTGGGCGATATTTGGCGCGCGTTGCCGCCAGCGTCGCGCCGCGCCAGGCCGCGACCATGATCAGCGCCGAACGCTCGCTGAGTACGTCGTAGAAGCGCGATAGCCGGTAGACATTCTGTACCGAGGTGCCGAACTCCGGGTTCAGGAACAGTAATACGCGCTGGAAGATCGCGCTGCTCATGCCGAGCGCCTTGGCGCAGCATGCCAGCGGCTCGCCGCCGGGATCGTTGACCACCTGTTCGGCGACCGAGACCGGCAGCATCAGGGCTTCGCCGAGCTCGCGGGCGAAATTATCGCGGTCTTCGGCGAACGCCGCCATTTCCAGAATATGCATGGCGCGCGCGGCGCGGCTTTCGGGAATCCGCGCCGACGGGCGCAGCGGCGTGTCTTCGAGATTGTACAGGATCTGGGCGCGCTCGGTGGCGCTGGCAGCGAAGAACAGCGCGGCGATCTCGGAGGCGTCCTGCGGCTGCATGGTCATGGTGGCCGCCATGCGCATCTGCGTCTCGGTCGGCGGTCGCGTGGCGGGGGCGGCCGGCGGCGTCACTGGCGCGATGGCTTGCGCGCGCGGCATCGGCTGTCCGGGATCGAGCGGTCGCAAATTCAGCTTCTGCAAGATCGCGCGTGGCGTGTTGGGATAGATCGAGAGCCGGGCGCGCACGGCGGCGCGGGTGGCGTCATCCACCTCGTCGATCAGCCGGGCCGTGAGTTCGACGAATTGCTTTTCCTCATCGAGCGTATGCGTTTGGGCCTGGACATAGAGGTCGGTCAGCACCCGAAGCAGCGTCGGGCGAATATCGACGCCCTCGCGGCGCGACAGCTTCATCAGGCCATCAAAGCCCGGGAACAAAGGAGGTGAAGAAGTCATGGGCAATACGCTTCACTGGAGAGGATCACCCCGACCTTACGTGGCATCGATTAATCCGCCGTTAACCATGGGAGTTCCATCGCGGTCCGCGCGCCTGGGCGTCGCGTCGGATCATGAAATTAAGGCTCTATTAACCATGATCCCTCTTAGATGATGACGCGCCAGACCAATGGACGAAGCGGCGCGGAGAGAGCGACATGAGCACCATCATCACGTTCCCGGCGGATGCGGCAGCGCGACGGCCGGGCCTGAGCATGGGTCGTGCGCCTTGTACCGGCGGTGCCACCATCCTGATCCTGCCGGTGGTTCGCATCGAACGCGAAACTGACGACAGCAATGGCAGTGGTCCGGACGAGGGCGCCGCGCCCGGGCGCCGCCGCAAGCGCCGCGCCCGCTCCTGATCAGGAATCCTCCATGCCGACGATATCTCCGCCGATCCGAACACGGCTTCGGCGCTCGGCGCCATTTCTGTTTCTCGTCGCCATGCTCGGCGTCGCCCTTGGCGGCTGCAGCAGCGGCGATTTCGGCCGTACCCGCCCGGACGTGCTGAGCGACAACATGCATAGCTGGATCGGCGCGGAAGCCACCGGCAGCGTTGGCCTGCGCGCGTCGGAATTCCAGCTCACCGACGGCGAAAAGCTGATGCGCGACCTGGCCTTTCCGCTGATCGAGCCGCCGCATTCGCGGCCGCTGTGGAAAAGCGTGTTCGGCGATTACAAGCCGCTGCCCTCGCCATGGCGTCAGGCGCCGCCGTTCGATCGCACCGCCTATGGCCGGCAGCTGATCGACGAGCCGCACCGATCGCACACCTCGCGCTACAGCGTGCTGATCGACGATGTCCGCAACGACATCCTGCGCTTCGAGCCGTTTTATGCCAATGCCGCACGCGTCATCGAGCTCGATCGTAAGCGTAATGCCAGTCTCAAAATGGTGTCCGGCCTGATGCCGCAGGAACGTGCCGATGCGCTGGCGCGCATGGACGAGAACGCGCTGATCATCCAGTGGGTCGAGCAATGCCTGCAGCGCCGGATCTCATCCTATCGCTGGGCGCTCGAACGGCTGGTGGTGCACACCCCGGATGGCCTTGCTGCCAGCGCCGACATGCTGATCGGGGAGATGGCCGCGCAGACCACCGCGGCGTCGGCGTCGATCGCGCCCGTACGCGCCGGCAAGGTGCTGCGCGTCGGGGGGATGATGTGAGTTCGGGATTGTGATGCCGTTATGGCCGGACGACATTGCCGAGTTCATGGGCGTGAACTCAGCGCTTCGCCGGCCCCTGTTTGGCCGGTGGTTCGGTCTGCACCCGGCAATTCGATGCCGCGAGTGAGGCCTGCGCCTGTGCCATCAGGCCGGGCTCGGCGGCCAGCGCCTTCAGCACGATCAATCCGGTCGCCGTCGGGGAATCGATGATCAGCCGGTCGGCCGCGGTGACGTCTTCGTCTTCCGGCAGTTCGGCGTGCTGCGCCTCGGTCATCAAATCGAGCTCGATGATGCGGCGACCGGCGGAACGATCGTTGATCGCATAATAGGCGACGTCGCTGCGGGTGTAGAACGACACCGATGTATAGGACTGGCTGACCGGCACCGTCAGCTTGATGGGGCCGGTGGAGAGGTCGTAGCGGCACACCGCCATCGCAAAGGCCGGGTCCATGAACGGCAGCAGCGGATTGGCCGGCTCGGTCGGTGGCAGCGGCGTCACGCTGTTGAGCTTCCCGATCGGCGTCAGCCGCGAATAGGCATCCTGCGTGGCGATGCGCGGCAAGGCCAGTACGCTGACCAGATGCACCACACCGCCCAGGATGATTCCGCCGAAAATGGCAAATAGCAGCCGGATCATGGGCAGCCCACCGTGGTGATGGCTGGCATTGGCGCGTCGCGTTGCGTGCGCGTGGCGACGCCGACCGGCGTGTCATACAGCCGAAGCATCAGCACATAGCGTTCCAGCGCCCCGGTCGGCAACCAGTTGCCGGCGCGCGCGCGCGAGGCGATGCGGACCTCGAAGGCGCCGTCGGCGCCGCGCACGATCTCCTGACTGGTGAAGCCGTAGCGTTGCAGTGCATTGGGGACGAGGCGGCCCCGTGTGTCGTATAGCGTCAGCGTCCAGAACCGCGCCGGCGGGGTGACGCCGCTGACCACGATATCGCAGCGGCCATCGAGCGCTTTCTTTCTGTCGTCGGTGGTCGCGGTGAAGCCGACGCCGTCACCGGTGCCGACCGGCAGTTCGCCGGAGCGCGCGATCGCGGCGCGCGCATAGGGGTCGATCTCGCTGGTGCCGGTGCGCGGGCGCGCCGTCCAGGCGCCGATCGTCAGCGTGCCCAGATCGGTGCCGCGCGTCGCCGTCGTCCAGGTCAGGCCGAGGCCGACGATGGTCGCGATCACAAGCGCCAGCACAGTGAGGAAGATCAGCCGCACGTTCGAACCGTCATCATCGCCGCATCAATTCTTGCGCGAGGCAGGGGCCAGCGCAGGCGGTGCCGCGGGCTCGGTGCCAGCCGAAGCGAAGCTTTCCGGTAAAGCCAGTGCCGGGGAGACACGCGGCCTGGCCGGTTCGTTCGACGAAGTGCGCCCGGCTGTCTTGCCGGCGTCATCGAGCATCTTCTCGACGCGCATCAAAATATCGGCGCCCTTGCGGGTCAGCACCGGCGGCGGGCCGGGCCTGGTATCCTGCGCGTTGGCCGCCATCACCGAGGAAGCCGCCGCGGCGGGGTTCCTGGTGCCGGCGCCGACGCCCGGTATTTCCTTGATCTCGATACCCTGGTGCGCCGCCACCATGATATCGTGCCAGGTCTGCGCGGGCAGCGAACCGCCGGTCATGCGGTTGGTCGGCGAATAGTCGTCATTGCCATACCATACCGCGCAGGTGAAGTTGCCGGTGTAACCGACGAACCAGGCGTCGCGATAGGCATTGGTCGTGCCGGTCTTGCCGGCGGTCGGAATGCCGTCGAGCGCGGCGCGGCGCGCGGTACCTCCCGAGACCACGTGGCTCATCATGCCCGCCATGTCGGCGGCGACGGAGGCAGGGATCGCCTGCAGCGGCTTCTTGCCGTCGCGGTCGAATCGCCAGACGAGATCGCCGGCGCCGGTGCGGACTTCCAGCACCGCGTGCGGCTTCACCGACTTGCCCTTGTTCGGGAAGGTCACATAGGCCACGGCGTGTTCGAGGACGCTGACCTCGGCGGAGCCGATCGGCAGCGACGGCGTATCGAGCAGCGGCGCCGTGATTCCGAAGCGGCGCGCGACCTCGACGATCTTGGCGCGGCCGGCCTTGGCCGGATTGGGCGAGCCCTTGCCGAGCGCGATCGAGATCTTCACCGGCACCACGTTGATCGAGCGCGTGGTCGCCTGCGTCAGCGTGACGTTGCCGGAATAAGAGTGGCCATAATTCTGCGGGCACCAATTGCCGATGCATACCGGGCCGTCATTGATGATCGAGGTCGGCTTGAAGCCGTTCAGCAGCGCGGTCGTATACACATAAGGCTTGAACGACGAGCCCGGCTGCCGCATCGCGTCGACCGCGCGGTTGAACTGGCTGGCGCCATAATCGCGGCCACCCACCATGGCGCGCACGCCGCCATCGAGATCGGATACCACCGTGGAGGCCTGCGTGGCGTGATAGTCGCGGCCGAACTGGCGCAGCTGGTTCTCGATCGCGGCCTCGGCGGCGCGCTGCACATTCATGTCGATCGAGGTGCGCACCACGAAGACGCGCTCCGAATAGGATTTTGGAAAGGTGTCGACCAGTCTGCGCATCTCGTCGAACGCCCAGTCGAGGTAGTAATTCGGCGACACTTCCTCACGGCGATCGACGGCGGTCGCGGGGTTGCGGCGGGCGCCGAACACCTGGCCCTCGGTCATGAAGCCGGCATCGACGAGGTTGTCGAGCACCTGGTTGGCGCGGGCGCGCGCGGCGGGCAGGTTGATGTGCGGCGCGTATTTGGTCGGCGCCTTGAACAGGCCGGCCAGCATCGCGGCCTCGGCGAGGTTGACGTCGCGCGCCGACTTGTTGAAGTAGAAATGCGCCGCGCCGTCGACGCCAAAGGTGCCGCCGCCCATATAAGCGCGGTCGAGATAGAGTTTCAGAATCTCGTTCTTGGTGAGGCGGGTCTCGAGCCAGATCGCGAGGAAGGCTTCGTTGACCTTGCGCTCGATGGTGCGCTCGTTCGACAGAAACAGGTTCTTGGCGAGCTGCTGTGTCAGCGACGAGCCGCCCTGGCGCACGCCGCCGGCCTGCGCATTGGTGACCAGCGCGCGCGCGGTGCCGGCGATGTCGATGCCGAAATGGTCGTAGAAGCGGCGATCCTCGGTGGCGAGCGTCGCCTTGATCAGATTGTCGGGAAAATCCTCCAGCGGAATCGAGTCATTATGCTTGATGCCGCGGCTACCAATCGGATTGCCGTAGCGATCCAGAAAGGAGACGGCGAGGTCGGATTTCTTCAGCCAGTCTTCGTCGGAGGTTTCGCGAAACGCCGGCTGCGCCAGCGCCAGCATCAGGATCAGGCCGCCGAGGCCGATGGTGGCCATTTCCGACAGCGGCTCGATCAACACCCAGCGTTTCCAGCGGCCGACATAGAAACGGTCCATGAAGGTCGAGTAGCGTTCCCACAGCTCGCGGATCCCGACGGCGGAGGAGAACAGCGTCGAATCGATACGCGCGTCAAAATCCAGCAGGAGATGCTGGAGCTTCTTCTTCCATGCGGTTGGCACGATCTGGCGCACCGGGGCCCTTGGTCTGTCGCAGCGCTCGAGCGCCACCCGATCAGGCACCGCCGAGACGTCTTGCTGGGTTGTTGCGGCAATCCCAAGGCGTGCCGGCGATTGCCGCTTTTTCGCCTCAAGAACTGACTCGTCCAAGTTCTAGCCGAGCGTCGCTGACAAACCAATGGCGAAGCTCGGCTTTCACCGGAAACGGCTAATGCGCCAAGCGCGCGTGGCCACAGTTCCGCCGCAAGACGCGGCGGCGCTTGCGGCCTCGGCCGTTACAACCCATAGAAGACGCCTCAGCCCCTCGAAATCGAATTGCACGGCATGACCACGCGTCCTCCGAAACCCTCGCTGCAAGAGGGAATGTTCTGGAAAACCAAGACTTTGGAGCAGATGACCAAGGTCGAGTGGGAAAGCCTGTGCGACGGCTGCGCGCGCTGCTGCCTGGAAAAGCTCGAGGACGAGGACAGCGGCAAGATCTATTACACCCATGTCTCCTGCAAATTGCTCGATGCCGGATTGTGCGCCTGCAAGGATTATCCGAACCGCTCCGACCAGGTGCCGGACTGCGTGCGGCTGACGCCGGAGAACGTTCGCAGCCTGAACTGGCTGCCGCCGAGCTGCGGCTACAAGCTCGTCGCCGAAGGCCGCGATCTGTATTGGTGGCACCCTCTGATCTCCGGCAGCCCGCAGACCGTGCACGAGGCCGGCGTTTCGGTGCGTGGCCGGGTCCAGGGTACCGAGGACACCGTGTCGGACGAGGACTTGCAGGACCACATCGCGACCTGGCCCGGCGTGCTGCCGCGCCGCGCGCAATTGAAGAAGCGGCCGGTGTAGGCTGGCGCTCTTGACCGCCTTCCGAGCCGCAAAGAACGGGAGTTGATCGATGGCTGAGAAAAAATTCAGGCCTGGTCAGGGCTATACGCAGCAGGATTGGGATGACGCCGATAGTCCGGAGTTGACGGACGCGGAGCTTGCAGAAATGCGTCCTTTTGCAGAAGTGTTTCCCGACCTCGCCGCGTCGATCCGCCACAAGCGCGAAGCCGGGCAAGATTCGACCACGCGCTTGATTTCCTTGCGGCTGTCCGGCGAGGTGATCGACAAGTACAAGGCCGGCGGCGCCGGCTGGCAGTCGCGGATCGATGCCGACCTGCGCAAGCTCAACAAGATCAAGTGATCGGCGCCTTCACGGCGAGCTGATGCCCGAAGTCTGCCGCAGCTGCGAAACGCCTGCCGCGGGATGCTCCCATGCAGGCAAAAGGCTGTCGCTGCATGCAGTTGCATGATAATTTTGCCTTCATCAGCCCCTCGCGCGCATTTCGTGCCCAGCCATCTGAATCCGAAACCCCATGACCAAGATCGAACGCCCGCGCCGCACCACGGCTGACGACCTGCCGCTGTCCGACGAGATGGTCGCGGAATTGTCGTCTCTGCCGACCGAGGTGATCGACGTCATCGACGCGCCTGCGGCGGTCA
>JACMOT010000489.1 GCA_014377915.1 Tardiphaga sp.
CTCGACAAGATCACTGGCCGCATCATCAATTTCGACGCCGACATCGGCGAGACCGTGCAATTCGGCGCGCTGCGGGTGAAGACCGACGCCTGCTACACCCGCCCAGCCACCGAGGCCGCCAACACCGATGCCTTCGTCGAGGTCGATGAGATCACGCTGCAGGGCGAGGTGAAGCGGATTTTTTCCGGCTGGATGTTCGCCGCCAGCCCCGGCCTGCACGGCGTCGAGCACCCGATCTATGATATCTGGCTGACCGACTGCAAGGGTCCGGAAGCCACTTTGGCGACGTCGCAGCCCGATGCCGCCAAAACGCCGCCACCGCCGGCCCGGCGTGCCCCACCGAAGCAGGCCCCGCGCCCGCAGCCGATCCAGCAACCGCCGCCGGGGTTTCCGGCGTTCCGGCAATAGGATTCAGCCAGCTCGTGTCCCGGACGCGATGCAGCACCAAGTGCTGCTTCGCAGGGCCGGGACCGTATCAGGCACAGGGGTTTGCGGCGGTCCCGGCTGTGCGAAGCACCACGCCCAAGGGGGCGCGATGCATCGCGTCCGGGATACAGGAGGGGCGCTTCAGGACTTCGGGTTGTTCCGCCCGGCAATGATCTCCAGCACGGTCGTGCCCTTCAGCGGAAAATCCACCGGCAGTCGGTCAAATTCCGCGATGTCCGTGAGCGCGGCGTCGAGCAGCTTGCGGTAGCGCGCGCGCGGCACTTCGGTGGCGCCGAAGCTGCGCAGATGGTCGGTGACATATTGGGTGTCGAGCAGCACGAAACCGCCGGCGATCAGCCGCGCCACCAGATGCACCAGCGCAACTTTGGAGGCGTCGCGGGCGTGGTGAAACATGCTCTCGCCGAAGAACGCCTGGCCGAGGCTGACGCCATAGAGTCCGCCGACCAGATCGTCACCCTGCCAGACCTCGACGCTGTGAGCGTGGCCCATGCCGTGCAGCGCGCCGTAGAGATCGCGAATCCGCTGGTTGATCCAGGTGTCGTCGCGGCCGGGCTTTGGCGCGGCGCATTCGGCTATCACCCGCTTGAAGGCGGTGTTGACGGTGACGGTCAAGGCGTCGGAGCGCACCGTGCGGGCGAGCCGCGAGGAGATTTTGAAGCCATTCAGCGGAATCACGCCACGCTCTTCCGGCTCGACCCAGAACAGGCCGGGATCGTCGGCGCTTTCCGACATCGGAAAGATGCCGCAGGCATAGGCGCGCAGCAGGATTTCGGGGGTGACCTCGGAGGAGGCGGAGTCGCGTGAGCTCATGGCTCAACCTAGCAAAACGAAAGGCGCGTGTCCCGAACGCGCTGCGGCGTGAAACGCCGCTGCGCAGAGCCGGGATCGTAACAGGCGCCGGCGTTCGGGGCGGCCCCGGCTCTGCGGAGCACCACGCGGCTATCGCCGCGCAGTGCACCGCGTCCGGGGCACGGGAGCGGGCTACTTCGTGCCGTAGGCGCGGTCGCCGGCATCGCCGAGGCCGGGCCAGATATAAGCGTGGTCGGTGAGGCGCTCGTCGATCGCCGCGGTCCAGATCGGGACGTCGGGATGATAGCCGCGCAGCCGCTCGATGCCTTCGGGGGCGGCGAGCAGGCAGACGAAGCGGATGTCCTTGGCGCCGCGCTCCTTGATGCGGTCGATCGCCGCCACCGCGGTGTTGGCGGTGGCCAGCATCGGATCGATCACGATCACCAGGCGTTCTTCAAGATTGGTCGGCGCCTTGAAGAAGTATTCCACGGCGACAAAGGTCTCGGGGTCGCGGTACAGGCCGATATGGGCGATGCGCGCGGACGGCACCAGATCGATCATGCCTTCGACGAAGGAGAGGTCGGCGCGCAGGATCGGCGCGAACACCAGCTTCTTGCCGGCGATTTCCTTGCCCGTCATCTTGGTCAGCGGCGTTTCGATCTCGACATCGGCGAGCGGCAAATCGCGCGTGACCTCGTAGCACAGCAGCATGCCGATCTCGTTGAGCAGCGTGCGAAAGCCTTTCGTCGAGCGGTTCTTGTCGCGGATCAGCGTCAGCTTGTGCTGCACCAATGGGTGATTAACGATCGTAACGCCGTCCATGAATGTCATCCGTTGGGTTAGAATACAGTGCCGTCGCTGATGACTTTCACCGGCGGCGAGGAATCCGCGCGGTGTTGGCGCGCCAGCACGCGCCCGGCGGCCCAGCTGCCGCCTTCGAGGATTTTGGCCAGCGGTAGCGAGGTCGCATCCAGCTGCAGTTTCTGGCGTACGCCTTCGGCAAGCCGGTCGAGCAGCGCGACCGTGAGCGCGCGCCATTCGACGATCAGCGTCGAGCTCACGTCGTGCTCGCGTTCGGCATCGGCCGGATCGCGAAAATTCAGCACGCCGATATCGACAAACAAGCCGCCATTGCGATATTCGGCCAGCCCGGTGAGGCCGTCAATGTCGGTGACCTCGATGCCGGCGGTCTGCAGCGGCTCGATCAGCGAATAGGCCAGCCATTGCGACAGCTTGTGCAGCGGCATCAGCTCGCTGGTGATATCATCCGAGGCCAATGCCGGGTGCTTCCAGCAGTCGCCGAGCGCGATGCCGCCGAGCGTCAGCCGCGACGGCCAGATCGGGCCGAGGCGCTGCAGCAGCACTGACAGGATCGTGGGCGCCGGCAGCTTGTCGTCATGTCTCAGCGCGGCAAGCTGGTCGAACAGGCCGCCGGGGCGCGGCGTATCGTGCACGCCGAACACGTCCGGCTTCGATTTCACCAATGCGCCGAGCCGGCGCAGCAGGTCGGCGCGGCCGGCAATTCCGACCATCGGGTTGGCGTCCGACACCTGCATGCCGCGCTCGAGGTCGGCGACGTCGAGATTTGCCAGCACAGCGGCATCGGCGCGCAGTGGCTGATCCTTGTCCGCCGAGAACGCGCCAGACGCGAACATGGCCAGGCTCGCGAGTCCCAATCCTTCGGAGCGGCCGATGGCCTGGCCGGTTTTCGGATCGTGGTAGCGCCAGGTCGGGCCGGCGCCGGCGTCGAGGAAGACGCTGACAATGGCGAGATCGAATTCGGCGCGGGCGCGCGTGGCGCGATCCGGCCATGCGGTGGCATCGGCCAACGCGGCCCAGCGGTTGTCGCCGCCGGCGACAAAATGCCGCCAGCGCGAATGGAACGGGACGTCGAGCGACGGATAGGCCGCGCGGGTCGTTGCCAGCACCAGATCGATGGCCGCGTCCATGCGGCCGAGATCGATCTGGAAGTTTGGCAGTTTGTCGTCGAGGCCAATCGCCAGCAGACGGTGGGCGCGTTCACGGACCGCCCTGGCACTCAAGAGTGACAGGGCAGCGGAGGTATCGGGATTCAGGGAGTTCACCGTTGCGCTCTCAATATTTCTCGAGCGACCGGCCGACGGAATCCTTGAGATCCTCCGGCGTCACCGGCTCCGGCGAATAATAGCCGGCGGCCTTCTTGGCGGTCATCTCGACATGCGCATCGGCGGGGATCATGTCGTCGGGGATCGAGACGCGCTCGACGATCTCGACGCCCTGGCTGGTCAGCGCGTCATGCTTCATGTCGCTCATCGAGATGAAGCGATCGATGCGCTTGAGCCCGAGCCAGTGGATCACGTCCGGCATCAATTGCTGGAAGCGGGCATCCTGCACGCCGGCGACGCATTCGGTGCGCTCGAAATATTGCGCGGCGGCATCGCCGCCCTCCTGGCGCTTGCGCGCGTTGTAGACGAGAAATTTCGTCACTTCGCCGAGCGCACGGCCTTCCTTGCGGTTGTAGATGATGATGCCGAGCCCGCCGCGCTGCGCCGCGATGGCGCATTCCTCGATGCCGTGGATCAGATAAGGCCGGCAGGTGCAGATGTCGGAGCCGAACACGTCGGAGCCGTTGCACTCGTCATGGACGCGGCAGGTGATCTTGGTGGTGTGGTCGGGCAGTTTCGTCACGTCGCCGAACAGATAGGCGGTGATGCCGCCGATCGGCGGCAGAAATACTTGTAGATCGGGCCGCGTCACCAGTTCGGGAAACATGCCGGCGGTCTGCTCGAACAGCTGGCGGCGCATATTGTTCTCGGTGGTGCCGAAGCGAGCGGCCATGCCGGGCAGGTGCCAGACCGGGTCGATGGCGATCTTCACCACCGAGACGCTGCCATTGGCGTGCACGACGTCGCCATCGACTTTCAGCCGGCCGGCGGCGATCGCGGCCTGCAGCTCGACCAGATCGAGCCGGGCGCGGGTGATCGCGATGCTCGGCCGGATATCGATGCCTTCGGCGATCTCGGTGGCAAAGTTCTCGCCGACGAGATGGCCCCAGGGATCGAGCGACACGATCTTCTGCGGATCAATCCACTGGTCGAACGGGCCGACATCGGCGGCGGGATGGGTGTTGGTGAGGTCGGGGCGGCGCAGCGGATCCAGCGCCCCGGAGGACACCGCCAGCGCGCGATAGACCGAGTAGGAGCCGCCATGGGTGCCGATGACATTGCGGTCCTGCGGGCGCGACACAGTGCCGATCACCGGGCCACGCTCACGCGCCGTGCCGGCGCCCCAGTGGATCGGGAAGTCGAGCTTGGCGCCCGGTGCCGGGTGCGAGGTCAGCCGAATATGGTCGACCCGATTGGAACGCGTCATCGAAAGGCCCCCTGAAATGGCAACGGCCCGCCTGAAAAGACGGGCCCGTTTGCCTAGGAAGCAACGAATAATACCTAACTCGCTGATGAATGCAACAGGGCGGCATATGAAGATTTAAAACGCTGCCGCCGTTCGGCGAGCGACAGCTTCGTTAATCCAGGCGCTATCAAACTCAGCTCGCCGCGCTCAACGGATGCTGGACCGGCGGCTTGGTCACCGCGCAGAACCGCAGCACGATGCGGGTACCGCTGTGGTTCGGATCGCGCTCGACGGTGGCTTCGAGCTTGTTGGCCATCGCCTGGACGATGCGTTGGCCCATGCCGGTGGAACGCGGATCGAGCTTGACGTTGAGGCCGACACCGTCGTCCGTCACCGACAGTTCGAGCGCGTCGCCCTTGGCGGTCAGCACCACATGGATCGGGCCGGCGCCATCGGGATAGGCGTATTTCACCGCGTTCATGACCAGTTCGTTGACGATGATGCCAATCGCCACCGCGCGATCGGGATCGATTTCCACGGTCGCGGCTTTCAGCGTCAACCGCGACATCCGGTTGCCTTCCGCGGAGCGGCGCAGATCCTCCAGCAGGGCTTCGAGATACTGATTTAGCAGCACGCTCTTGAGATCATGCGAGGTATAGAGCCGGCGGTGTACCTGCGCGACCGCGGCGACGCGGCCCATCGCATTGGTGAGCGCGACCTTGACGTCGTCGATGGTCGAGGAGTTGGCCTGCAGATGCAGCAGCGAGGCGATGATCTGCAGCGAGTTACCGACGCGGTGGTTGACTTCGCGCAGCAGAACCTCGCGCTCGGCAGCCAGCGCGGCGTAGCGGTCGCGCGAGGCATGGACCTCGGCCTCGGCGTCGTCGCGCGCCTTGCTGATCATGGCCTGTTTCAGCGCCGTCGTCGCCGCGACATGGAGCAGGGGTACGAAATCGCCCTGGGTGTCCTTGACCAGATAGTCGGCGGCGCCGGCTTTCAGCGCTGTGACGGCGATCTTGGAATCCTGCGAGGCGGTGACGAACACCACCGGTGGCGCGTTGGGAAGCGCCTGGATCTGCTCGAGCGTCTCCAGCCCGTCGAGGCCGGGCATGTACTGGTCGAGGGCGATGACGTCGATGCCGCCCTGCCGGATGCGGGCAATGCCGGCCTCGCCATTGTCGCAATGCTCGACGTGAAAGCCCTGTCGCGCCAGGCCACGCTGCACCAGCCGGCCAAGACCGGCGTCGTCATCGATGTAGAGCAGGGTGGGCTGGCTAACAGATGTCATGAGGTGGCTTGCGGGACCTGGATAACGGAAAAGAACAGACCGAGCTGACGGATAGCGTTAGCGAAACTTTCGTAGTTCACCGGCTTGGTGATGTAGACGTTACAGCCAAGCTCGTAGCAGCGCTTGATCTCCTGCGCATCGTCTGTGGTAGTGAGGACCACGACCGGCGCGCATTTGAGATCACTGTTCTCCTTGACCCTGCGCAGAATATCGATCCCCGTCATGTCGGGCAAATTGAGATCGAGCAGGATCAACAGCGCTTCGCCCTTGTGGTCGTGGCCGCTGGCATCCTTGCCGAACAGGTAGTTCAGCGCATCTGTACCGTTGGTGAACGGAATGATTTCATTGTTGACGCCGGACCGGCGGATATTGCGTTCGATCAGCCGGGCATGGCCCTCGTCGTCTTCGATCATGATGATGGTTACTGGCTTGCTCATGCTTGCTTGTCCCGGTTGGTGCCCGTCCATCTTGCCGGCAGGGTGACGGTGAAGTTGCTTCCATGGCCCAGTTCGGACGATACCGACATCGTCCCGCCGAGCCGTCTGACCAGCGCGCGGACATGGGCCAGGCCAATGCCCTGGCCGGGTCTGTCCTGTGTACCCGCCCGGCGGAAAAGATCAAAGATGCGCTGGTGGTCTTTCGGGTCAATTCCGCGGCCATTGTCAACGATTTCAAAAATCGCGAAACCCATCTTGGAACGGCCGCGAACCAGGATATCACCGGGCACGCCGGGCTTCAGATACTTCAGCGCATTGTCGATCAGGTTGGAGAAGATCTGTTCCATCGCCAATCGGTCGCTGACGATGTCCGGCAGCGGCTCGATGCGGATCGTGGTCTCGGCGGCCTGATGTGCCACGGTGGAGGCGATATTCTCGATCAGGTCGCGGATGTCGATTTTGACCGGCTTGAACTCACGGTGGCCTTCGCGCGTCAAATTGAGGATCGCGCTGATCAGCCGGTCCATCTTGCCGATCGACGACTTGATGAAGCCGAGCGCCTCGGTGAAATCGGTCGAGAGCTGCTTGTCCTGTTCTGGAAGTAACGGTTCCGGCAGTTCGCCGTTGACGCCGGGCACCACCGGGGCGTCATTGGCCAGCGTGGCGATGCGGCGGAAGATGTCGCCGCGCAACTCTTCGAGCTCGCTGGTAAAACCCATGATATTGACCAGCGGCGATCGCAGATCGTGGCTGACGATGTAGGCGAAGCGCTGGATTTCCTCATTGGCCTCGCGCAAATCCGCGGTGCGTTCCTCGACCGTCGTCTCCAGATTGAGATTGTTGTCGCGCAGGGCCGCCTCGGCGTCATCGCGGGCGCGCGACGAACGCCGTACCAGAAAGATCGACAGCGCGGCCAGCGCGATCACGAGGGAGGAGCCGGTAATGGTGACGATGGAGGCGAGTTGCTGGGTGCTGTCCGCGGTGCGCGTCCGCTGTGCGAACAGCCGCTCTTCTTCCGCCCGCATTTCGCGCGAGATGTGACCGATCGCCTGTACCGCTTCGTTGGACTGGCCGGCGCGCAGGAGGGCGATGCCGCTGGCGACATCGTTGTTCTTGACGCGATCCATGCCGCGGGCGAATTCCGCGAGACGGGCATCGACCGCCTCGCGGAGTTTGGCAGCGTTCTTTGTCTGTACCGGGTTGTCGGTGGTCAGTCCAATGAGCTTATCCACGGCCGGAAGGATCGTGCCGGCGGCCGTCTCGTATTCGCGAAGAAATTGCGGAGAGGCCGATAGCAGATACGCCCGGGTTGCGCTCTCGGCGCGGCGGATTTCAAGTAGCACGGTGGAGAGCTGGTTTTCGACCTCGACGGTGTGGAGTACCCACCCGGAATCCCTGCGGGCCTGATTGACGAGAATGACGGAACTCGCGCTGATCGCCACCAGCACCGCAAAGCCCGCGGCAAGCAGCAGGATCTGCACAATCGATCGCCGACGTGCCGTATCTGCGGTGACGGGCGGCTCGGTCCGGCTTGAAAATTTGATCACACGTCCCCCGCACCGGAATGAAGCCGGGCAGTGCATAAACTTCTGTCGCAACCAAGAGTTCCACGCTGCGACGAATTATTCGCAGCCTGGATACCGCTTACGAACTGGCCTTGCCGGCAAGATACTGTTCGAGCCAATGGATGTGGTAGTCGCCATCGATGATGCCGGGTTCGCGGACCAGTGCCCGGAACAGTGGCAGCGTGGTCTCGATGCCATCGACCACGATCTCGTCGAGCGCGCGGCGCAGCCGCATCAGACATTCCGGCCGGTTCTTGCCATGCACGATCAGCTTGCCGACCAGCGAGTCGTAATAGGGCGGTATCACATAGCCCTGATAGACCGCCGAATCGATCCGGACGCCAAGGCCGCCGGGCGGGTGATACTGGGTGATGCGGCCGGGCGACGGTCGGAAGGTCGCGGGATTTTCGGCGTTGATGCGGCATTCGATCGAATGGCCGTTGATGTTGACCTCTTCCTGGGTGCAGGGCAGGTCGCCACCGGCGGCGATCCGGATCTGCTCCAGTACGAGGTCGATGTCGGTGATCATCTCGGTCACGGGATGCTCGACCTGGATGCGGGTGTTCATCTCGATGAAGTAGAATTCGCCGTCCTCGTAGAGGAATTCGATGGTGCCGACGCCGAGATATTGCATCTCCTGCATCGCCTTGGCGCAGGTCGCGCCGATCTTGGCACGCGCGGCCGCGGTGAGAATGGGCGAGGGGCCTTCTTCCCAGATCTTCTGGTGGCGGCGCTGCAGCGAGCAATCGCGCTCGCCGAGATGGATGGCGCCACCGCGGCCGTCGCCGAGCACCTGGATCTCGATGTGGCGCGGCTTCTGCAGATATTTTTCCAGGTAGACCGGGGCGTCGCCGAACGCCGCCTTGGCTTCGGTGGCGGCGGTCGATAGCGCCAGCACCAGGTCGCCTTCGGTCTGCGCCACCTTCATGCCGCGGCCGCCGCCGCCGGAGGCGGCCTTGACCAGCACCGGGAAGCCGATCGCGCGCGCGATCGCCATCGCGTCATCCTCGGGACCGACGCCGCCCTCGGAGCCGGGCACGACGGGGATGCCGAGCCGTTTGGCGGTTTTCTTGGCCTCGA
>JACMOT010000490.1 GCA_014377915.1 Tardiphaga sp.
ACAGCATGATCGCGACCGCAAAAAAGCCGGTGAAGCCGAGCCAGGGCGCCTGTACATTGGCCTTGCCCTGCGACAGCAACTCGCCGAGCGACGGCGAGCCGGGCGGCAGGCCGAAGCCGAGGAAGTCGAGCGCGGTCAGCGTCATCACCGAGGTCGAGACGATGAACGGCAGGAAGGTCATCGTCGCAACCATCGCGTTGGGCAGCAGATGCCGGATCATGATCTTGGCGTTGGAGACGCCGAGCGCCCGCGCGGCCATGATGTATTCGAAGTTGCGGCCGCGCAAGAATTCGGCGCGCACCAGGCCGACCAGCGAGACCCAGGAGAACAGCAGCAGGATGCCGAGCAGCACGAAGAAGCCGGGCACCAGCACCGAGGACAGGATCAGCAGCAGATAGAGCGACGGGATCGCGCTCCACACCTCGATGAAGCGCTGGAAGCCGAGATCGACCCAGCCGCCGAAATAGCCCTGCACGCCGCCGGCGGCGATGCCGATCACTGAAGAGACGATGGTCAGCGCCAGACCGAACAGCACCGAAATGCGGAAACCGTAGATCAGCCGGGCGACCACGTCGCGACCCTGATCGTCGGTGCCGAGCCAATTATATTCGAGGTCGCGGCAGCTCGAGAGGCCCTTCTTCTCGACCACCGGCTTGCATTGCGCCTCGGTCAGCATCCAGGTCGGCTTCGAGGGCGCGGGCGTCGGCAGATCGAGATTGTGGGTGTCGTAAGAGTAGCGCACCAGCGGCCAGAGGATGAAGCCATTCTTGTCGGCGATCAATTTTTGCAGAAAGGGATCGCGGTAATCCGCCGCGGTCTCGAAATCACCGCCGAAGGTGGTTTCCGAATAGCTGATGAAGGCCGGGAAATACGCCTTGCCGTCGAATTTGATGAAGAACGGCCGGTCATTGGCGATCAGTTCGGCGAACAGCGTGATGAAGAACAGGATCAGGAACAGCCACAACGACCAGTAGCCGCGGCGATTGGACTTGAAATTCTGCCAGCGCCGGCGGTTCAGCGGCGACGGGCTGAACCGATGGCGGGACGCCGGCACGGCCTCGCCGAGTGGCGTTTGCGTGGTGGTCTCGATGGCGGGAGCTGTAACGGTCATCAGACTTCCCGCGCCTCGAAATCGATCCGCGGATCGATCCACATATAGGCCAGATCGGACAGCAGGTTCACCACCAGCCCGACCAGCGAAAAGATGAACAGCGTGCCGAACACCACCGGATAGTCACGGTTCAACACGCTTTCGAAACCCAGCAGGCCGAGGCCGTCGAGCGAGAAAATGGTCTCGATCAACAGCGAGCCGGAGAAAAACGCATGGATGAAGGCGCCGGGGAAGCCGGCGATGACGATCAGCATCGCATTTCGGAAGATGTGATTGTAGAGCACCTGGCGCTCGTTGCAGCCCTTGGCGCGCGCGGTCATGACATATTGCTTGCGGATCTCGTCGAGAAACGAATTCTTGGTCAGCAGCGTCATGGTGGCGAAGGCGCCAAGCACCATCGAGACCAGCGGCAGCGTAATGTGCCAGAAATAGTCGATGATCTTCCAGTACCACGGGAACTGGTCCCAGCCGTCCGAAGTGAGGCCGCGCAGCGGAAAGATGCTCCAGAACGAGCCACCGGAAAACAGGATGATCAGGAGGATGGCGAACAGGAAGCCAGGGATGGCAAAACCGACGATGATCACGGCCGACGTCCAGGTGTCGAATCTGGAGCCGTCCTTGACCGCCTTGCGGATGCCGAGCGGAATCGAGATCAGATAGGTCAGGAGCATCATCCAGATGCCCAGCGACATCGACACCGGCAGCTTTTCCTTGATCAGTTGCAGCACGCTGGTATCGCGAAAATAGCTCTTGCCGAAATCGAAGCGGGCGAAATTCCACAGCATCAGCGCGAAGCGTTCCGGCGCCGGCTTATCGAAGCCGAACTGCTTCTCCAGGCTCTTGACGAAATCCGGATCAAGCCCCTGAGCTCCGCGATACTTCGAATTGACCGCGTCGCCGGAAGCGCCGGCCTGGCCGCGATTGCCGAAATCACCACCAGACGCGCCGGAGACCCGCGACGCGCCGGTATCGGCGCCGCTGAGCTGCGCGATGACGCGCTCGACGGGACCGCCGGGCGCAAACTGCACCACGACAAAGGACACGAACAGGATGCCCAGCAGTGTGGGGAACATCAGCAGAATTCGACGGGCGATATAGGCGCTCATGTTCTATTTCGTTGGTTCGGTGGCGGACGTCTTCGCCGCCGTCCACCATAGATCGGGCGCGCCGACGCCGATATATTTCGGCAGATTGGCAGGATGCCCGAACACGTCCCAATAGGCCAGCCGGTGCGTGTTGGCGTACCATTGCGGTACCCAGTAGCGGCCGGCGCGAATGACGCGGTCGAGCGCGCGCGCCGCGAACACCAGTCTGGCACGGGTATCGGCGGCAATCACCTCGTTCATCAAGGCGTCGACGACGGGATCGGCGATGCCGGCAAGGTTATTCGATCCCTTGGTGGCGGCCGACTGCATCGAGAAAAACGAGCGCAGCGAGTCTCCCGGCACGGTGGAAAAGCTGAAGCGCTCGATCATGATGTCGAAATCGAAATCGTCGCGGCGGGCCCGCGCCTGCACCGGATCGACCACGCGCAGCGTGGCATCGATGCCCAGCGTGCCCAGATTCTTGATGTAGGGCATGTGATGCGGCTGGAAGGTCGGCTCATCGAGCAGAAACTCGATCCGGAACGGCTCGCCCTGCGGCGTGACCCGCTTGCCGTCCTTCATGACATAGCCGGCATCATTCAACAGCTGGATGGCCCGGCGCAGCAAGGCGCGGTCCTGGCCGGAGCCGTCGGAGGTCGGCGGCACGAATGGCGCGGCAAACACTTCCGCCGACACCTTGCCGCGGAACGGCTCCAGCAGCACCAGCTCTTCCGGCGATGGCGGCCCGCTCGCCATCATGTCGGAATTCTGGAACGGCGACACCGTGCGCACATAGGCGCCATACATGATGGTCTTGTTGGTCCATTCGAAATCGAAGGCGCAACCGAGCGCCTCGCGGACGCGGGCATCCTTGAATTTATCGCGCCGCGTATTCAGGAACCAGCCCTGCGCGCCGGACGGCGTCTCGTCCGGCAGCGTCTCGCGCTTGACGCGTCCGTCCAGCACGGCGGGGAAATCGTAGCGCGTATTCCAGGTTCGGGAGGTGAACTCCTCGCGGTACAGGTAATTGCGACCGGTAAACCCTTCGAAGGCGACGTCGCGGTCGCGGTAGAAATCAAACCGCAGAGTATCGAAATTATAGAAGCCACGGCTGACCGGCAGCTCGGCGCCCCACCAGTCCTTGACCCGATCCAGTTCGATGTAGCGACCAACCTCGAAGCGACCGACCTTGTACGGCCCGCTGCCAAGTGGAATGTCGAGCGACGATTCATCGAAGGGGTGGGCGGTGTAATAGGCCTGTGAAAAGATCGGCAGGCCCGCGACCAGCAGCGGCACATCGCGCCCGCGCTTGGCGGCGAAGCTGACCACCAGCGTCGCGTCGTCCGTCGCCTGGGCGCCGGCCATGTCGCGCAGCTGCTGGCTGATCAGCGGATGGCCCTTGCTCTTCAGAATATTCAGCGAAAACGCCGCATCGCGCGCGGTGAGCCGGCTGCCATCGTGAAAGCGCGCTTCCGGCCGCAGCGTGAAGCGATAGGTCAAGCCATCCGGCGATATCTGTACCGACTTGGCGACTAGCCCATACATCGCATCGGGTTCATCAGCGGCACGCACCATCAGCGGGGCAAAGGTCGACCCCATGCCCTGGGCGCCGTCGCCTTTCAGGATATAGGCGTTGAGCGAGTTGAAGGTCTGGAACGACTGGTTGAAGGCGCGGCTGGTTGGCACCGTCGAGAACACGCCGCCCTTGGGCGCCTTGACGTTGGCATAGTCGAAGTTCGGAAAATCCGCGGGATATTTGAGATCGCCAAACGCCGAGATACCGTGCACCCCGGCTTCGCCTTCCGCCAGCGCCGGCGAGAATCGCGCCGCAGCCACGGCGCCGATCCCGAGACCCAGCATATGCCGGCGGTTCAATTGCAGCCTGCGTGACGTGTCGCTCAAGATCGCTTGCCAAGCTTGGCGGCGCGCTCGGCGTCATACCACCAGATGAAGGGAAAGCCCGACTGGCCATATTTCGGTGGCTCGCCGGGACGGCCGAAGCGATCCCAGCGCGCGGTGCGCACCTTGTTATAGGTCCATTGCGGCACCACGAAATGGTTCCACAGCAACACGCGGTCCAGCGCCTTGGTCGCAGCGACCAGATCGGCGCGATCCCTGGTGAAGATGACGCGTTCGATGAGCTTGTCGATCGCCGGATTCTTGATGCCGACGACGTTGCGCGAGCCGGCCATGTCGGCCGCCTGCGAGCCCCAGAATTCGCGCTGCTCGTTGCCGGGCGACAGCGATTCCGGCCACGACGACACCACGATATCAAAGTCCCAGGTGCGCAGCCGGTTCTCATATTGCGTGGGGTCGATGGTGCGGACCGAGACGGCGATGCCGAGGCGTTCCAGCGACGGCTTGAAGAACAGCATCACGCGTTCGAAGCTGGGATCCTCGCCGAGCAATTCCAGCTCGAACGGCGCACCGGTCTTGGCATTGACCAGCTTGCGCTCGCGGATTTCATAGCCGGCTTCCTTCAGCAGCTTGAGTGCCTCGCGCAGATTGTCGCGCACCGCCTCGGCATTGCCGCCGACCGGGTTGGTGTATGCCTTGGTGAACACTTCCGGCGGCACCTCGGCGCGCACCGTCTCGAGAATCTCCAGCTCCTTGCCTTCCGGCAGGCCGGACGAGGCCAGCTCGGTGCCCTCGAAATAGCTGCCGATGCGCTTGTACAGATTGAAGAAGATTTGCTTGTTCATCTCTTCAAAATCGAACGCATAGTTCAGCGCGCGGCGAACGCGGGCGTCCTTGAACTTGTCGCGACGCAGGTTCATCGCGAAGCCCTGCATGATGCCGGACGAGCGGTTGAGGAATTCCTCGAGCACCACGCGCTTGTCGGCGACCGCCGGGAAATCATAGGCCGTGGCCCAGTTCTTGGCGCTGTTCTCGGTGCGCCAGTCGACCTGGTCGCCCTTGAAGGCCTCCAGCGCCACGGTGCCGTCGCGGAAATATTCGTAGCGCAGCTCGTCGAAATTATGCCGGCCGATATTGACGTTGAGGTCGCGGCCCCAATAATCCTTGACGCGCTCCACCGAGATCGAGCGGCCGGGCACGAATTCCTTGATCTTGTAGGCGCTGCTGCCAAGCGGCGGCTCCAGCGAGGTAGCGCCAATATCGCGCTTGACGCCGGCGGGCGTGCTGCCTTCCCACCAGTGCTTCGGCAACACGACCAACTGGCCGACGATCTGCGGCAGTTCGCGATTACCGGGCATGTCGAAGGTGAACTTGATGTCGCGCTCGCTTTGCTTCTCGGCTTTGACGACGTGGCGATAATAAGCCGAATATTGCGGATGATATTTCTTGAAAGCGTCCAGCGAGAAGATCACGTCTTCGGGCGTCACCGGTTTGCCGTCGTGCCACTTCGCTTCCGCGCGCAACCGGTAGGTGACCGAGGAAAAATCCTCGGGATGGCTGACGGCTTCGGCGAGCAGGCCGTATTCGGTGGAGACCTCGTCGAGCGAGGCGGTGGTCAGCGATTCATAGATCAGCGCGACCGCGCCGGCGATGTTGCCCTTCACGCCGGCCACTGCAATGTTGAAATTGTCGAAGGTGCCGACCGCGATCTGACGGACCACGCCGCCCTTCGGGGCTTCCGGATTGACATAGTCGAAACGCTTGAAGCCGGCGGGATATTTGATGTCACCGAACAGCGACAGCCCGTGCCGCCAAGCCGGCTCGGACTGCGCAGCGGCAGGGGTGGCGGAGAGCGCGGTGGCACCCAGCGCGGGCACAAGCGCCGCAAAGGCGCTGGTCTGCAGAAGACGTCGTCGGGAAATGGCCAAGATCAGAATTCCTGTGAACCGAGGCGTCGATTAAAGCCGCCATATGCGGCGAGGGTTCGACCGATTATGCCGGGTTTGCCGACGGATACCAGCCCGGTACCGTAACCCGTTGCGGCCAAACGTCCCGCTTAAGCTTTGGTAATGCCCATACGAAAACGGCCAGGCAAGACCTGGCCGTTCGATCGGGGATGGGTTGAAACGGAACCGGCCTTATTTGGCCGCCGTCGGCAGCGGCACCGGCTTATCGGCCAGCGAGGCCAGATAGGCGATCACATCGGCGCGCTCGCTGTCCTTCTGGATACCGGCAAAGCCCATCGCGGTGCCCGGGACATAGCCCTTCGGGCTGGCGATGAATTTGTTGAGCGCATCGAACGTCCATTCGCCGCCCTTGCCCTTCATGGCCGCGGAGAAGTTGAAGCCGTTCTTGCCCTGTCCGATCGCCTCATTGACGGTGTCGTACAGGTTCGGACCAACGCGGTTGGGTCCACCTTTCTCGAAGGTGTGGCAAGCCGCGCACTTCTTGGCGGCGCCCATGCCCTTTTCGACCGACGCGGTCTGCAGCAGCTTTTCAATCGGCTCGGATGGCGCGGCAGCTTCCTTGGCGCCACCGGCCGCCACTTCCTTGACCGCGATATCGTAGCCGGGCTTTTCCATGTGCTTCGGCGAAAACACCGCCTGGGCGGTGAAATTCGTCACCATCAACACCAGGCAGGTGCCGAGTACGGCGCCCATGACTTTATTGAGTTCGAAGGAGTCCATAGTCGGTCAGGCTCCGCGCCGGAAATATCGATTGCAAAGCCGCCAGGACGGCCATGATAGGCCTGGAATCATGTCTTCACAGCCGCATGTGCTGCCGGCTTGAGATAACGGTTTGCCCCTGCTCTGGCAACCCGTATAAACGCCGCAACTTCCGGGCAACCCCCGCCATTTGCTGCCGTTTCAGCTGGTTCAGACCGCATTGCCATGACCAACTCCCGTACCCTTGTGCTGATCCCCGCCCGGATGGCGGCCACCCGCCTACCCGGCAAGCCGCTGCTGGACATTGCCGGCCTGCCGATGATCGTCCATGTGCTGCGCCGGGCCGAGGCCGCGGGGATCGGCAGGGTCGCCGTGGCCACTGACGGGCCGGAGATTGCCGAAGCGGTGCGCGCCCATGGCGGCGAAGTGGTGATGACCCGCGCCGACCATCCATCCGGATCCGACCGCATCTTCGAGGCGCTGACGAATCTTGATCCCGAAGGCCGCGTCGAGACCGTGATCAATTTGCAGGGCGATTTCCCGACCATCTCGACCGACAATATTCGCGCCGTGCTGGCGCCATTGACCGATCGGGCCGTGGATATCGCGACGCTGGCGGCCGAGATCCACACCGAGGAAGAGAGCACCAACCCCAACGTCGTGAAGGTGATCGGATCTCCGCTCTCCGCGCACAGGCTGCGGGCGCTGTATTTTACGCGCGCTACGGCACCCTGGGGCGACGGGCCGCGCTACCATCACATCGGGCTGTATGCCTATCGCCGCCCGGCGCTGCAGCGCTTTGTCAGCCTCCCCCCCTCGCCGCTTGAGCAGCGCGAGCGGCTGGAACAGCTGCGCGCGCTCGAAGCCGGCATGCGGATCGATGTCGGCCTGGTCGATACCGTACCGCGCGGCGTTGATACGCCGGCCGATCTGGAAACGGCCCGTCAGATCCTGAACCATTCCTGAGCGACCGACCACAGAGACCACGACCATGAAAATAGCATTCCAGGGCGAGCCCGGCGCCAATTCCCATATCGCCATCGTCGAGGCCTTTCCCGACGCCGAGCCGCTGCCCTGCGCCACTTTCGAGGATGCGCTGGCCGCGATCTCTTCCGGCGAGGCCGAACTCGGCATGATCCCGATCGAGAACTCGATCGCCGGCCGCGTTGCCGATATCCACCATCTGCTGCCGGGCTCCGGCCTGTTCATTATCGGCGAGTGGTTCCTGCCGATCCGCCACCAGCTGATGGCGCCGCGCGGCGCCAAGCTGGCCGATATCAAGACCGTCGAGAGCCACGTCCACGCGCTGGGCCAGTGCCGCCGCATCATCCGCAAGCTCGGCATCAAGCCGATCGTCGCGGCCGACACCGCCGGCTCCGCGCGCGCCGTCGCCGAGCGCGGTGACCAGCACGCCGCTGCGATCGCCTCGCGGCTTGCCGCGGACATCTACGGCCTCGATATCCTCGCCGAGGATGTCGAGGACGAAACCTACAACACCACCCGCTTCGTGGTGCTGGCGAAAGAAGCAAAATGGGCGGCGCAGGACTCCGGCCCGCTGGTCACCACCTTTGTGTTCCGGGTGCGCAATTTGCCGGCTGCTTTGTACAAGGCGATGGGCGGCTTTGCCACCAATGGCGTCAACATGACCAAGCTGGAAAGCTACATGGTCGACGGCAACTTCTTCGCCACGCAGTTCTATGCCGATGTCGACGGCCATCCCGATGACCGCAACCTGGCCTTTGCGCTGGACGAGCTGAAATTCTTCTCGCGCGAATTCCGCATCGTCGGCGTCTATCCCGGCCATCCCTTCCGCGCCAGCTATGGCGAGGCGCCGGAGTAGTTTGATTCTCCCGGACGCGCCGTAACGCACTCCACGCTGCTGCGCGGAGCCGGGGAATGCGCCCGCGCTACGCCGCCACGTGATGCAATTGAAACGCGTCCGCCAGCAGCGAATACGACTTCTTGCGCGCTTCATGGTCGGTCACCGCGGTGATGACCATCAGCTCGTCGGCCTGGCTGGACGTGATCAGTGGCTGTAGCTTCTGCATCACCGTGGCCGGGCTGCCGACGAACAATCGCGCCCGGTTGCGGGCGATCGCGACACGCTCGCGCTCGGTGTAGGGATAGGCCAGCGCCTCCTCGACGCTCGGCAGCGGCGCGTATTCGCCGCGGTCGCGGCGCAGTCGGTTGAGATCGGCGGATGACGCGAGCCGTTCGGCTTCCGCGTCGGTATCGGCGGTGATCACCGCCACCGCCAGAATGCCCAGCGGCGCACGACGCCAGCGCGACGGCTGGAAGCGCGCGCGATAATGCACCAGCGCGTCGGCGGCATCGAAAGATGCAAAATGGTGCGCGAAGGCAAAGCCCATCCCGACCTGCGCGGCCAGTTCCGAGCTGTAATCACTGGAACCGAGCAAAAAGATCGGCGGCAGCGGCACGTCGTCCGGCATCGCCACCACCTTGTTGTAGGGATGACCGGGCGGAAATTCGCGGGTTTCCCACAGCACCAGTTCGCTCAGCCGCTCCAGAAAATCATCGCCGTCGCGGGTATCGAGCCGGCTCCGCAGCGCATGCGCCGTTGCGCCATCTGTGCCAGGGGCGCGGCCAAGCCCGAGATCAATGCGGCCGGGAAACAGCGCCTCCAGCATCTTGAAGCGCTCGGCCACCATCAAAGGCGCGTGGTTCGGCAGCATCACGCCGCCGGAGCCCACCCGGATGCGCTTCGTCACCGCGGCGATCTGGCCGATCAGGATGTCCGGCGCCGGGCTCGCGACCGAGGCGAGGTTGTGGTGCTCGGCCAGCCAGTAACGGACAAAGCCGAGCCGATCGGCGTGTACCGCCAGATCGATGCTGTTGCGCAGGGCCGCCGCGGGTGGCGTGCCGGATGTGACGACCGAGAGGTCGAGAATGGACAACGGGATCATGGCACCGGTTTAAGCCAACCCCGCGCGCGGATCAAAGGCTCCGGAAGGATCTTCGGAGAGCGAACGGGCGGCACAGAGACAGCGGGACTTATGGGACGATACTGCAGACTTCTCCGAGAATAGTAGACCTGCCCACTTAAGGAAAATTGATCATGTGACCGCATTTAGATCTATTTTATATGTTTTTGGCACGTATACGGAATTAAACGGCTGGTCCAAACGCTACCCCGATCTGCCCATCAGAAATTTCTGAGGATAAATTTTCCAGCAATATTGGACCTGTTGGGCCACTTCCCACGCACATCTGATCCAGGATGGGCTATTTCGGCTACCTGTTCCAGACTATGTTATTGCGGTGCACTGGCGGTCGTTACCCGCCCTTTGACCGGTTGCGGCCCTTGGGCGCCCGCGTGGAGTTGACAACATGAGTGAGATCGCCCCGCCAACCAAGCTGCCCAACATCTCGTTCGAGTTCTTCCCGCCGAAGACCGAGGAGATGGAGCGCGGCCTCTGGGAGACCATCACGCGTCTCGCGCCGCTGAACCCGAATTTCGTCTCCGTCACCTATGGTGCCGGCGGCTCCACCCGCGAGCGCACCCATTCGACCATCTCCCGGATTCTCAAGGAGACCGATCTCGTTCCCGCCGCGCACTTGACCTGCGTCAACGCGCCGAAGGGCGATGTTGACGATGTGGTGGCGCAATATCATCAGGTCGGCGTCCGCCATATCGTGGCGTTGCGCGGCGATCCAACCACCGGGATTGGTTCCACCTACGCCGCCCATCCGGACGGCTACCAGAATTCGGCCGATCTCGTCGCCTCGATCAAACAGCGTTATCCGGACATCGACGTCACCGTTTCGGCCTATCCGGAAAAGCATCCCGAGAGCCCCGACTTCGATGCCGATATCGACGTGCTGAAGGCCAAGGTCGATGCCGGGGCGACCCGCGCCATCACCCAGGTGTTCTTCGACAATGATTTGTACTTCCGCTACCTCGACCGCGTCCGCGCCCGCGGCATCGATATTCCGATCCTGCCCGGCATCATGCCGATGCATAATTTCAAGCAGGCGCGTAATTTTGTCACCCGTGCCGGCACGACTGTGCCGGACTGGCTTTCGGCCAAGTTCGAGGGCCTCGACGATGACGCCGAGACCCGCAAGCTGGTCGCGGCCACCGTGGCCGCGGGGCAAGTGCAGAAACTCGCCAAGCACGGCGTCACCGACTTCCATTTCTACACCATGAACCGCGCCGACCTCGTCTTCGCCATCAGCCATCTGCTTGGCTTCCGGCCGACCGGCGCGCGGAAAGCAGCCTGATATGACCATTCCCGTCTCCGAAAAGCGTACCGCCCTGCTCGCCGCGGCCGCCGAGCGCATCCTCGTGCTCGACGGCGCGATGGGCACCATGATCCAGGGCCTCAATTTCGACGAGGCCGCCTTTCGCGGCGAGCGCTACAAGGATTTTCACCGCGACCTGCGCGGCAACAACGATCTTTTGATCCTCACCCAGCCGCGGGCGATCGAGGACATCCACGCCGAATATCTGCGCGCCGGCGCCGACATTGTCGCCACCAACACTTTTTCGTCGACCTCGATCGCGCAGGCCGATTACGACCTCGCCACCATCGCCTATGAGATGAGTTTTGAGGGCGCCCGCCTGGCGCGTAACGCTGCCAACAAGGTTTCCGCCGAGGACGGCCGACCGCGCTTCGTCGCCGGCGCCATCGGCCCGACCAACCGCACCGCCTCGATTTCCCCGGACGTCTCTTCGCCCGGTTATCGCGCCGTCACCTTCGACGATCTGCGCCTTGCGTATAGCGAGCAGATCAACGGCCTGCTCGATGGCGGCGCCGACCTGCTGCTGCTGGAGACCATCTTCGACACGCTGAACGCCAAGGCTGGCCTCTACGCCATCGCGGAAATCTGCGAGGCGCGCGGCATCGACGTGCCCGTCATGATCTCCGGCACCATCACCGATAAATCCGGTCGCCTGCTATCCGGGCAATTGCCGGAAGCGTTCTGGAATTCGGTGTGTCACGCTAAGCCGGCGACCATCGGCTTCAACTGCGCGCTCGGCGCCGAAGATCTCCGCGCGCATATCGCCGACATTGGCCGCGTCGCCGACACGCTGGTCTGCGCCTATCCGAATGCCGGCCTTCCGAACGAATTCGGCGCCTATGACGAGAGCCCGGAATTCATGGCCGGGCTGATCGGCGAATTCGCGCAAGCAGGCCTCGTCAACATTGTCGGCGGCTGCTGCGGCACCACGCCGGACCACATCGCTGCGATCGCCAGGGCTGTCGCGCCGCACAGGCCCCGCATCGTGCCGACGATCGAACCGCGGCTGCGCCTGTCCGGTCTGGAGCCGTTCGACCTCACGCCTGCAATCCCTTTCGTCAATATAGGCGAGCGCACCAACGTTACCGGCTCCGCCAGATTCCGCAAGCTGGTCACCGCAGGCGATTACACCGCCGCGCTGCAGGTCGCCCGCGACCAGGTCGAGAACGGCGCCCAGATCATCGACGTCAACATGGATGAAGGTCTGCTCGACTCCGAAGCCGCGATGGTCACGTTTCTGAATCTCGTGGCCGCCGAGCCGGACATCGCCCGCGTCCCGGTCATGGTCGACTCCTCGAAATTCTCTGTGATCGAAGCCGGCCTGAAATGCGTGCAGGGCAAGCCGGTGGTGAACTCGATCTCGATGAAGGAAGGCGAGGCCAAATTCATCCACGAGGCAAAGATCGCGCGCCGCCACGGTGCCGCCGTCGTGGTCATGGCATTCGACGAGGTCGGTCAGGCCGACACCTTTGCGCGCAAGACCGAGATCTGCAAACGCGCTTATGACATTCTGGTGGACCAGCTCGACTTCCCGCCGGAAGACATCATCTTCGATCCCAACATCTTTGCCATCGCGACCGGCCTGGAAGAGCACAACAATTACGGCGTCGATTTCATCGAGGCGACGCGCTGGATTCGCCAGAACCTGCCGCATGCGCATATTTCCGGCGGCGTCTCGAATCTCTCGTTCTCGTTCCGCGGCAACGAGCCGGTACGCGAGGCGATGCATTCGGTGTTCCTGTATCACGCCATCAAGGCCGGCATGGACATGGGCATCGTCAATGCCGGACAGATGATCGTCTATGACGACATCGATCCCGACCTGCGCCAGGTCTGCGAGGACGTGATCCTGAATCGCGATCCAGGCGCCTCCGAGCGGCTGCTGGAAATGGCGGAGAAATTCCGCGGCCAGGGCAAGGAGGTCAAGGAAAAGGACCTCGCCTGGCGCGAATGGCCGGTGGAGAAGCGGCTTTCCCACGCGCTGGTGCATGGCATCACCGAATATATCGATGAGGATACCGAAGCCGCGCGTCTGACCGTGGTGCGCCCGCTGCATGTCATCGAAGGCCCGCTGATGGACGGTATGAACATCGTCGGCGACCTGTTTGGCGACGGTAAGATGTTCCTGCCGCAGGTGGTGAAGTCGGCGCGCGTGATGAAGCAGGCGGTAGCCTGGCTGATGCCGTTCATGGAGCAGGAGAAGGCTGACAATCTCAAGGCCGGCATCACCGGTGACGGTCGCAAGAATGCAGGAAAGATCGTGCTCGCCACCGTCAAGGGCGACGTCCACGACATCGGCAAGAACATCGTCGGCATTGTTCTCCAGTGCAACAACTTCGAGGTGATCGATCTCGGTGTCATGGTGCCGGCAGCCAAGATCATCGAGACCGCGAAGGCCGAGAATGCCGACATCATCGGGCTCAGCGGCCTGATCACGCCGTCGCTCGACGAAATGAGCTTCCTCGCAGCCGAACTGCAACGCCAGGGCCTGAACGTGCCGTTGCTGATCGGTGGCGCGACCACCAGCCGGGTCCATACCGCGGTCAAGATCGACCCCAATTATCGCAACGGCCCGGTTGTACATGTCAACGACGCCAGCCGCGCCGTCGGCGTGGCGTCGTCGCTGATGTCCGCGGATCGCCGCGACGCCTATGCCGCCGAGATCCGTACCGACTATGCCAAGATTTCCGCGGCGCATTTCCGCGCCCAGGCCGACAAGAAGCGGCTGAAGCTGTCGGATGCCCGCGCCAATGCGCTTGTGATCGATTTTTCCAAGACAACACCCGCGAAGCCGAGCTTCATTGGCATCAAGAGCTTCAGCGACTACTCGCTAAAGGAACTGGCCGACTACATCGACTGGACCCCATTCTTCCAGACATGGGAGCTGGCCGGACGTTTCCCCGCCATTCTCACCGACAAAGTCGTTGGAGAGGTCGCGTCGTCGCTTTATGCCGACGCGCAAAAAATGCTGAAGCAGATCGTCGATGAGAAATGGTTCACCGCCAAGGCGACGGTGGGCTTCTGGCCGGCCAATGCGGTCGGCGACGATATCCAGCTCTATGCCGACGAGAGCCGCATGGCGCCGATCGCGACCATGCACACGCTGCGGCAGCAACTGGTGAAGCGCGACGGCCGCTTCAACGCCGCGCTGTCGGACTTCATCGCGCCGGTCACTTCCGGTGTGCCGGATTACATCGGTGCCTTCGTGGTCACCGCCGGAATCGGCGAGGACATCATCGCCGACCGTTTCAAGAACGCCAATGATGATTACTCTTCGATCCTGTGCAAGGCGCTGGCCGATCGCCTCGCCGAGGCCTTCGCCGAGCGGATGCATCTGCGCGTGCGCACCGAATTGTGGGGCACAGCGCCGGACGAAAAGCTGTCGATCAACGATTTGATCCTGGAAAAGTACCAGGGCATCCGGCCTGCGCCCGGCTATCCCGCGCAGCCCGATCACACCGAGAAGGCGACGTTGTTCCGGCTGCTGGATGCCGAGAACACCGCCGGCGTGACGCTGACCGAAAGCTACGCGATGTGGCCGGGCTCGTCGGTATCGGGCCTGTATTTCGGCCACCCCGAAAGCTATTATTTCGGCGTCGGCAAGATCGAGCGCGACCAGGTCGAGGACTATGCCACGCGTAAGGGCTGGACCGTGACCGAGACCGAACGCTGGCTGGCCCCGGTGCTGAACTACATTCCGAGCCAGGACCAGTCCGAGCAGGGCCGCCGCCTCCGGGAGGCCACCGCGCCACCCGTATCGAGCCCGGCGCCGGCCAATGACATCGCCGCGAGGGAAATCGCCTCGCATCCGCCAGGCTGCAATTGCGCGGTGCATCTGACATATCGCGGCAAGGCGGTGGGAGCAAAGGGACGCTGACACCGCGCCTGCGAAACCGCTCCCGCAGGGCGCCCTTCAAGAGAGACGCGACCTAAGCCGCATCGCATATTGCGCTGTGTTCGCAGCGATTGGTGGTGTAACGGTGGGCTTTCTTGTCCAGATTGTCCCTACCGGTTCGCATGTTCCTGATCCTTATTATCGCGGCCGCCATCGCCGTCATCTGGCTGGCCGAGCGCAGCGTCGAGCATCTCGTGTTGGCGATTGCCGCGCTATGTTTCGGCGCGGCGGCCCTGCTGCTCGCCGTGGCCGATCTGGAACGCGCCATCTTGCTGGCCGTGATACTGGCGATAGCGATCTTCGCTGCCTCGCACGTCAAATACGGACATAGCGGACTGAAGCTGCTGGTCACCGACTTGCCGCTGCTGTTTGCCGGCACGACGCCGTTCTTTCTCGTGCAATATCCGCTAGCGGTCGCGGGCGTCGTGGTCGGAGGCATGGCACTCGTCCTGGCCGGGGGAGCGATTATTCTCTATGCGAGCGGAACGCCGGTTTTGCTGGAAACGCGCATCCTCATTCTGGTGTCCGCTTCGATCGGACTGGTGCTGGCGACCAGGGCCGGTGACGGGGCGGCTTCCTGCCTGCGGCTGGTGACCAGACGGCGCGGCTTTTTGTCGACCTTCGTGGCCTCGCTGCTCGACCCGAATTCGTGGCAGACCTTCAGAGGCCTGACGATGAGCGACATTGCCAGGGAGCCCTTGCCGCTGCTGGCCGCCGTGCCAGCGCGCACGCCCACGTTTCCCGACATCATCATCATCCAGCACGAATCGATCTTCGACCCGCGTATCTACGGCCTACCGGTCGAACCGACCGTCGAGGCGTTTCTGTCGCCGCCGAACGGTCTGTACGGCCGTCTCAACGTCGACATTTTTGGCGGTGGATCCTGGCAATCGGAATTCAGCGTGCTGACCGGGCTGTCCAGCGCGAGTTTCGGCTCCAGCGCCTATCATCTCTTCACCCGCGGCGTCGGCCGGTTTCGCAACAGCCTGCCGCAGACCCTGTCGGGGCTCGGCTACGAGACCATGCTGGCGTCGAGTTGCCGGCGTAATTTTCTCAATTATGATGCGTTCTACGGCTCGATCGGCATGGGCGCGCGCCTCTTCACCGATGACCTGCCGCCACCCTTCGATGTCGCCCGGTTCGAGACGACGCATTCCGACGCGCAGTTCTTGCCGGCGGCGATCGGCGCTTTCGCGGAACGTATCGATGGCCATGACGCACCACGGTTTCTCTATGCGCTGACGAATTTCAATCACGGACCGCACAACCGGCGGCTGGTGCCCCCCGAACAATTCGAGCGCGAGCGCGCCTTCGCTACTGCGAGCCTCCCCGATGTGCTTTATGCCGAATATTACGCTCGGCTGGCGGAGACAGCCACGACCTGGGCCAGGCTCAAATCCGAGCTCTCGGCCCGTTTTCCAGAGCGGAAAATGCTGATCGTCCACTACGGCGATCACCAGCCGGTGATGACACGGCGGATCGAGCCAAGCCTCAAATTGCCCGCCGACGCAAAGCGCCAGTTTCGTACCTTTTATGCCATCGAAGCCCTGAACTTCGCCGCCGGCGAATTCAATCCCGGCCACGGCCCGGATCTCGATATTGCCTTTCTCGGGACCCAGGCACTGCTGCAGGCCGGCCTGCCGCTGGATGCGATTTTTGCTACGCGGGCAAGCCTGATGACGCAGTGCGGCGACGCCTATTTCGCCTCCTCCTCGGAAACCAAGCGCCGCTTCCACCGCACGCTGGTTGAGCTCGGCGCGATCGATCTGGGGGTTGCCACGCGGCCTTGACGTCGGACGGTTGCGCCTACTGCCGCGCAACGGCAACAGACGTCACTTATCCTGCGTCGCTGGCCAGCAGCCCCTGCACCGCGCGCGTCCAGCCGGCGAGCTTTCGGGTCCGCGTCGCCGCGCTCATATTCGGACGGAAGCGGCGCTCGAGGCGCCAGTTGTCGGCGAATTTGGCCGGCTCGGGATACAGCCCGGCGCGCAGCCCGGCGAGATAGGCGGCGCCCAGCGCCGTGGTCTCCTGGATCATCGGGCGATCGACGGGGGCATCGAGCAGATCGGCGAGACGCTGCATGGTCCAGTCCGACGCGGTCATGCCGCCATCGACGCGCAGCACGATGTTGGCGGAATCCGCCTCCGGCCAGTCGGCGCGCATCGCTGTGATCAGATCGCGGGTCTGGTAGCAGACGCTTTCCAGCGCGGCATGGGCGAGTTCGGCAGGCCCGGTGTTGCGCGTCAGGCCGAACAGCGCACCGCGCACGTCGGGATTCCAGTAGGGCGCGCCCAGACCGACAAAGGCCGGCACCAGATAGACCGACTGGGCATGATCGGATTGTTCGGCGAGCGGCCCGGTCTCGGCGGCATTCTGGATGATGCCGAGACCATCGCGCAGCCACTGCACCGCCGAGCCGGCGACGAAGATCGAGCCCTCCAGCGCGTAGGTGCGCACGCCGTTCAGCTGATAGGCCACGGTGGTGAGCAGCTTGTTGTTCGAGGTCACCGGCGTGGTGCCGGTGTTGAGCAGCGCAAAACAGCCGGTGCCATAGGTCGATTTGATCATGCCTGGCGAAAAGCAGGCCTGACCGATGGTGGCGGCCTGCTGGTCCCCGGCGATGCCGGCAATCGCGATCGCGCCGCCGAACAATTGTGGCGTGGTGGTGCCGAAATCGGCGGACGAGTCCTTCACCTCGGGCAGCATCGCCGCGGGGACGCGCAGCAGCTTCAGCAGTTCCTCGTCCCATTGCCCGGTATGGATATTGAACAGCAGCGTGCGCGACGCATTGGTAGCGTCGGTGGCGTGGACGGCCCCGCCGGTGAGCCGCCACAGCAGATAGCAATCGACGGTGCCGAACATCAGCTCGCCGCGCTCGGCGCGCGCACGCGCGCCAGGCACGTGATCGAGAATCCAGGCCACCTTGGTCCCGGAGAAATACGGATCGATGATCAGACCGGTCTTTTTCGAGATCAGCGGCTCGTGGCCATCGGCCTTCAGCGTCGCGCAGATTTCCGCGGTGCGGCGGTCCTGCCAGACGATGGCGCGGTGCACCGCATGTCCGGTGGAACGGTCCCACACCACGGTGGTCCCGCGCTGGTTGGTGATGCCGATCGCGGCAATGTCCTTAGCCGACACGCCGGCTTTTTCCATCGCGTCGCGGCAGGTCCGCAGCGTCGACGACCAGATGTCCTCGGGCTCGTGCTCGACCCAGCCCGAGGCCGGAAAATGCTGCGGGAATTCTTGCTGCGCGGCGGCGGCAATCGAGATGTCCTCGCGAAAAATCATGGCGCGCGACGAGGTGGTGCCCTGATCGATGGCGAGGATGAAGGGCATAAAAGTCTCCTGTCTCGAAGCGATGGATACTTCCTTCTCCCCCGCGCGAAGCGAAGTTTCGCTAGGTGGAGAGGGGAGGAAAAAAGAACCTACAATCCCGCGGTGGTGACGCCGCCATCGATCACGATGGTCTGGCCGGTCATGAAGGCCGCGGAATCCGAACCGAGATAGGCCACGGCGCCGGCGATCTCATGCGGCTCGCCGATCCGGCGCAGCGGCGTGGTGGCGGTGCGGCGCTTAAGATTGTCCGGATCCTCCCACAAAGCCTTGGCAAAATCGGTCTTTACAAGGCCGGGCGCGATACAGTTGACGCGGACGCCGCTCGGGCCCCATTCGCCGGCCAGGCTGCGGCACAGCGAAAAATCGGCGGCCTTGGAAATCCCGTAGCCGCCAATCACCGTGGAGCCACGCAGGCCGCCGATCGAGGAGATGATGATGACCGAACCGCGACCGCGCGCGGCCATCGCCGGGATCGTCTGCGCACACAGCCAGATATTGCTCTTGACGTTGGAGCCCATGATCTTGTCGAAGGCTTCGTCGGGGATCTCAAGCAGCGGCCCGTAATAGGGATTCACCGCGGCGTTGCAGACCAGGATGTCGATCGGGCCGTAATGCTTCACGGTGCCGGCAATCAGCGCGGCGATCTCGTCCTTGCGCGAGATGTTGCACGGAATGACGTGGGCATCGCCGCCGTCCTTGCGGATGCCGTCGGCGACTTCGTCGCAGGCATCCACCTTGCGGCTCGACACCACGACCCTGGCGCCGAGCTTGGCCAGCAACTCCGCCGACGCGCGGCCGATGCCGCGACTCGAGCCGGTGATGACGGCGACCTTGCCGGTGAGATCGAACGGGTTGATCACGGACGGCTCCCTATTGTTGTTTTTCGTTGAAAATTTCCCGTCATTGCGAGGAGGCGTTGCGACGAGGCAATCCAGTGTACCCGTGTGGATTCTGGATTGCCGCGTCGCTCTGCAAAGGGGAAAGCCCATTGGCTTTCCCCTACCTCGCAATGACCTGGAGAGGTAAGCGTGTTAGCCGTTGATCCCGCCGGCGTCGGTGACGCGACGGAGATGATAGTCGGTATCGCCAAACGTGTTCTCGATCATGGTCAGCCGCTTGAAGTAGTGGCCGATCTTGTACTCCATGGTCATGCCGACGCCGCCATGCAGCTGGATCGACTGCTCGCCGACGAACTTCAGCGATTTGCCGATCTGCACCTTGG
>JACMOT010000491.1 GCA_014377915.1 Tardiphaga sp.
ACCGAACGGATCGCACGGTCCGTTTCAGATGATTCCTTCGAGACTTCGGTTAAGTCCTTGAATCATTTGGGGAATGGTGTAACGGTAGCACAACAGACTCTGACTCTGTTTGTCTAGGTTCAAATCCTAGTTCCCCAGCCAGCTTTGGTAAGTCGTGGCAAAATCAACGATATTGGCTGATTGCAGCCTGCGAAAACGTCGCGGTTCCCAACTCGACATCGTGCGTCATCGTGCGCGTCTAAATTGCATTCAGAGTCTTCCCGCCTGGTCAGTATTGATCTAACCTGCGCCATCGGACGCTGGGGAGTTTCAAATGTCGGCATACACGCAAATTGCGGTTACGACGCGCGAGCGATTCATGCAGATGGCTCAGGACGAAATGGCTGCTTTTGAAAAAAGAGAGGCCGAGTTCATGAAGAAGGATCGCGCGGAGCGCGCCAATCAACTTCATCTTCCATTCGGTGACAACGTCCAATGGGCCGCCGCCTGACTTTCACCAACTGAGGCGTTGCGCGACGGCGTCTGTTCGATGCGCATCCATTCGCGCGGCAGCTCAGCCGCCGTGTCCCACCATAGGGCGATGGTCAAGTTTGAGCAGGGTGTCCATTTTTTTGCCCCGCAGACGCATCAGGACTGACGGAAAGCTTCAGCTTTATCGTTAAATCCATCAGTTTTGTTCAGCTTTGGCTAGTCGTCCGTGAACGTTGCCGCGAACTCAGCGTTTGCGGATGGGACGGTTTACCTGGAATTCATACAATTCCGACAGATTGTACGTATCATACTACGCTGAACCATATTCCGAATTTCATTTTATGTCGTGCCGCGGGTTGATTTCAGCCGCGTTCCGAGGCTGTCCATTTCAAAGTCTTCCGCAGTTTGCGGACAAACGGTCAATGACCGAGGGGTGTTTTTCCATGCTTGCCAGCCTTTCCATTCGCGTAAAGATCACCGTTGTCCTGTCATTTCTGTTGATCGCCATGGCGGGGATGGGGCTGCTCGCACTGCGCAAGATGCAGGCGATCAATGCCAATGCCGTCGATATCGAGACCAAGTGGCTGCCCAGCATCCGCGAGCTCGGCAATCTGCGCGCCGGCATCATCACCTACCGCAATGTCATCCGGCAGCACATGCTTGACGAAACGCTGGAGGAAAAGCTGGCCAGCGAAAAGACCCTCGAGGGCGTGGTCACGCGCAACAATGCCATCCGCGTCGAATACGAAAAGGTCATCAGCTCGCCGGAGGAAATGGCGATCTACCGGGAATGGGGCCAGCTGTGGGACGCCTACAAGAAGGGCACGCGGGACGTGATGGAGCTGTCGCGAAACAGCGTCGGCCGGGCTCCGCGCGAGGCGAATGCCATGAACGTCAAGACGGTCAATCCGATCGGGCTCAAGGCTGACGAACTGCTCACCAAGGATATCGAGCTCAACAACAAAGGAGCCGAAATTGCCACGCTGGACGCCAACGCCAACTATGATTCCGCCTTCATCGTGCTGTCGGTCATCATGGGTGTTGCCGTCGTCATCGGCATCGGAGTCGGGATCTACCTGGTGAAGGACGTCTCCGGCGGCATCGCATCGATCGTCAGGCCGATGCAGGCGCTCGGCGCCGGAGATCTCACGGCGACGGTGCCACATCAGGGGATGAACACCGAGATCGGATCGATGGGCGATGCGCTGCAGCTGTTCAAGCAGGCGCTGATCGACAAGAGGGCGGCGGATCAGGCCGGCATGGTCGAAGCCGAAGCCAAGATCGAGCGGGGTCGACGCGTCGACGGCATCACGCGCAATTTCGAATCCCTGATCGGAGAGATCGTCGACAAGGTTTCTTCGGCGTCGACGCAGCTGGAAAGCTCGGCCGGCACGCTGAAGGCCAGTGCCACACGCTCGCAGGAACTCACCACGGTCGTCGCCGCGGCGTCGGAGAAGGCTTCGAGCAATGTGCAGTCGGTGGCGTCCGCTACCGAGGAGATGGCGTCTTCAGTCAATGAGATCAGCCGGCAGGTGCAGGAATCATCGACCATTGCCAACCAGGCCGTCGAGCAGGCCCGCAAGACCAACGACCGCGTCGCTCAGCTCGCCCAGGCGGCCTCGCGGATCGGCGATGTCGTCGAACTCATCAATACCATCGCAGGCCAGACCAATTTGCTGGCGCTGAATGCGACCATCGAGGCGGCCCGTGCCGGTGAAGCGGGGCGCGGCTTCGCGGTCGTCGCCTCTGAAGTGAAAGCGCTGGCAGAGCAGACGGCCAAGGCGACCGGCGAAATCAGCACGCAGATCTCCGGCATCCAGGCGGCGACAAGGGAATCCGTCGGCGCCATCAAGGAGATCGGCGACACGATCGGCCGGATGTCGGAGATCGCCGCGACGATTGCGTCGGCGGTGGAGGAACAGGGGGCTGCGACGCAGGAGATTTCCCGCAACGTGCAGCAGGCGGCGCAGGGCACGGTGCAGGTATCATCCAACATCACCGACGTGCAGCGCGGCGCCTCCGAGACCGGCTCGGCTTCGTCCCAGGTATTTTCCGCCGCGCAGTCGCTGTCATCCGATAGCCATCGGCTGAAGGCGGAAGTCGGTAATTTCCTCAGCGCCGTGCGCGCCGCATAGACCGTTCACATCACAATTACGGCCCTTCATCTTGGTGATCTCTTAGTCATTGTCTGGAACGATGATGGTGAATATCCGCAAGCCACGCGCGGAAAATTGTACCACAGGCCGTCTATCGACTGAAACCAATAGAACATCCGCCATTTCTGACGTTGCGTATTAGAAAGATACCATGACACCTTTCGATTATGAGTACTTGCAGAAAATCCTCAAGGATCGTTCCGGACTGATGCTGTCGGCGGACAAGAAGTATCTGCTGGAGAGCCGATTGTTGCCGCTGGCCCGTGATGCGGGCCTTGCCGGTATCAGCGACCTCGTGGTCAAGATGAAGGGCGGCTCGGAGCCGATGATCGCCAGCGTGGTGGAGGCGATGACCACCAATGAGACGTTCTTCTTCCGCGACAAGACGCCGTTCGATCACTTCAAGGATACCGTGCTCCCCGAGCTGATCAAGGCGCGCGGCGGCAAGCGCAGCCTGCGAATCTGGTGCGCCGCCGGCTCCACGGGGCAGGAGCCTTATTCGCTTGCCATGATCCTGAAGGATATGGGCGCCGCGCTGAACGGCTGGCGGTTTGAGATCGTCGCGACCGATATTTCACCGGAGGTTTTGGAGAAGTCGCGCGCCGGACTTTATACCCAATTTGAAGTGCAGCGTGGCCTGCCGATCACGGCGCTGGTCAAGCACTTCGTCCAGGCCGGGACCATGTGGCAACTCAACGCCGATATACGCGCGCTGGTGCAGTTCAGGCAGTTCAACTTGCTGCAGGACTTCGCGCCGCTTGGCAAATTTGACATCATCTTCTGCCGCAACGTTCTGATCTACTTCGATCAGCCAACCAAGAGCGATGTCTTCAACCGGCTTGCGAAAGTGAGCGAGCCGGATGGTTATCTATTCCTCGGCGCGGCGGAAACCGTTGTCGGCCTTACCGACAAATACCGGGTCTGCCCCAACCGGCGCGGTGTCTACCTGCCGAACGATGCGCGCGCGGCGCCATCGATCGTGCCGGGCATGGCCAGCGGCGCGAAGCTGACCTCGGCGCGGGCGGGCAAGTAGGGTCAATCCATGGCAGCCGAGAATATTGGGCCCGAAAAAGTCACCTTCGGGCGTGGCTACAGCGTCTGGATCATGGCCATTGATGGTACCTGGCGACGCAGTTGCCTGCTGAAAGCAGTGTCCGCCAATGATGCCGAACTGATCTTTGAAGGTTCGATCGAAGGGCTCAATCTGAAGGAATTCTTCCTGTTGCTGTCATCGACCGGGCTGGCCTATCGTCGCTGCGAACTGGTCAAGGTGAACGGTACAGAGCTCATTATTCGCTTCCTGAAGGCCAAAGGTGCCAAGAAGTCGACCAAGTCGACGCATGACGACACCGTCGAAGCCTGACAGCGTCGCGATCAACCTTCGCGGTTGCTGGCCGGTGCCTTTGACTCGGCGAGGCATTCATTGACCACCGCGAGCAGCGCCGCCGGTGTGAACGGTTTTCGCAGGCATCGCGTCGCCCCGAGTTCTATCGCCATTCTCAGAAAATCAGGCGCCGGCGAGCTGTGCTGCGCAAAGGCGTAGCCGGAGATCGCAATCAGCGGCACCAGCGGCGCGCGCTGATGGAATACACGGACCGACTCGAAACCCCTCATATTGGGCATGAAGATATCGATGATCATGATGTCAAAACGGTCGGCTTCGAGGGCGTGAAGGCCGCTGACACCGCCGTCCGCGAGCACCGTTTGGAAATCGTGACGCTCCAGCGTCAGCTGGATCGCCCGCGACACCAGCGGATCATCATCAACGACCAGAATGTGTTTCATCGTGCGCCCCCGCGAAGGGTTCAGCTGCGGCTGGATCCTTCAATATCCCGCTACCGACTCCGCGACCACGAATCACACCGGCTGTTCACAATCGGACAACTGGCCCCGGATGTATGTATAGAACGGGGCATCTTCGGCGTTTGCATCGCGCCCGGCACTGGCATGACCGTTTGTCGGCGGCGGTAGAACTTGACGGTTGCCGCCTAGCGCGGCGCGTGAGCAAGGTGCGACATGAGTATCCATTTTGAAGAGCTTGATTACCGTCCTACGCCGATGGGCGTGTTGACACTGCGCCGCCGCCGCAAGCCCGGGACGGAGACGGATGTCTACGAGATCAAGCTCGGCGACGAGTTCCTGATGTCGAGCGCCTTCACCGCGGCCGAGATCGCCCTGGCCGACATCGGGCTGTCGTCGCTGCGTCATGACAGGCTCGACGTGGTCGTTGGCGGTCTCGGTCTTGGCTACACCGCGCAGGCCGCGCTGGCGAACCCGCGGGTCGGCTCCCTGGTGGTGATCGACGCCCTGCCGGAAGTGATCGAGTGGCATCGGACGGGGCTGATTCCCGTCGGCAGGGAATTATCCGCCGATCCGCGTTGCCGGCTGGTGCACGGCGACTTCTTCACCATGGCGACCTCGGCAGGCGGTGGCCTTGATCCAGAAGCGCCCGGCCGTTGTTTTGACGCGGTGCTGGTCGATATCGACCACGCGCCCGACCACCTGCTGCATCCTAGCCATGCCGTCCTTTACACGGCGCGGGGCCTCCGGAGTCTATCGGCGCATCTCAAGCCCGGCGGCGTGTTCGCGCTGTGGTCGAACGATCCGCCGGAGCCGGCGTTCGAGGCGCGGCTGGCCGAAATGTTCGGCGCCGTGCGGTCTCACGTGGTGAGTTTCGAGAACCTCAGCGGCGAAGAGGAAGTGTCCAACACGGTCTATGTCGGCACGAAGAAGGACGCCGCTTAGAATTGGCCTCTGATACTCGGCGGTCGTGCCCGCGCAGGCGGGGACGACGGCTGATAGGTCACCGTTCTATTCCGCCGCCTGCTTGGCGAGTTCGCGTTCGTTCGACTCACCGCGATCCGCATCTTTGCTCCGGCCCCAGCTGGAAATTTTCTCCGACAGACTATCGAGATAGACGTAGATCACCGGCGTGGTGAACAGCGTCAGCATCTGGCTGACGATCAGGCCGCCGACCATGGCATAGCCGAGCGGCTGACGGATTTCCGAACCGGTGCCGGTGCCGAGCATCAAGGGGACGCCGCCGAGGATCGCCGCCATCGTGGTCATCATGATCGGGCGAAACCGCAGGATCGCCGCCTTCCGGATCGCCGCTTCCGGCGACAAATGCTCGTCGCGTTCGGCGGCAATCGCGAAGTCGACCAGCATGATGCCGTTCTTCTTGACGATGCCGATCAGCAGCACGACTCCGATCAGCGCGATCAGGCTGAAGTCGAAGCCGAACAGCATCAGGATGGCGAGCGCGCCGACGCCGGCCGAGGGCAGGGTGGACAGGATCGTCAGCGGGTGGATGTAGCTCTCATAGAGAATGCCGAGGATCAGGTAGACGACGACCAGCGCCGCCATGATCAGCAGCGGTACCGTGGCCAGCGATTGCTGGAAGGCCTGCGCGGTGCCCTGGAAGGTGCCGCTCAGGGTCGACGGCGCGTTGATCTCCTGGATCGCATTCTGCACCGCCTCGGTGGCCTGGCCGAGGGCTACGCCTTGCGCGAGGTTGAAGCTGATGGTGATCGCCGGGAACTGGCCCTGGTGGCTGATCGACAGCGGTCGCACCGGCACCGTGGTCCATTTGGCGAAGGCCGACAATGGCACCTGGTCGCCGGTGGTCGGTGACTTGATGTAGAGCTTGTCCAGCGTATCGAGCTGGCCCTGCAGCTCCGGCAGGATCTCCAGAATGACGTGGTAGCTGTTGAGCTGCGTAAAATACTGCGCGACCTGGCGCTGGCCGAACGAGTCGTACAGCGTGTCGTCGATCAGCTGCGGCTGGATGCCGAACCGCGAGGCATTGTCGCGGTCGATTGTCAGGGTCAGGGTGGTGCCCTTGGTCTGCTGATCGCTGGCGACGTCGCGCAGTTGCGGCAGCGTCGTCATCTTCTGCAGGATTTTGGGCGCCCACTCGTTGAGTTCGGCGAGGTTGGCGTCCTGCAGCGTATATTCGAATTGCGTGCGCGTGGCGCGGCCGCCGAGCCGGATGTCCTGCGCCGCCTGCATGAACAGCCGAGCGCCCTCCACCTTGTCGAGTTGCGGTCGCAGCCGCGCGATGATCTCCTGGGCGCTGGCGTTGCGCTCGTCGCGCGGCTTCAGGGTGATGAACATCCGCCCGGTGTTGAGCGCGCCGCCGCTGCCGCCGATCTGCATCGCGACGCTGGCGACGTCGGGATCGGCCTGCACGATCTTGCCGAGCGCTTCCTGGTGCAGCTTCATGTCGGCGAAGGAGATGTCCTGCGCCGCTTCGGACGATGCCGTGATCAGGCCGGTGTCCTGCTGCGGGAAGAACCCCTTGGGGATGATCACGAACAGATAGACCGACAGGGCAAGCGTGGCGAAGAACACCATCAGAGTGGTCAGCCGCCAGCGCAGCACGATGTCCAGCCCGGCCGTGTAAGCGCGCAGCAGCGCGTCGAAGGCGCGCTCGCTCATCATGTAGAGCCGGCCATGTTTGGCGTGCTTCTCCTCGCGCAGGAAGCGCGACGCCATCATCGGGGTCAGCGTCAGCGACACCACCAGCGAGACGAAGATCGTCATCGTCAGCGTCACCGCGAATTCGCGGAACAGGCGGCCGATGATGCCACCCATCATCAACAGCGGTATCAGCACCGCGACCAGCGAGATGCTGATCGAGACAATGGTGAAGCCGATCTCGCCGGCGCCCTTGAACGCCGCTTCCATCGGCGTGTCGCCATCCTCGATGTAGCGGGTGATGTTTTCCAGCATCACGATGGCGTCGTCGACCACGAAGCCGACCGAGATCGTTAGCGCCATCAAAGAGAGATTGTCGAGCGTATAGCCGAACACCCACATCAGCGCGCAGGCGCCGAGCAGCGCCAGCGGCACGGTGATGCTGGGAATGATGGTGGCCCAGACGGTGCGCAGGAAGACGAAGATCACCATGACGACGAGCGCGATGGTCAGCAGCAGGGTGTACTGCACGTCGTCGACCGCCGCACGGATGGTCTGGGTGCGGTCGCTGAGTACGCCCACCTTGACCGAGGGCGGGATCGCCGCCACCAGCCGCGGCAGCGCGGCCTTGATCTTGTCGACGGTCTCGATGACGTTGGCGCCCGGCTGCTTGAAGATGACGAGGAAGACGCCGCGCTTGCCATTGGCCCAGGCCGCCTGCTTGGCGTCCTCCGGGCCGGTGACGGCCTGGCCGATGTCGCGGACCCGCAGCGGTCCGCCATTGCGGTAGGCGATGATGACGTCGTTCCAGTCCCTCGACCGCGGCAGCTGGTCATTGGCATAGATCGTGTAGCTGCGGGTGGTGCCGTCGATATTGCCCTTCGGGCTGTCGACGGTGGTGATCGCGATCTGGCTGCGGACGTCCTCCATCGAGAGGCCCTTGGCGACCAGCCTGGCGGGATCGATCTGGATCCGGATCGCGGGCTTCTGCTGGCCGCCGATCGACACCTGGGCCACGCCGGAGATCTGGCTGATCTGCTGCGCCAACTGGGCATCGACACTGTCGCTGACCTCGGTGATCGGCAGCGTGTCCGATGTCGCCGACAGCAGCATGATCGGCGAGTCGGCCGGGTTGACCTTGCGGTAGGTCGGCGGGCTCGGAAGGTTCTTCGGCAGCGTGCCGCCGGCGGCGTTGATCGCGGCCTGGACGTCGTTGGATGCGCCGTCGATCGCCCGGTTGAGATCAAACTGGATGGTCACCGCGGTGGTGCCGAGCGAACTGGTCGACGTCATTTGAGCGACGCCGGGAATTTGTGCCAGCTGCCGTTCCAGTGGCTGCGCCACCGAGGACGCCATGGTTTCCGGGCTGGCGCCGGGCAGGCTGGCAGCGACCTGGATGGTCGGGAAGTCAACCTGGGGTAATGGGGCCACCGGCAATTGCGGATAGGCGACGAGGCCGACAAACAAAATACCCGCCATCAGCAGCGAGGTGGCGATCGGAAAACGGATGAATGGCGCCGAGATGCTCTCGTGGGTGGTGGTGGGCTTCATCTCAAGGCGCCTTCGTCGCGGAAGCGTCGGACGTGGCGACAGTCGTCGTCACCACCGATCCCGGCTGCACCTTGTATTGCCCGGCGGTGATCACACGTTGCCCGGCCTCAAGTCCCTCCTCGACCATGGTGCGCCCGTCGATCGAACGGCCAACCTTGATCTTCTTCATCTCGGCCTTGTTGTCCTGGCCGACGGCGAAGGCGTAAAGCCCGTCGGCGCCATGCTGGACGGCGTCGTCGGGAATCACCAGGGCGTCCTTCAGCGTTGTGACCAGCAGTCGCGTCGAGACCGACAGGCCAGGCCACAGCAGATGATCCTTGTTGTCGAAGGTGGCCTTCAGCCGAACCGTGCCGCTGGTGGTGTCGACGGTGTTGTTGACCACCGCGAGGGCGCCTTCCGACAGCGTGCGCTTGCCGTCGGTGGTCAGTGCGATCGCTTTCAGCGGCTGCCTGGCCTGCGCCTCGTTGATGTCGACGAGGTTCTGCTCCGGCACGGTGAACACCACGGCGATGGGTTCGATCTGCGCGATGGTGACAATGCCGGTCTGGGTGGCGGCATTGACGATGTTGCCCTGATCGACCTGGCGGGAGCCGACCACGCCGGAGATCGGCGCCTTGATGGTGGTGTAATCGAACTGGGTCTGGGCATTGGAGATCAGGGCATCGTCAGCGGCAAGCTGGGCGGTGAGCTGTTCCACCGTGGAGCGCTGGGTGTCGGTCTGCTGTTTGGTCGCGAATTCACCGAGCTTGGTGTAGCGCTGCAGATCCCGGTTGGCATTGGCGATATTGGCTTCGTCCTGGGTCTTCTTCGCCTTGGCCTGGTCCAGCGCCGCCTGGAACGAGCGGGGATCGATGTGGGCGAGCACGTCGCCCTCTTTGACCAGCTGTCCTTCCTTGAAGGCGATCTTGTCGATCTGGCCGTCGACACGGGTGCGAAGCACCACCGTGTTGAAGCCCTGCACGGTGCCGAGCCCGGTCAGGTAGACCGGAAAGTCGGTCTTCTCGACCGATGCCAGTCTGACGGGAATGGCGGGGGCCGGGGCTTTGGCCTGTCCGGTCTTTGCCTCACCGCCGTAGTGGCGCCAGGCGCCGTACCCTCCCACCAGCACCAGCGCGGCAAGGACGGGGAAGACCCAGCGAGAAAGTTGTGAAGCGGCCATGACGATCCGGAAAGCTGTTCGGGAAAACGTTATTCAACCAGACAGTAAAACTGTGTGCTTTTAGAATGTTTCGAAATCAATTAAGTGCGCCGCACCAAGCTGTAAATACAAGATTGCTTGAAACGTCCCATCATTGCCAAATCTTCATGTGCCGCTGTCGCGGTCCATTCGCCGGGCGTGGCGCGCGGCCCCATTCGCGCGTGGTTGCAGCGGGACATTGGCGGACAGGGACCATGGGCCGGGATGTCTGCCCTTCGTCGGTGACTGCCTGCTTTCGTTCTGTTGCATGACCGCTGCCCTGTCAGCGACTCCGCCGGTTGATAGTTGTATCTCGCCATCATCTCCGCCATAGCACCGGCTGATCGACCAACTCGCGCAATCGACGGAGCCCACGATGGACGAACTCAACGGACGAATGATCGCCTGCCAGCTTCTGATCACCGGATTGATTGCCCGGGTGGCCAATGACACGTCCGATCCATTGCGGTTTCTCTCCGACTATCGCGATGAGATCCGTGCCGTGGTTCGTGGTGTCAACATCGCCGGCATGGAGAATGCCGACCGAGTCCGGCACGCCGCGCTGCGGACCGTCGATGAAATGTTCTCGCTGATGAAGGCGCCGAGCGTCGAGGAGTGACAACCAAACTCGCTTTAGAACGTTTTTAAAACGCCTGCGCTGTAGCTACGTAGTCGTTATTTTAAGCATCGAAGATTAGAACGGATATGAACTGGATGTATTCAAATGTGTTGGCGACGCATTGTCGCCATATCGCATTGACCGGTATTTTTTCAATCGATACTCCGACCTCCGGGATCATTCATCGCAGCGTTACTGCGGTACACTTCGCGGGGGAATTCAATGAGCAAGGCCAAGGCACCACGATCGCTGCGTTCGGCGTCGGTTTACGCGTCCAACGAGACCAACAACCATTCGGGTCGCAAGGTGTCGGCCGTCGCCGGCCTGATCGCGGTCGCTTCGTTCAGCGGTGCGGAAGCCCAGCAGTCCAGCCTGCCGCCGGTCACGGTGGATGCCCCGGTCGCCCGGCCGCGTCCCGCGACATCGAAGCCTGCGCCGGACGCGATGCGCGCTCGCAGCGCGTTGCGTCGCGCCGCGCGCCGGACCCAGCAGGCGCAAGTCGCGCCCGTGCCGTTTCCGAATGCCGGCGGGCTGGTCGGCGACCGCAACCCCTATGCCGATCCCTCGGCGCCGTACAAGAGCGATCGCCTCGCCGGCAACAAGTTCAGTGAGCCGCTGCTCAACACGCCGCGCACGGTGACGGTGCTGACCAAGGAAATCCTCGAAGACAAGAATGCTACCAGCCTCAGGGACGTCGCGCGTTCGACCGCCGGCGTTACGCTCGGCACCGGCGAGGGCGGCAACGCCTTCGGCGACCGCTTCTTCATCCGTGGTTTCGACGCCCGCAACGACGTCTTCATCGACGGCATTCGCGATCCGGCCGTCAGCATTCGTGAAAACTTCTTCACCGAGCAGGTCGAGATCCTGCGCGGTCCGGCTTCGTCCTTCGCCGGACGCGGTACGGCCGGTGGCGCCATCAACATCGTCACCAAGCAGGCCACGGACACCAACTTCCAGAAGGTCGAGACCACCTTCGGCACCGATGCCACCAAGCGTGTGACGGTCGACATCAACCAGGTGATTAGCCCGACCCTGGCGGTCCGCGTCGATGGCCTGTTCCAGGATGCCAACGTGGCCGGCCGCAACTATGTCACCGATGATCGCTGGGGCGCGCTCGGGGCGCTGAAGTGGACACCGACCGACGCCATCAAGGTGACCGCCAACTACGTCCACACGGATCTTAGCGGACTGCCGGACTTCGGCGTGCCCTA
>JACMOT010000492.1 GCA_014377915.1 Tardiphaga sp.
GGCGCCCTGCGCGAACACTTCGGTGGCCATCTTGATCGGGAAGAACTGCGACAGCACGCCGGGCGCGGCCGGGGCGCCGACCGATTTCAGGAAGGCGCGCCGCGCCACCTCCTGCGGGAATACCGCGCGCATCACCGCGGAGGCGACCACGCCCTCATAGCGCTTGGCCTCGTCCGCGGCGGCCACGCACTGCATCAGGCTGGCATCGTGTTCACTGGCGCTGGCGTGCTGGCCGCACGGGCAGCCGGAGCGCAGATTGCGGGCGGGATCGAACGGATTGTCGAACGTGGACATGGGACCTCCTGCGTGACACTGCCGAAGACGTACGCAAGGAGTGTGCCAGCCGACGCCGACCGCGGAAGGCCTATCGCCGTAGTCATTTTCCACATGGCTGGCCAATTACGAAAACTCGTGATACACGAAATTCCGTAATAAAATTACGAATTTTCGGAGTACCGCGCGATGGATTTTGCCCCGCACGCGCTGACCGCCGCGCCCGGCCATGACAGCGACCCGCGCGCCTTCAGCTTCGATTACGCCGTCGAGCCGACGCTGCTGCTCGATCCCCATTCCGACCAGATCGTTGACGCCAACCCGGCCGCCTGCGCCCTGCTCGGCTATGACCGCGCGCTGCTGCGGCTGACCAAAATCAGCGCGCTGCATCCCGGGCAGATGCCGGCGCTGATCGTGTTCACACAGGCCGTGCTCGCCAAGGGCGCGTACTGGACCGCAACCCTGACGCCGCGCCATGCCACCGGCCAAAAACTGCATCTGGAATATGCCGGCTCGCTGCTGCCGCGGGGCGAGCGCCCGCTGATGCTGCTGACCATGAGCGACCTCGAGGCGCGCCGCCGCCGACCACATGCGCGGCGGGCTGAAGACCTGGCAGCGCGTCGAGCGCGTGTTCCAGGAGATCGAGCGCGAGAACCAGCTGATCCTGCGCGCCGCCGGCGAAGGCATCTATGGCGTCAATGCCGAGGGCAACACCACCTTCGTCAATCCCGCCGCCGAGCGCCTGCTCGGCTGGACCGCCGAGGAGCTGGTCGGCCGCGCGATCCATCCGATCGTGCACCACAGCCATCATGATGGCAGCCACTATCCGGACGAGCACTGCCCGATCTATGCGGCGTTTCGCGACGGCGCCGTGCACAATGTCGACAATGAGGTGTTCTGGCGCAAGGACGGCACGCCGGTATGGGTCGAGTACACCTCCACGCCGATCCGCGACCGCGCCATGGTGGTCGGCGCGGTGATCGTGTTTCGCGACGTCAGCCAGCGCCGCGAGGCCGACGAAAAACTGCACGCCGCTTTGGCCGAGGTCGACCGGCTGCGCGAGCGGCTCGAACTCGAAAACGCCTATCTGCAGGAGGAAATCCGCATCGAGACCAATCCGCGCGGCATCATCGGGCAGAGCCAGGCGATCCAGCAGACATTGCGCCAGGTCAGCCTGGTGGCGCCGACCACCGCCGCCGTGATGATCACCGGCGAGTCCGGCACCGGCAAGGAACTGATCGCGCGCGCCATCCACGAAGCCAGCGCGCGCCGCGACCGGCCGCTGATCCGGGTCAATTGCGCGGCGATCCCGCGCGAATTGTTCGAGAGCGAATTCTTCGGCCATGTCCGCGGCGCCTTCACCGGCGCGGTGCGCGACCGCATCGGCCGCTTCGAGCTGGCGAACAGCGGCACGCTGTTTCTCGACGAGGTCGGCGAGATCCCGCTCGAGCTGCAGGGCAAGCTGTTGCGCGTGCTGCAGGAAGGCCAGTTCGAGCGCGCCGGCGAGGAACGCACCCGCGCCGTCGATGTCCGCGTCATCGCCGCCACCAACCGCCATCTGAAGCAGGAAGTGGCGCGCGGCAAATTCCGCGAGGACCTGTACTTTCGTCTTAACGTCTTCCCCGTGGAATCCGTGCCGCTGCGCGAGCGCCGCGAGGACATCCCACTTTTGGCGCAGCATTTTTTGCTGAGCGAAAAACTGAAATCCGATCTGCGTCTGTCGGAAGGCGACGCGCGAAAACTGCAGCGCTACGACTGGCCCGGCAATGTCCGCGAACTACAGAACGTGATCGAGCGCGCCGCGATCCTGGCGCAGAATGGCCGCCTGCGCATCGACCTGCCGGACGCCGCCTCGCATGTCGCGCCGGGCGCAGGACGCGCCAAAGCGGAAGCGCCGCCGGCGGTGATGAACGCCGCCGACATACGCGACTTCGAGCGCGGCAATATTCTGGCGGCCCTCGCGGCCTGCCGGGGCAAAGTGTTCGGCCCCGACGGCGCCGCGGAACTGCTCGACCTCAAGCCGACCACGTTGGCGTCGCGCATGAAGGCCCTGGGGATCGCGGGGGCACGGGCGAGAGCGACTTGATTCCGGCCCGCCCACCGCATTCAAGCCATTGGACTGAACGGCCTATCGGCCGTCATTGCGAGGGGCGGAGCGACGCGGCAATCCAGAGCCACAGACGTGGAAAAAACTGGATGGCTTCGTCGCAACGGCGCCTCGCAATGACGGTGGCAATTTCCTTGCAATTCTCCAAGATAGGTATATATTCTTTGTTTAATTGAACCGTACCCCGAAGGGAGTCAGCATGAACTATCCTTTCGTCCCTCTGTTTGCCCCGCGCATTCGCGTCATCGACTCCTCCCTGGAGCCGCGGCTGGCGCCGGCGGCCTTCGACGACGGACCGGCGCCGATCCCGGGCGGCCAGCCCGGGGGCACCAGGCGGCTGCACACCAATGCTACGGTGGCCGCGGTGCGCCGCCTGATCGAGGACACCACGCTGAGCTGCAGGCAGATTGCGGCGCAGACCGGCGTCAGCCACAGCACCATCGCGCGCTGGGTGGCCAAACACGGCTGGCAGCGTCACCCCTATGCCCCACTGGCCAACGATAGTGTGCCGGCCGGGCGCGCCGGTCGCCGGCGGCAGCTCCGCGGGCTGGCGGTGAAGCTGCACGCGCTGGCCGAGCGCTGCGTCGTCGAATTGTGGAACGATCCCGCCGTCGATGGCGACCGGCTGATCCGGGCCTTGCGGGCAATGAAGGCGGTGCGGCCGGACGCGCTGGGCCATCGCCGCCCGCGCAGCCGACCGGACACGCGGCCGCGCACCGGCGCGGAATGGCCCGATCGCGAGGCCGCCATCCGCAAGGCGCTGGCCAGGCAGCGTCGCGACAGCGCCCGGATCGACCGCGTCCCCGAGCAGGCCATGGCGATGGTGGCGGAAGGGCACAAGCTTCCGAAGCGGGCGCCGCGCGCGCGGTCGACATGAGCCCGGCGGCGCGTCCCGGCGCGGGCCTGTTGGCGGCCGGATCGCGCCGCGCTTTGGCCAGACAAACGCTGTCTTGAAACGGGGGACAAGCCGATGCTGTATCCGTATCGCCCCTTCAACTTCCGCCTGATCGACGCCTTCAAGGAGGCGGCGCGGGCGGGCGATCCCGCGACGGACGGACCGCCCCACATTCCGGGCCGCCGCCCCCGGAGCTGCAAGCGGCCGCATACCAATGCCACGGTCGCGACCGTGCGGCGTCTGATCGAACAGACGACGCTGTCGCATGGCCAGATCGCGGCCAGGACCGGCGTCAGCGGCAGCACGATCTCGGTGTGGGCGCGGGACGGCGGCTGGCAGCGTCCGCCATTTGCGCCGCGCGATCCGGACACCCGGCCGACCGCCCCCGCCCGCCACAGGCTGAAGCTGCGCCGGCTCGGCCACAACCTCCATAGGCTGGCCGAGCGCACCGCCGACGAACTGTCGAACAGCCCCGCGGTCGATCTCGACCGGCTGGTCGGGGCACTGCAGGGGATGAAGATGGCACAGGTGGAATATCTGGGCCGCCCGCGCTCGCGCCGTCGCCCGGGTTCGCCGGGCACCATCCACGAATGGCCCGATCGCGACACCGCGATCGGCAAGGCGCTGAAGGACATGCGCCGCGGCGGCGTCGATATCGACCGCATCCCGGCGGAAGCGATGGCGCTGCTGGAAGAAGCCCACACGCCGCCGGAGCGGGATCATCCGGCGCTGCGGCCGAGGGGATCGAGAAAGAGGAAGTGAACCTTGCGATAGAGCCGGACATTGATCTTGACTTTTGTCTAGATCGCCCCCAACTTTCAGCATGGAGTTCGATTGGCATCCGGCCAAGTGCGCCAGGAATATCGCGGAGCGCGGCATCGATTTTGCCGACGTGCTGGCGGCTTTCGTCGACCCCCATCGCAAACTGGCGGAGGACACCCGCAAGGATGACGGCGAGATCCGCATCAACATGCTCGCGCGTCTCTACGGCCGGATCTTCCACATCACCTACACCGAGCGCGGCGGGCTGACCTGGATCATCTCCGCGCGAAAGGCCAACAAGCGGGAGCAACGGCGTTATGAGCAGGGCCAAGATTAGCGCGGCCAAGGCACGGGCCATTTTGGTGGACGGTAAGCCGTATAGCCGGAAGACCGACGGCAGCCTCGTGCCGCTGACGGGCAAGACCGACTGGACGCGTCTCGACCGGATGACATCCGCGGAGGTCGAAGCGATCGCCGCCGCCGACACGGACGGCGCGCCGATGAGCGACGCGGAGTGGGCCAAGGCTGAGATCGTCCATCCGCACAAGGTCGCGGTCGGCCTCAAGCTCGATCATGATCTGCTCGGCTGGTTCAAATCCCAGGGCAAAGGCTACCAGACCCGCATCAACACCATCCTGCGGCATTA
>JACMOT010000493.1 GCA_014377915.1 Tardiphaga sp.
GCCTTCGGCGGTCACCGTCGCCAGCGCGGCGCCCTTGACGCCCAGCCCGGCAGACAGCACGAGGAACGCCGTCAGCGCCATGTTGATCAGGTTGATGCCGACCTGCAGCGCCAGCGCGATGCCGGTGCGGGCCTGGCCGACCAGCCAGCCGAGGATCACGTAATTGCCGAGCATCAGCGGCGCCGACCACAGCCGGATGAAGAAATAGTCCCGCGCCGCGGACGTCACCGTGTCAGAGCCGCCCATGATGCCGAACACCGCCGCCGCCAGCGGCGTGCGCAGCGCAATCAGCGTCAGGCCGATGGTCGCGCCGAGCAGCAACGCGCGCCACAGGATGGCGCGCAGCTCGAGGCGGTCGCCGGCGCCGAGCGCCTGTGCGGTGAAGGCGACCGTCGCCATCCGCAGGAAGCCGAACAGCCAGAAGATGCAGTCGAACGCGACCGAGGCTAAAGCCACGCCGCCCAGCAGATGCGGATCGCCGAGCCGGCCGATCGCCGCGGTCGCGACGATGCCGAGCAGCGGCGTGGTGAGGTTGGCCAGCATCGCCGGGCCGGCGATGGCGAATACGCGCGCATGCGTGACGCGCTGCGCCGGCGTTTCAGTCGCGGCCTGCAAGGGAAACTATCGCCCGCGCGGTGCGCTGAACATGCGCGAGATCAGCCAGATCGGCACCACGATCACGGCGCCGAGCAGGAAATAGCGCCACAGCCCGTTGATGGCATCGAAGCCGAGGTCATAAACCCACTGAAACAGGCGGCGGATGCTGGTGACGATGTTCCAGGGATCGAAGCCGATCGCCGCCAGCACGACGCCGACCAGGATGGACAGCAGGATCAGCCGGCCCAGCACTGCCAGCGGTGAACCGCCGAGAAAACGCGACAGGCCGTCCTGCTGGGGCACCGGTACGTCCCGGACATCGTTCTGCATCATCGTCTCCTGTAAAGTCAGGAACATCTTAATGGCTTCGCTGCAAATGGGAAACCGCGATGCGGGGGCAAGATGCCGTCCGTGGGGCATGTGGACCGTGAAGCCGTCATTGCGAGGAGCGAAGCGACGCGGCAATCCAGAAGCCACGGAGGAAGACTGGATTGCTTCGTCGCAAGGGCTCCTCGCAAGGACGGCTGAGGGCATTCACGTGACCGCCTCGGCCTTCAGCAATCGCTCCAGCGTCTCCAGCCGATCGGCATCGCGCGGCGGCTTGTCCCAGCGCAGCCGGCTGATCCGCGGAAACCGCATCGCGACGCCGGATTTGTGCCGCGGCGAGCGCGCCAACCCCTCGAACGCGACTTCCAGCACCAGCCCCTTGTCCGGCTCATGCGCGACGTGGCGCACCGGCCCGAATTTCTCGGTGGTATTGCGCCGAACGAACTTGTCGATCTGCAGCAACTCCTCGTCGGTGAAGCCGAAATAGGCCTTGCCGACCGGCACCAATTGATCGACGCCGTCAGTCGCGGTCCAGACTCCAAACGTGTAGTCGGAATAATACGACGAGCGCTTGCCGTGGCCGCGCTGCGCCTACATCAGCACGGCGGCGATGATGTGCGGATCGCGCTTCCACTTCCACCACTGGCCCTTCGGCCGACCCGGCAGATAGGTCGAATCGCGCCGCTACAGCATCACGCCCTCGA
>JACMOT010000494.1 GCA_014377915.1 Tardiphaga sp.
CCGGGCGCCGACCCAATCCTGCCCCCACCGGTACTCCCTACCCATGCCGAACGGGCCGTCGGGGCGGCGCCGCCCCCGGCGCCGGTCGCCGAGGCTGCGCCGGCCGTGGTGACCGCACCGCTGATCCCGGAGCCGGCGGTTCGTGATACCCACCCCGATCTTGCCGCCGGCGTGAGCGAGATCGAAGGGCTGGCGCGGACGTTGCGCGTCGCCGGCGATTCCGCGCGCAAGATTACGATCCTTGGCACCGGCGATCCCGACAACATCGCGCTGACCGGCCTAACGCTGGCGCGCATGCTGGCCCGCGGCGGCAAGGTGGTGCTGGTTGATCTTTCGGCCAATTCGCCGGTGCTGCGGGCGGTCTCCAGCGATCCGTCGGCGCCGGGACTGGCCGAGTTGATGCTGGGTCAGGCGTCGTTCAGCGAGATCATCACCAAGGATACGCTGTCGCGTCTTCATATGATCAGCGCCGGCCGTGCCGGAGCCGATCGTGCGCTGCTGCAATCGCCGCGGCTGACCATGGCGCTCGATGCCCTGATGCGGGTGTACGATCACGTGCTGCTCGATGCCGGCACCGCCGCTGATCTGCCGGCGGCGCTGCTGACGGCGAATGCCTGCGCGGTGGTAGTGCCGGAGCCGTCAATGGCCGTCGACGCCCGCGATCTGATGTGCGAACAACTGAAAGCCGTCGGCTTCTCGGCCGTGAGCATGCTGCGTCGGGATTCGACGCCCGACCATGCGCCGCATCCCGTCGAGCGCGTCGTCGCAGCATGAGGGTAGGCGATACGCGGCTGAACGGTATTCGGCCGGGTCGTAATCTGCGTGTTGGCGGGTGGAGCCAATAGCGGCTCGCTACCGACGTGGCTGCCGGACGCTTGCCGTGACCCGCGGGGCAGTTGCTGCTCCCTCGGCTGTCTTCTGAATGCGAAGGCCATCGACGAACACGTCGAGCAGCCGCATGACGCTGTCCTGCCAGCCGGGCGGATTATCAATCCGCATGTGGTCCGCAGCCAGTTTTATGGTGGCATGATCTGGGGCGCGTCGTTCGCGCTGCACGAGCAGGCGGTGATAGACCACCGCTCGGGCCGAACCATGAATGCCAATCTCGCCGAGTATCGCATCCCGGTGAATGCCGACGTGCTCGGTCTGGAGGCCATCATGGTGACAGAGCACGATCCGCATGTGAACGCGCTCGGCATCAAGGGCGTCGACGAAATCGGCATTGCCGGCTCGGCGGGCGCCGTGGCCAACGCGGTCTGGCACGCGACGGGAATCCGTGTGCGCCGGTTTCCGATCCGGATCGAGGATCTTGTGGTTCCGGCCTAGCGTCAACGCCCAACCGTCAGCGTTGCAGGGCACCGCGCAGCCGTTGCGCCAGGTTCAGCAACGCGGGCGTCTGCTTCACCAGCCGCTTCGCACGGGCGAATGACGAGAGGCCCATCGCGCCGAGTTTTCCGCGCGTGGTGAGCGGCACAAAACTGTCGAAGATGGGCTCGTCGTCCTTGCAGAACATCCGCTTGTAATCGTCCGCGCCGATGCCGAGGTCGAGCGACGTGATGCCGCATGCGGCGTAGTGATCGATGATGCTGCGCATCAGGATCAGGCCCGGGCTGTATTTGGCGTTGGCGGACATCGTATAGGTGTTGAACATCATCGAGAAGCGACCGGCATCGGCGACCCCGGCGAACATCGCGATCACTTCCTCGTCGCAGACCAGCGCGTGGATATCGATGGCGCGACCGCCATCGCGTGGCGCCAGGCATGCGGCGCGGATGAAGTCCTCGATGCCCGGCTCGGCGAACACGTTGGGCAGCTTCTGTTCGGCCATCCGCAGTGGCTTGGTGGTGAAGAAGGCGTCGAGCACCCGCTTGATCTCGGCATCGCGGGTGGCAAGCAGATAGCGATAGCCGGGCAGCACCTCGTATTTCTTTTCCTTGCCCTTCAGGCGCTTGCGGAACGAGTTGCTGACGTGGTCGGTCGGAGACGCGCCGGGCAGCAGTCGCAGCACCGGGCAGTCATTGGTGGACGGTTGGCTGGGCCACTGCGCCATCGGGTTGGCGATACCGAGCCAGTGCCGTGGCTGGCGCGCCAGCGCCAGCAGATCGACCGTTTCACGGTGCCGCCGGATTCCCGACTGCAGCGCCTCCATATCGGCCCTGGTGGCGGCCTCCGCGAAATCGCGCTGCCACCGCGGCATGTTGAAGGTGACGTGCTTGCCGCCCAGATAGCCCGCAACCTGCAAGCCATTCTCCTGCCTCGCGCCGAGCGGCAGCAACAGCAGCGGCTGGTCATTGGCGTCATAGGCGATGACAATGAAGGGTCGCAGGCCTTCGAGCTGGCCGACATGGGCCTGCCAGGCGGCCTGAAAATCATACCGCTGGTACGGTGTCGACAGCGTATCGGCGGTTTCGAGGTGACGCCAGACCGGTTCAGCGGTGGCGAAGTCGCGTAGTACATCGACGCGCGTGATACGGCTCGCGGCTTGGGTGGACGCCGTCGGATAGTCGATCGCCGCAGCCATGGTCATCACGGAGCCTGTGTTGAGGTCTTGTTTACTGTTTGCAGCGGACGACCTTTGCAAACAAAGCTCAATAAACAGTAAGGACAGGCGCGGAGGGCGGTCAGCAGGATACCGCAAAGGAGGATGGCGGTGTCGCAACCATTGAGCGGGCTGACGACGCTGGTGCTGGAACTGGCGTTTTTCAGTGGCTGGGCGCGGCTGATGCAGAGGTCGCGCGGCGGTGCCGGCGTGATCCTGACATTCGAGCGGGTGCGGCTGCCGCGGCCAGGCGCGTTCCAGCCGCGACTGGCCACCGAGATCACGCCCCGCTTTCTCGACCGGGTTATCGGCAGGTTGAAGCGCTGGGAGTTCGATATCGTCGGGCTCGACGAAGCCTGCGTCCGCGCAAGGCAGCCGCGGCAGGCCCGCCGCTTCGTATGTTTGACCTTCGATGGTGGCTACAAGGATCTGATCGAACACGCTTATCCCGTGCTGTCGCGGCACCGCGTGCCGTTCACGGTGTACCTTGCAAGCGCTTTTCCCGATCGGCTGGGCGAGGCCTGGTGGTTGGCGCTGGAGCAGGTAGTGGCCCGCCACGACCGCATCAGCCTGATGATCGACGACCGGCAACGCCATTTCGGGATCGGAGGTCTCGAGGACAAGCGACAGGCCTATCATTACCTGCAGAGCTGGCTGCGCACGCTGCCCGCGCCGGCACTGTCATTGGCGATCAAGGATCTTTGCCAACGCTATTCGGTCGATCTTGCCGCGCTGTCGCGCGCCGCGACCATGGACTGGGACGACATCGCGGTCCTGGCGGCCGATCCGCTGGTCACCTATGGCGCCGCCACCGTGAATTACCCGGTACTTGCCAATCTCGACGACGTCAGCGCGCGCCGCGAGATCGCCATGGGCCGGGCTGTGGCGGAAGCCGCATTGCGACGTGCGCCCATGCATCTGGCCTATCCGTTCGGCGACCGGGGGTCGTTCCTGCCGCTTCATGCCGGCATGGCGGCACAGGCGGGCTTCAGCAGCGCGGTGACCTCGATGCCAGGCGTGGTGCAGCCGGACGGCCGTTCCGACTCCTACGCCTTGCCGCGAATCGCCTGGGATGGCCGACGTCAATCGCTGCGCGCGCTGCGGGTAATGATGGCCGGCGTGATGCTGGGGGCGGCGAGAAGTTGATCCTAGCCGAGTTTTTCGCGATCCGCCCTGGCCATCCAACTGACGATCGGCATCGCCGGCAGCACCCAGCCCAGTCCCGCGACCACATAGAAGATCGCCTGCAGCCAGCCGGACGCCGCCAACCATGGCGTTTGCGCGATGGTCATGCCGAGCAGCGACCAGACCACGACCAGCACGAGCAGGAAGATGGTGCCGAAGAATTTGCGGGTGCGAATGCTCATGACGGAATTGTGCGGTCCTGGAGGAAGGGCTGGGCGTGGCGTCGCTTTGCAGCCGCTGGCCGGCGGACTATAAGGTTCAGGTATATTCATTCAAGCCATTGAATTCGGGGACTTGTCCCATAGATCGCAGGTTATGACAGGTAGTTCTATTCGACGCGATGATCGCCTCCGCCCGGTGCGCTGGTGGCTGATTATGGTAGCGGCGCTGATCGCGCTGATGGTGCTGGTGGGCGGCGCCACGAGGCTCACCGAATCCGGCCTGTCGATCGTCGAATGGAAACCGGTCAGCGGCACGCTGCCGCCATTGACGCAGGATCACTGGGTCGCGGCCTTCGATGCCTATAAGGCGATCCCGCAATACCGCGAACTCAATGCCGGCATGAGCCTCGAGGAGTTCAAGACCATCTTCTGGTGGGAGTGGGGCCACCGGCTGCTCGGCCGCGTCATCGGCATGGTCTATCTGCTGCCCTTCCTCTGGTTCCTGTGGTCGGGCGTCCTGACGTCCGGGCTGAAGACGCGGCTGTGGGTGATCTTCGGCCTTGGCGGGCTGCAGGGGGCGGTCGGCTGGTGGATGGTGGCGTCGGGCCTGACCAAGCGCGTTGAAGTGTCGCAATATCGGCTGGCGACGCATCTGGTGCTGGCGCTAATAATTTTTGCGGCCATCGTCTGGACGCTACGGCGACTGCGCGACGCGCCACCGCTGATGGTGTCGGCGCGGTTGCGGACCACCAGCGTGGTGCTGCTGGGGCTGACCTTCCTGCAGCTGTATTTCGGCGCGCTGGTCGCGGGCCTGCGCGCCGGCCGCGTCTTCAACACCTGGCCGCAGATCGATGGCGCGCTGATTCCATCGGCGTCGCGGCTGTTCTTCGAGGAGCCGTGGTGGCGCAACCTGTTCGACAACACGCTGACGGTGCAGTTCCAGCACCGCATGACCGCCTATCTGCTGTTCGCCGTGGCAATCTGGCATGTGATCGACGCCATTCGGTCGCGGGCCGGCGCGGCAACCGTCAATGGCGCGCTCTGGCTGGCGGCGGCGCTCAGCCTGCAGGTACTGCTCGGCATTTTGACCCTGCTGTATGAAGTGCCGATCGGTCTGGCGCTGGCGCACCAGGCGGTGGCGATCGTGGTGCTGGCGCTGGCGGTGCTGCAGGTCGAACGGCTGAAGCTGCCGCGACCGGTGGTGGTGCCGCAGAAGCTGCCGCTCGTGGTCGGGCAGGTCGGCTGACGCAATCTGTCATTCCGGGGCGGGAGCGGCGCCAGCCGCGAGCGAACCCGGAATCCCGAAATGGTTGCACGCTGAACAACTCCAGATTCCGGGATGCGGCATCCGGCTTCGCCGTTTGCCGCATCCCGGAATGACATCAGGCCCCCAGCGCCTGCTCGAGATCCGCGATCAGATCCTCCTTGTCCTCGATCCCGACCGACAGCCTGACAACGTCGGGCGCCGCGCCCGAGCGGGTCTTGGCGTCGTCGTCGAGCTGGCTGTGGGTGGTCGAGGCCGGGTGGATCACCAGCGAGCGGGTGTCGCCGACATTGGCCAGGTGCGAGAACAATTTCAGCTTCGACACCAGGCTGACGCCGGCGTCGTAGCCGCCCTTCAGGCTGAAGGTGAAGACAGCGCCGGCGCCCTTCGGCGCATATTTGCGCGCCAGATTGTAATAGGGATTGCTCGGCAGCCCCGAGTAATTCACCGCCGCGACGGCGGGATGCGCGGCCAGCCATTCCGCCACCGCCTTGGCGTTCTCGCAATGCCGCGCCATCCGCAGCGGCAGCGTCTCGATGCCGGTCAGGATCATGAAGGCATTGAAAGGCGACAGCGCGGGTCCCAGGTCGCGCAGCCCGAGCACGCGGCAGGCGATCGCAAAGGCAAAATTGCCGAATGTCTCCTGCAGCTTGATGCCGTGATATTCCGGCCGCGGCTCGCTCAGCATCGGGTACTTGTTGTCCTTCGACCAGTCGAAGGTGCCGGCATCGACGATGATGCCGCCGAGCGAATTGCCGTGTCCGCCGAGAAATTTGGTCAGCGAATGGATTACGACGTCGGCGCCATGGTCGATCGGACGGATCAGATACGGCGTCGCCAGCGTGTTGTCGACGATCAGCGGCACGCCGGCGCCCCGCGCCACGGCGGCGATCGCCTCGATATCGGTGATCGATCCACCGGGATTGGCGATCGACTCGATGAAGATCGCCTTGGTGTGCGGCGTCACCGCGCGCTCGAACGAGCCGATGTCATCGGAGTCGGCCCACACCACATTCCAGCCAAAGCTCTTGAAGGCGTGGGTGAACTGGTTGATCGAGCCGCCATAGAGTTTTCGCGAGGCAATGAATTCGTCGCCGGGCCGCAGCAATTGCTGGAATGCCACCACCTGCGCGGCATGTCCGGAGGCCACCGCCACCGCCGCGGTGCCACCTTCCAGCGAGGCGACGCGCTCTTCCAGCACCGCCGTGGTGGGGTTGGTGATGCGCGTATAGATGTTGCCAAAGGATTGCAGCCCGAACAGCGACGCAGCGTGGTCGGAATCATTGAACACGAAAGAAGTGGTCTGGTAGATCGGCGTCGCGCGCGCGCCGGTGGTCGGATCGGGCTGCGCCCCGGCATGGACGGCGAGGGTGGCGAAGCCCGGAATGCGGTCGGTCATGAAGTCTCCCTGTCAGATTTTTGCAATGTTGGCGGCATGCTGATGGCGCAGATCCATCCCGTCAAGGCAGCGTGACGTGGTCGCGTGACTTCGCGACAGCCATGCTGCGCCGTGACATCGCGGTGAAACGAAACGGCTGCGTCGCGCGCTCAGGCGTCGTTCCTGTTTTTCGCGGCACGGTCGGCCGCCTCGGTGCTGCCGCCGCCGATACTGTCGCGATTCAGCGACAGCCGCATCCCCAGCGTCGGCACCGGGCCGCGCTTCGCGCTGATAGTGCGCGAATTGACGCCCATCCATTGGATCTCGGACGACAGCCGGCCGTATTCGATCTTCGGGCAGCGGTTCATCACCACCTTGATCCCCGCGGCTTCGGCCTTCGCCGCGGCATCGTCATTGCGGACGCCAAGTTGCAGCCACAGCACCCGGGGCAGCGGCGCCAGCGCCAGCATCTCGTCGACGACCGGCATGATGTGTTCGGCGCTGCGAAAAATATCGACCATGTCGATCGGCCGGTCGATGTCGCGCAAGGATGCCACGAACGGCTTGCCGGCCAGATTCTTGCCGACCTGTCCGGGGTTGATCGGGATCATATCGTAGCCGCGCTCGGCGAGGTACTTGAAGACAAAATAACTCGGCCGCACATTCTGCGGCGAGGCGCCGACCATGGCGACGGTTTTGACCGTATTGAGAATCTCGCGGATATAATCGTCGCTGTAGGCGTCGTGGTTCATTGTCATTCCCAACACTAACAGTCCGTCATTGCGAGCAGCGAAGCGACGCGGCAATCCAGAAGGCCACCCGCGAAGGAAGGACTGGATTGCTTCGTTGCAAGGGCTCCTCGTAATGACGAACTCAACGATCCCGCCATTTCGGCTGGCGCTTCTCGATGAACGCGCCGATGCCTTCCGCGGCATCATCGGCCATCATGTTTTCGGTCATCACCCCGGCGGCGAAGCGATAGGCATCCTGCAAATTCATCTCTGCCTGGCGGTAGAACGCCGCCTTGCCGAGCCTGATCGTATACGCGGATTTTCGCGCCACCTGCTCGGCCAGAGCGATCGCGGCATCGCGCTCGGTGCCTGCGGGCATGATGCGGTTGATCAGCCCGATCTCGCGCGCGCGGGCGGCGGAGATCGGCTCGCCGGTCAGCAGCATCTCCATGGCCTGCTTTCGTGGAACATTTCGTGACAGCGCCACCATCGGCGTCGAGCAGAACAGCCCGATATCGACGCCCGGCGTTGCAAAGCTCGCCGCGTCCGACGCGACTGCGAGGTCGCAACTGGCGACCAGCTGGCAGCCGGCGGCGGTGGCGACACCCTGCACACACGCGATCACCGGCTTCGGCAGCTGCACGATCGCCTGCATCATCGCGCTGCAGATCGTCATCATGTGGGCAAAATAGGCGCGGCCACGATCGGCGTCGGCGCGACGCGCGGTCAGTTCTTTCAGGTCATGCCCGGCCGAGAACACCGAGCCATTTGCTGCGATCACGACCGCTCGCACGGGGCTGTCGCGGGCGGCCGCATCGCGCGCGGCATGCAGCTCGCCGATCAGGCCCTCGGACAGGCTGTTGCGCGACGCCGGGCGATTCAGGGTGAGCAATGCAATACCGTTCGTGGTCTCGCGCAGCAGGATTGGCAGGTGGGCTGAGTCGGCGCGGGCAGGCTGGGCCATCAAGGAGATTCCATTACTGGGCATGTCTGTCACCTTATTGTAACAGGGCGGATCAAGCGAGAGCAGGGGACAGGATGACGAATCCGAAAATGACCGTGGCTGAACTCGAAGAATTCCTTCGGAAGGAATTCCCGCAGGCGTTCGGCGACGGCGATATCGCCATCGAAAGCGCCGACGGCACCACCTGCCTGCTACGCCAGGCCTATGGCGAGCGGATGCTGCGGCCGGGCGGCACGGTGTCGGGCCCAACGCTGATGGCGCTGGCCGATTTCGCGATGTACGTGGTGCTGTTGTCGGCGATCGGCCCGGTCGGCCTCGCCGTCACCACCAATCTCAACATCAACTTCCTGCGCAAGGGCCAGCCCGGCCAGGATGTGCTGGCCGCTGCCAAGCTGTTGAAGCTCGGCAAGCGCCTCGCGGTCGGCGAAGTGACCCTGTTATCAGGCACTTCGCCGGATCCGATCGCCCACGTCACCTCCACCTATTCCATTCCGAACATTGGCTGAATTGGAAGGTATTATAGAACCATATTTATAACGCGATGATTTTGCTGCATAATTTTGCATATTTTCGCTCGTTTGGGCATTGACGGAATCCGATACCCTCACTAGAAACGCACCCAGTTCGGCGGGTTTGCGCCGATGTCTCCCTTTCACACGGATTTCTCACATGAAGACGTTTTCGGCAAAGCCAGCCGAGATCACGAAGAAGTGGATCGTCATTGACGCCACGGGTCTCGTGGTTGGCCGTCTCGCCACGCTGGTCGCCATGCGACTGCGCGGCAAGCATCTCCCGATCTACACGCCCCACGTTGATTGCGGTGACCATGTCATCATCATCAATGCCGCCAAGGTGGTGTTCACTGGCCGCAAGCGCGACCAGAAGATCTATTACCACCACACCGGTTTCATCGGCGGCATCAAGGAACGCAGCGCCAAGTCGATCCTCGAGGGTCGCTTCCCGGAGCGCGTGATGGAAAAAGCCATTGAGCGCATGATTCCGCGCGGCCCGCTCGGTCGCGTGCAGATGAGCAATCTGCGCGTCTACCCGGGTGCCGAGCATCCGCACGAAGCCCAGCAGCCCGAGCCGTTTGACGTTGGCGTGCTGAACCGCAAGAACATGAGGGCCGCATAATGTCGGATACCATGCAGTCTCTCGACCAGCTTTCCGCGCTCAAGGTGTCCGCGCCGGACGCGCCGAAATACGTCAAGAAGATCGACAAATACGGCCGTGCCTACGCGACCGGCAAGCGCAAGGACGCGGTTGCCCGTGTCTGGATCAAGCCGGGCGCCGGCAAGATCGTCGTCAACACCCGTGAAGTCGAAGTGTACTTCGCGCGTCCCGTGCTGCGCATGTTGATCCAGCAGCCGCTGGTCGCCGCGGCCCGTGCCGGTCAGTACGACGTGATCTGCACCGTCGCCGGTGGCGGTCTTTCGGGCCAGGCTGGTGCCGTGCGTCACGGTATCTCCAAGGCGCTGACCTGCTTCGAGCCGGATCTGCGCGGCGTCCTCAAGAAGGGCGGCTTCCTGACCCGCGACTCGCGCGTCGTCGAGCGCAAGAAGTACGGCAAGGCGAAAGCCCGCAAGTCGTTCCAGTTCTCGAAGCGCTAAGCGTTTCGTCAACCGGTCGCGCAAGCGAACCATCACTATCAAAAGGGCGCCTTCGGGCGCCCTTTTTGTATTGGGCGACGCGTGTTCCCGATGCGGATGAATTGATCGATTATTTTCGTGAAAATTGTTGCTCGCGTGCAAACGAATTTCAAATCTGCCCATCATAGCGTCAGATTCGGCGTGAATGCCGTCCGGTCGCTTAACGATCGGAAATCCTGCAACAAATGCCGGTAGCTTCCGATGTCGCTCGATACGTCCACGCTCTATCTGGTCGCAACCATGGTTGCTGCCTTGCTGGGGGTCATGTTGCTGTTTGTCGGACGACAGCAGAAAATTCCGGCGCTGTACTGGTGGGGTTTTGCCTATCTGCTCGGCGCCATCTCGGTGGCGTTCTGGACGCTGGCCAGCGCCATGATCGGCGAGGCGCTATCTCTGGCCGTCAACTCGCTTGGTCTGGTCGCCTGCGCGATGGTCTGGAACGCGGCGCGGGTGTTCCATGGCCGGGCGCCGAGCTGGGGTGGCTTGTTTCTCGGCGCGCTGGCGTGGATCGCCGCCATCATGACGCTGCCTCCGGAATCCGAGGTGCTGCGCCTGACCATCGGCGCCGCGATTGTTGCCGCCTACGCCATGCTGACCGCCCATGAACTCGGGCTGGAGCGTCGCACGTCGGTGCAGCGCAACTGGCCGGCCATGCTGGTCCCGTTGCTGCACGGCTTCGTCCTGATGCTGCCGATCGTGCTCGGTGATCTGCTGCATGTCGACACTGGCGGTTTCGGCACCAGCATCTGGGCGACTTTGTTCGCGATCGAACTGGTTCTCTACGCGGTCGGCACCGTGTTCGTGATCTTCATGCTGGTTTCGGAGCGTGCGGTGACCGTGCACAAGGTGGCGGCGTCCTGCGACCCGCTGACCGGCCTGTTCAACCGACGCGGATTTTCCGAG
>JACMOT010000495.1 GCA_014377915.1 Tardiphaga sp.
AAAGCCGGAATCGGCGCAGCCGCCGGCGAATTCGCCGTCGAGTTTGGGCAGTCCGGCGTCCTTCGCCGCCGCGCGATAGGCATCGAACAGGATTTTCGAGGATTCGCTCTGCACCAGCGGCAGGAATTCACCATTGATGTGCAGCTTGGCCGTGGTGCCCGGCACCGTCGATGTCGCGATAATCGCCTCGATCGCCGCCAGCGTGGTGGCGCGGTCGGCCGGGTCGATATAGCGCAGGTCGATCTGGCCCTCGGCGTGCGGCGCGGTGGTGTTGACCGACTGGCCGCCAGCGATCAGGCCGACATTCAGCGTGATGCCTTTGGCCATGTCGGTCAGCGCGTGGATCCGCACGATCTTGTGCGCGAGTTCGCCGATCGCGCTGATGCCGTCGCCGAAATTATTGCCGGAATGCGCCGCCTTGCCAAAGATCTCGAAGCGCATGAACACGCCGCCCTTGCGGCTGGTGGTGATATTGCCGGTCGGGCGGCCCGGTTCGGAATTATACACCGCACGCGCGGCGCGGGCCTCGCGCTCGATCACCGGGCGCGACGACGGCGAGCCGATCTCCTCGTCGGAGGTGATCAGCAGCTTGATCGGGCATGGCGCGCTGCCGAATTTGGCGAACGCTGCGGCGACGAAGACGTTGATGACGAGACCGGCCTTCATGTCGGCGACACCGGGACCATGGGCCCTGCTGCCTTCGATGCTGAACGGGCGATGCGCCACCTCGCCTTTCGGAAACACCGTATCGCGATGCCCCATCAACAGCACCGGCTTCTCGTTGCTGCCAGGCTTGGCAACCGAGCCATGCAGCGCATCGCCGGACACGTCATGCGGCTCGCGGAAACATGCGATGCCGTGCTCGGCGAAATGCCGCTCGAACCGCGCGCCGACCGCATCGACGCCGGGCTTGTCGTAGGAGCCGGAATCGATGTTCACGACGTCGCGCAGCAGCTCGATCATCGGCTGTCTTTGCGACGCGAGCCATTCGGTGATCTGGGTTTCGGTGGACGAGGACATGACCGTTCTTTCTTGCAACAGCGTTATTTGAGGCGAAGTCTGACAGCTTGTTCGTCATTGCGAGGAGCCCTTGCGACGAAGCAATCCAGTCTTGCCGAGTTCGTGGCTCTGGATTGCCGCGTCGCTTCGCTCCTCGCAATGACAAGCCGATGGTTCGGTGAAGGGCCGCGATTGGGACTACACCGCCATCGCAGGAGCGGCCTTCGCAGCCATCGCCTGCTTCATCATCCTGGCGATATATTCGCCGATCACCACCGTGGTGAGGTGGGTATTGGCGCGGCAGTCCGACGGCATGATCGAGGCATCCGCGACGCGCAGGCCGCGCAGGCCCTTCACCGTGCCATCCGGGTTGACCACGCCGCTGGCGTCGTTGAAGCCGCTCATGCGGCAGGAACCGGCGGCGTGCTGGATGTCGCCGGTGTCACGGCGCAGGATGGCTTCCAGTTCGCTGATCGGCAACGCCGCCGCCCGCGGCAGCGTCAGGTCGGTGTCGATCAGCCGGATCCATTCCGCCTTGTCGGCCAGCGCCGGCTGCGTGGTGAGGACCGCGAGCCGCTTCACCGCGTCGACCATGCGCGACATGTCGCGCGGGTCGGCCAGCATGTTTTCCTCGACGATCGGATCGATCGAGGCGTCGGTGGAGGCCAGTTTCAGCGTGCCGCGCGAAAAAGCGTTGAACAGTCCCGCGCCGATCGCGGCGGGGATGCCGATGCCACGGTGGTTGAAGGCGATCAGGATCATGTCGCGCTTGCCGCCGTCCGCGAGACCCGACGAATAGGTCACGCAGCAATTGGTGTGACGGGTGTCCGGATCGGTGGCGCGCAATTCTTCCTTGAGCTGCACGGTGGCGCGGAACAGCGGGTGGTCGAAGAAGTGCTTGCCGACCGGCAGGTCGCTTTCAACCGCGATGCCCATTGCTTTCAATTCGCCGGCCGGGCCGATGCCGGAACGCAGCAGGATCGCCGGACTGTGGATCGCGCCGGCACACAGCACGATTTCACGCGCGCTGATTTCGGACGTGCCCTGCCCTTCGACATGCACGATCACGCCGGTAGCCCGACCGTCCGTGATGACAAGACGATCGACCAGCGCGTGGCCGCGGATCTCCAGATTGGCGCGGCCACGCGCCGGCTCCAGATAGGCCTCGTTGGTGGTGATACGGCGCAAATCGCGGCTGTTGATCGGGTAGCACGCCGCACCTTCACCATCGGCACCGTTGACGTCATCGCACCACTTATAGCCCGAGGCCAACGCGGCATCGCGAAGGCCGCTGTCGACCGGGCCCCATTTTTCCGGCGGCGCGCGGTAGATTGGCAGCGGACCACCCCGGCCATGGCCCGGTGTACCGCCAAATTCAAAATCGTCCTCGATCAGCGAAAACAGCGGCATCACTTCTTTCGCCGACCAGCCGGTGCAGCCATTGGCCGCCCATTCGTCGAACGCGGCGGCGACGCCGCGGATCGCGATCTGGCCGTTCATCATCGAGGAACCACCGAGGCCCTTGCCGCGCCAGTAGAAGCGCGGCTGTTGCCCGGCGACCCGACGCGTCAGCAGATGCGGCCACTGCCACTTCTCCTGATATTCGCGATGATGGATGATCGGGATCGGATTGGGGGTGCGAACCTCCCACGGTGCCTCATCGGCGCGCCAGTCGAGTCCGGCTTCCAGCAGCAGGATACGCTTGCTGGAATCCTCGGAGAGCCTCGCGGCAATGGCGGCGCCGGCAGAGCCGCCGCCAACTACAATGACATCATACATGAGCTTATTTCTCGATGTTCCAGAAGATCGGAATAGCCGACGGAATCACACCGCGCAAATTGGAGCGATACGCCGCCGGCTGGGCGAACTGGCCCCACGGAACCGCCGGCGTCTGATCATACATGATCGCCTGGATATCATAGGCCAGCTTCTTGCGTTCGTCTTCGCTGACCGATTTGGCGAAGGCGGTGAGCAGCGGCGTCAGGCGGGCGTCGCAATGCCATGCGGACATGTCGACGCAGTTGAACGCCACCATGCCGTTGGTCAGGGGCGAACCGAGATCGAAGCCGCCGGCGTGGACGCCATAGACGCTCCAGCCGTCCTTCTTGGTGCGGCGCACCAACAGGCTGGCCCAGTCCATCACCTGCAGATCGACGGTGAAACCGGCCTGCTTGAGCTTTTCGGCGAGCACCTGCGCCGAGATGCGCGGCGCCTCGAGATCGCTGGCCTGCATCACGATGACCGGCTCGCCGGCATATCTGGTCAGCTTCAGCGCCGCTTTGGCGGCCTCGACCGAGGGATTTTTCGCCGCCTCGGTGCCGGCATCGTTCGCATAGGGCGTGCCGCAGGTAAAGAACGAGGCGCAAGGCGCGCCGTATTTGGCATCAAGTCCGAGACCGTCGATGACCTCGCGCTGATCGACCAGCTTCCACAACACGCGGCGAATCGCCGGATCGTCGAACGGCTTGGTCAGTGGATTGATGCGATAGGCGCCGGCGAACTGGTTGCCGCCCGTGAAGTTGACGACCTTGATCTTGGCGTTCTTCTCCAGCAGCGGCAGCAGGTCGAACGGCGCATATTGCATGAAGTCGACCTCACCGGTCTGCAGCGCGGAAGCCGCCGTGGAGCCGTCGGGAATGACACGGATTTCCAGCGTATCGACGCCGACGCGCTTGCCGCCGGACAGGAAGTCGGCCGGCTCCGAACGCGGCACATAATCGGCGAATTTCTTCAGGATCATGCGATCGCCGCTACGGTGATCAGCCTTGCTGTAGACGAACGGGCCGGAGCCGATGATCTCGGTGATGCGCTGGTCGCCAGGCGTCTTGGCAATGCGCTCCGGCATCATGAAGGCGACCGGGCTGATCGTATTGCCGAGCGAATCGATCACCAGTGCCGACGGTTCCTTCAGCGTCAGCACAAAGGTCCTGACATCGGACGCCTCCATCGATGCCGTGATGGCGAGGATGCGGCGGCCGAGCGCACTGCGATCGCCCCAGCGACGCAGCGAGGCGACGCAATCCGCGGCGGTCACCGGGGCGCCGTCATGCCATTTCAGGCCGTCGCGCAACGTAAAGGTGTAGATCAGGCCGTCGGGCGAGACCTTGTAGTCCCGCACCATCTGCGGCTTGATCTCGCCCGCCATGTTCTTGGCGAACAGCGTGTCGAACACCATGAAGCCGAAGGTCCGCGAGATATAGGCCGGTGTGAAATGCGGATCGAGCGTGACGATCTCGGCTTCCAGCACCGCGATCAGATTACTGGCGGCATGGGCTGGCGTCACCGGCGGGGCCGCGACAACCGCGAGCGAAAACAGCGCGAAAATGAAAGCCTTCAATCTGGACATGGTACCCTTGAGGTTCGTGCGAAAGGTTCTGAGAGGACTGGATGGCGGCTAAAACGACGATCTGCATAAGCAATCGCTGTGCCGCATGGACGGCGAACATCATGCCGCCATGACTGGCTGCCGCGCGTTTGCTGCGCCCGCCAGCGAAATCGTCGGCGATGTCGTAGTGGTCACGGCTTCCACTCGGCCTCCTGCAACAGCCGCCAGCTGATCTTGTTGCTTTCAGAACGTGGCAGGCTGCCCACGAACACCACGCTCCGTGGCGCCTTGTAGCTGGCCATGTTGTCACGCGCCCAGGCGATGATGTCGTCCGCGGAAGTGTCGGCCTTGTCGACATGCAGCACCACCAGCGCCTTGACGCCTTCGCCGCGATAAGCGTCCGGCGTCGAGATGATGCAGCATTCCTTGATGGCGGGATGGCCGTACAGGGTGGCCTCGACCTCGGCCGGCCACACCTTGAAGCCACTGACATTGATCATGCGCTTGAGGCGATCGACGACAAAGAAATAACCGTCACGGTCGCGGTAGCCGAGATCGCCGGTGCGCAGGAAGCGCTGGCCAGCGAGATCGACAAACGAGGTCGCGTTGGCATCCGGCCGGTTCCAGTAATCCCGCAGGACCTGCGGGCCGTGCACGACGATCTCGCCGGTCTCGTCATGGCCGAGTTCGGCCAGCGTCCCGGGATCGATGATCCGCGCATCGGTGTCGTGCACGACAATACCGAGACACTGCCGCTTCGGTGTTGCCATCGGGTTGAGGTGGGTCGGCGACATCGTCTCGGTCATGCCATAGCCCTCGATGAATTCGAGGTCGAAGCGCGACTTCAGCCTTTCCGCCACCGTCGCCGGCATGGCCGCGCCGCCGCCGGTCAGAACCCTGAGCCTTGCAAAACAATCGTCGTGGAAGCCGGCGCTCGACAACACGTCGATGATCATGGTCGGCGCCGCATTCCAGAACGTGACGCCGTGGGCCTCAAAAAATTTGGGGATCAGGTCCTTGTCCCAGCGCGCCATCAGCACCAGCGTGGCGCCGATCGAGGCCGCCGCGTTCATCGAGCCCTGCATGCCAGCGACATGAAACAGCGGCTGAAAACCGGTCAGCACATCGTCGGTGCCGAGCCCGTACCAGCGCGCCTGCAGCACCGCGGTGAACAGCACGTTGCGGTGCGGATGGATGCAGGCCTTCGGCTTGCCGGTGGTGCCGGACGTATAGGGCAGAACGCAGAGATCGTCGGGCGTGGAGCGCATCGGCCCCGGCGACGCCGCCCGCGCCAACGCCGCCGACCACAGGTGCCAGCCCGGCGTACCCGGCAGCGGTGCCGACGACTGGGTGACGCAGGCTGGCAGCGTATAGGGGGTGGCGGCGGGGACGTAGTCGCGATACCGTGCCACGATGACATGGCTGAGCTCCGATCCCAGCAGTGGCGTGAAGACCTCGCCCAGATCGCTGCCGATGATGGCAATGCGGGCGCCGCTGTCGCCGGCCTGATAGTCGACCTCCGCAGTCTTGTTCATGGGATTGACCGGCACTACCACCGCGTCGGCGCGCATCACCGCATAATAAGCGATGACATATTGCGGAGAGTTCTGCAGCGCGATCAGCACGCGGTCGCCGCGCTGGACACCGCAGAAATTCCGCAGATAGCCGGCCATGGCATCGACCTGCGCGCGCAGTTCACCGTAGCTGAGAATGCCGCCGTAGAATGCCGTAGCCGGGTGATCCGGGCGCGCCTCAGCCGCGCGCGTCAGCGCGTCGTATAACGTGCCTTCGGGCAACGTAAGATGCCGGGGCTCGCCAGCAGGCCAGAATGGCGACAGATCGGTCATGCCGGCCCTTCCCCGATCAGTGTGCGCCGCCGGCGCGTGAAAATTCCTGGTCGGCAAGTTGCAGGCCGAAGTCGAGCGCTTCCAGCAGCGCTTCCGACTCCGCTTCGTTGATGATCAGCGCCGGCGCCAGGAATAGCGAGGTCTGCTCGCCGCTGGTGCCTATCACCGCGCCGGCCTGCATCGCCCGCGCGGCAACCCGCGAGGCGATCGGATTTTCCATGGTATCGGCAGTCCAGGTTCGCCAGTCCGGCCCATGAAGTTCGACGGTCCAGTGCAGACCCTGGCCGGCTACGCGTTTCACGCTCGGATGTTTTCTCGCGATCTCGACCAAGCGGCGCGCGAACAGCGCCTCCATCTTGCGCACATGCGCCAGGATGTTCTCATCGGTGACAGTGGCAAGATAGGCGCTGACCGCGGCCATGCTGATCGGGTGCCCGCGCAACGTCCCGTAATTCTGCCAGCTCTTGCCCTTGAGCTGGTCGACGATCTTCTTCGACACCACCACCGCAGCGACCGATGCGGCACCGCCGCCAAGCGACTTGCCCATGGTGATGATGTCCGGCCGGCTCGCAGCGCCCTGGAACGCGAACCAGCGGCCGGCGCGGCCGGCGCCGGTTACAACCTCGTCGGCGATCCAGTACGAACCGGCAGCCGCGGCATGGCGCGCCACCTCGTTTTGGTAGTCGGCGTCATAATAGCTGCCCCCTTGGGTGTAATCGATGATCGTCGCCGCGGTATCCGCCAGCGTCGCACGGGCGTCGCCGAGATATTCCCTGACCGGGCTGTTGTGCAGCGGCGCGCCGTAGATCGCGCCGTCGGGTGCCGGCAGCACGCGGACGTCGACGATTGGAGGCGGCAGTTGCGATCCGCCGGCGTGCACCGCGAGGCCGCCATGCCAGTGCGGCTGCACGGTCATGCTGCGCGACAGGCCGACCAGGCCGTGATAGGCGCGCTCGCGGGTGGCCAACGCGGTCTTCTGCGTCAGCGCCTGGCACAGCGACAGCGCCATGTCATTGGCCTCCGAGCCGCTGATGCAGAAGCGCACCGCGCCGACCCAGTCCTCCTCGCCCTTGAAGGCGGTGGCGATCAGGTCCTCGGCGGCCTGCTCGCGGCCGATCCAGGTCCAGCCTTCGTTGACCACCGGCGTATCGGCGGCCTCACGGATCGCCTCCACCATGCGGGGATGGCGATGACCGAGCCCGCCGCCGGTGTTGCTGCCGTCGATCAGGCGGCGGCCATCCTGCAAATGGAAGTACACGCCCTCGCCGCCGACCACGGTCGGGGGAGCCGTGTCACCGGCATTAAGGGTGGTTCGCAGCAATCTACTCATCGGGATTCTCTCTTCACGCCGCCGCCCCAAATCCACCGCCGCCGCACATCTCGATGGTGACGAGATCGTCCTGCTGCAGCACGAGGTTCGACTTGCCGTCGATCGCGATGGCCTCGCCGCCGCGCATCAGCGAGACGCGGCAGGTGGCGCCCGGCTCGCCGCCATGCAGGCCGAAGGGCGGAATCACCATGCGCTCGACGCTGCTGGTGAGATGCATGCTGGGCGCCAGGATCCGGTAGGTGCGGACGACGCCGTCACCCCCGGCATATTTTCCGGCGCCGCCGGAGCCCCAGCGGATCGCCTGCCGCTCGACCCGGATATTGTAGTTGGCTTCGATGACCTCGGCCGGCGTGTTCGACGTATTGGTGAGATGCACGCGGGTGGCGGCGCAGCCGGCACGGTTGTAACGCGCGCCCTCGCCGCCGGCATGGACTTCGTACAACATCTTCCAGGTGCCATCGTCGCGCTGCTCGGCAAAGGACAACATGCCCGACGTGGTGGCACCGCCCGACGACAGCCGCTCCGGGATCACGTCCTTCATCGCCAGGAAGATCGCATCGACGATGCGCAACGAGGTCTCGTGATTGCCGGCCGCCACCGGCGCGGTGAGCCCGGGATCGAGGATCGAGCCGGGGCGGGTGATGATGGTGAGCGGACGCAGCGCGCCGCCATTCTGCTGCATATCGCGGCCGCTCATGATGCGCGCGCTGTAGGCCACCGCCGAACGCGCAATGAACGAGGTGGTGTTGCAGAAATTCGAAACCCGGTCGCAACTGCCGGACAGGTCGAAGGTCGCCTCGTCGCCCGCGATGGTGATCCTGACATGGATGCGGGCCGGCGCGTTGCCGGGGCCGCCATCATCCATGAAATCCTCGCCTTCATAGACGCCGTCCGGCAATTGCAGGATCGCCTCGCGCATCTCGGCTTCGGACAGATCGTGCAGCCGCGACAGCGTAGCGACGAAGGTTGCCTTGCCGTGCTGCTTGCACAATTCGACGATGCGCTTTTCGCCAGCCCGGGTGCAGGCGATCTGACCGAGCAGATCGCCCTCGCAGGCTTCGGGATCGCGGACATTGACCTTGAGGAACTGGACGATGGAATCGCAGACCCCCGCGGCGGTCGCGATAAGGATCGGCGGAATCCGCAGCGCTTCCTGGAAGGTATCAATCGCCTTTGCAAAGTAGCTGCCGGGCCAGAAGCCGCCGATATCCGGCCAATGCGCCAGACTGACGGCGAAAGCGACGATCTCACCCTCGAAGAACACCGGGCGCACCACCTTGACGTCGTTGAGGTGATTGCCGCCGAGTGCGCCGAGATTGTAGATCAGCACGTCGCCGTCGTTGAGCGAGGCGGCGGGCACCACCTTCAGCGTTTCGCGCACCGTATAGGCCATGGCGCCGAGATGGACCGGGATGTCGCGGCCCTGCCCGACCAACTCGCCCTGCGCGTCGGTGATCGCCGACGACAGGTCGCCGGCCTCGCGCAGCAGCGGCGAACGCGCCGAGCGCGTCATCACCAGGCTCATTTCTTCCGCCGCGGCCGACAGGCCATGGCGGATCACTTCCACGGCAAACGGGTCGAGCTTCATGATGCGACCTTCGTCAGAAACAGGTTTCCAGTACTATTCGGCGTCGCCTGCCAGCCCGGCGGCACCACCACCGTCGACCAGGCGTCCTCGATGATAGCGGGGCCGGTGACGGCGTCGGACATCGTGCCGCGATCGATCACCTCGGTCAGGACATCGTGCGCGTTATCGAACGAGCATGTGCGTGCGACGAATTCGGTGCGCCTGGAATCAGTGCCGGGGCGGCCCACCGACGTCGTCGACGGCTGGCGCGCCTGCACGCGGATCGATTCGATCACGCAGGGCTCGGCGGTGGCGTAGCCGTACAACTCGCGGTGCTTGGCCAGAAAATGCTGCTGCAAAAGCGCCGGTTCGAGCGGCAGCGTGAACGGCACCGGGATGGCGTCGGACTGCGCGGCGTAGCGCACCAAGGCGACCAACTCGATCTCGATGGATTCGCGCGGAATGGCATTGGCCACCAGCGGTTCCAGCGTCAGCTCGACCATCGCGCCGATGCGCTGCGAGACTCTTGTCAGGTCGATACCGTCGAGCGCGGCGCGCAGCGTCTGCTGCTGCAGGAAGCTGAAATCGGCGGTCAGGCAGCCGAGCGCCGAAAACGCGCTGGACGCCGCCGGCACCACGATCTCGCTGATGCCGTAGAGCTCGGCGAGCCCCGACGCATGCATCGGCCCGCCGCCACCGAATGCCAGCAGCGTGCAGTCGCGACCGTCAATGCCGCGCTCCACGGTGACGCGGCGCAACGCGCGTCCCATGGTGGCGTTGGCGACCTTGATGATGCCGAGCGCGGTCTCGGTCAGGCTGAGGCCGAGCCGGTCCGCGATCGGTTGCACCGCGCGTGCCGCCGCGGCGAGATCGATGCCGATGCGGTCACCGAGTTTGGTAGCCGGATTGAGATAGCCGAGCAGCGCGTTGGCATCGGTGATGGTCGGCTCGGTGCCGCCACGGCCGTAACAGGCCGGACCCGGCTCGGAGCCGGCGCTTTCCGGGCCTACCGTCAAACCGCCGGAGCCGGCACGCACGATCGAACCGCCGCCGGCGCCGATCGAATGTACCGCCAGCATCGGCTGCCGCAACGGCCGGTCGCCGAGCAGCTTGCCATCGGTCATTTCGGCCTGCCCATCGATGATCAGGCAGACGTCGGTGGTGGTGCCGCCCATGTCGAAGGTCAGCACGCGCGATTTGTCGAGCTGCGGGGCGATGCTGACCGAGGCCGAGACGCCCGCCGCCGGGCCGGACATCGCCATCACCAGCGGGCGACGCTTCACCGCCGCGATCGGAATCATCGCGCCGGCGGAATGAAACACCTGCAGCCCCGCACCCAGCGGCAGCCGCTCCTCAAGTTCGCTGAGATATTCCACCGCGATCGGCATTGCCGCGGCGTTGAACACCGTCGAGGATGTCCGCTCATATTCGCGCGCCTCGGCATTCACCTCATGCGACAGCGAGACATGCGGCACGACGCCCTTCAACCGCTCTGCCAGCATCTTTTCATGCACCGGATTGGCATAGGCATGCAGCAACGCCACCGCGACGCTCTGGACGCCGGTTTCCTTGAGCCAGACGATCAGCCGGTCGATCTCGGCCTCCTCCAGCGCTTTCAGAATTCCGCCTTCATGGTCGAGCCGCTCGTCGAGCGCGAAGCACAGTTCGCGCGGCACCAACGCCTTCGGCTTCGGCACCACATCGAGGCGGTACAGGTCGCGGCGGCGGTAGCGCGCGATCTCGAGTACGTCCTCGAACCCCTGCGTCGCCACCAGCGCCACTTTCGGCAACCGCCCCTCGACGATGGCGTTGGTGATGCGGGTGGTGCCGTGAATGAAGCGCTTGACCTCGGACTTGTGCAACCCGACCGCCTCGATTGCTTCCAGCATCGCCTGCACCGGCGCCTGCGGGCGCGACGGCACCTTGGCGATCCGCGTCTCGGCGGTATCGCGGCGGATGGCAATGATATCGGTGAAGGTGCCACCGATATCGGTGCCGATCTCCCAGATCTGGTCCAAGGGCTTGATGCTTTCGTTGGGGCGGATGGTTACTTGCGGCTGAGGTCGCGAAAATCGACCTGGCGGTGGAACCAGTAGGTGTACCCCTCAAGCTGCGGCACCATCACGGCGTCCTGGTTGGCCTGCCACAGCAGCACCATCGGGATCTCCTTGACATATTGCGCAATCATCGCCTTGCCCATGTCGTCATATTTGGCCTGGTCCTGCTCAAACCGCGCCTGGTTGGCGAGGGTCATCACCAGTTCATCGTTCCACGACGAGTAATTCCAGCGCTGATTGCCGGTGAAGAAGTTGCGGAAAAAATAGTCCGTGGTCGGCAGCCAGGCGGTGGAGCCCTCGGTGAAAAACGGCAGCTTCTTGTCGGTGATCTGAGTCGACATTTGCGCGTCCGGCAGTTTTTGGATATCGACCTCGATGCCGATCCTGGCGAGCGATTCCTTGAGCAGCACGGCCATCGGCTCGGTCACCGCCGCGGAGCCGACATTGATGCTGAAGCTGGTCTTGAAGCCATTCGGAAAGCCGGCCTCGGACAACAGCGCCCTGGCGGCGGCGATGTCGGTCTTCACCGGCATCGGCTGCGGGAAGCCGGCATTGGGCGGCGTCGTCCACACGGCGCCATACAGCGGCAGGCCACGTTTGAAGATCGCCGCCTTGAACATGTCGTCATAGGGCAATGCCGAGGCAATCGCCTTGCGGACCTTGACGTTGTCGAACGGCGCCATCTGGGTGTTGAAGGCGATCATGGTGAAGCCGTTCGACTGCGGCGTCGATTCGACCTTGACCTTGCCGCGCGCCTGCAGCGCTGGCACGTCAGAGGCCTGCAGATCGATGGCGATGTCGGCATCGCCCTTCTCGATCAGATTGGCGCGGGTGGCGGGATCGGCAATGGTCTGCTCGATGACGCGCTTGAAGAAAGCGAGCTGGCCGTTGCGGCCGCCCTTCCAGTTCTCGTTGCGCCGCAGGATCAACTGCTCACCGGGCTTGAACATCTCGACGGTGTAGGCACCCGAGCCGGCGGTGTTGGTCTTCAACCATTCCTGCGCCCACGGATCCTCCGCCGTCGCGTGCGACTTCGCGAGCTTGCTGTTGAACATCGGCGCCAGCGGCGTGGCGAGATTGGCTAGCGCCAGACGATCGGCCTTCGGCAGGGTCACTGTGATGGTCTTGTCATCAATGACTGTGAACTGCTCGGCCTTGGTCAGCGAGCCGGTGCCGAACTGTCCCGCGGCGATCGATTTTGCGGTCACCGCGCGATCGAGCGACCACTTGATATCCTCCGCGGTGACCGGCGTACCGTCATGCCACTTGGCATCGCGCAGCTTGAAGGTAATCTTCAATCCGTCCGGGCTGATCTCGTAGCTTTCGGCCAGTTCGCCGCGAAGTTTCGTGCGGTCGAACACCCAGACGCCGTCCTCCTTCTTGCGGTCGAAGGCAACGAGGCGGTCATAGATGCTGGTGGACACGCCGAACGCCTCGCGTGTGGCGCCGGGCGTGGTGGGATCGAGGGTCGGG
>JACMOT010000496.1 GCA_014377915.1 Tardiphaga sp.
ACTGACCCTGCGTACCAAACCCACACCACAGGAAACCAGCATGGCCGACACCAAATTACTGCAGGATAAAGTCATCGTCGTCACCGGCGCCGGGCGCGGCATCGGCCGCGGCATCGCGCTGCTGTGCGCCGCCGAGGGCGCCAAAGTCGTGGTCAACGATCCCGGCGGCTCCACCGACGGCGCCGGCTCCAGCGCCGCGCCGGCCGAGGAAGTCGTCGAGGAGACCAAGAAGGCCGGCGGCACCGCGGTCGCCAATTTCGAATCCGTCGCCGAGGCGATCCCGGCCAGCAAGATCATCAAGCAGGCGGTCGACACCTATGGCCGCATCGACGGCGTGGTGAACAATGCCGGCATCCTGCGCGATGCGATCTTCCACAAGATGTCGATCGACGCCTTCGAGATGGTCATCAAGGTGCATCTGATGGGGTCGTTCTATACCTCGCACGCCGCCGCCCGCTATTTCCGCGAGCAGAATTCCGGCTCGTTCGTGCACTTCACCTCGACCTCCGGCCTGATCGGCAATTTCGGCCAGGCCAACTATTCGGCCGCCAAGCTCGGCATCGTCGGCCTGTCGAAGTCGATCGCGCTCGACATGAACCGGTTCGGCGTCAATTCGAACTGCGTCTCGCCATTCGCCTGGAGCCGGATGATCGGCTCGATCCCGACCGAGACCGAGCCCGAGAAGGCCCGCGTCGAGCGGATGCAGAAAATGGGTCCCGAGAAGATCGCGCCGCTGGTGGCCTATCTGCTTGGCGACGCCGCCAAGGATGTCACCGGGCAGATCTTCGCCGCGCGCATGAACGAGATCTTCCTGATGGGCCAGTCGCGCCCGCTGCGCTCGATCCACCGCGACGGCGGCTGGACCCCGCGGACACTCGCCGAGCACGGCATGCCGGCGTTGAAGTCGTCCTTCTACAAACTCGACCGTTCGGCGGATATTTTCAGCTGGGATCCGGTTTAAGGTTCCAAACTGTCGTCCCGGGGCGCGCGCAGCGATAGCTGCACGCGAACCCAGGACCTCGAAATGGCGCACGCTGAACATTCCGGGATTCCGGGTTCACGCTCCGGTCGACTACGCCGGCTGAAGCGTGAACCCGGAATGACGGGGTGGGCGTTGCTGCAACGCCCTCATCGCGCGGCAACATCGAAAGTGCTGGCGCTAATGCAACAACGGTATTTAATGCGGGGAATAACTGGAAAAATCCAGAACCGGGAGGATGACGATGACGACTCCGTTCGAGACGCCCGCGGCTGTTCAATCCAAACTCGCCCAACCCCACAGCTTTAACCGCCGAAGCCTGCTGGGCGGCGCCACCGCACTGGCGACCGCGCTGGCCGCCCCCGATGCGTTCGCGCGTAATTTCGGCGGCGGCGCCGAGCCGCAGCGCTACCCCGATCCCGACATCATCGTCATCGACCCCAAGCGCTTCAAGGCCAAGGTCGGCAACACCGCGATCGAGCGTCTCTACACCGGCTGCCTGTGGGCCGAGGGTCCGGCATGGAACGCCGCCGGCCAGTATCTGGTATGGAGTGACATTCCCAACAATCGTCAGCTGCGCTACCTCGACGATGACGGCCACATCTCGACCCAGTTCCGCAAGCCATCCAACGAGAGCAACGGCAACAGCTTTGATACCGAAGGCCGGCAGATCAGCGCCGAACGCACCCGGCTGGTGCGCTTCGAACACAATGGCGACGTCACCGTGCTGGCGGACAAGGCCGGCGACAAGCAACTCAATGGCCCCAACGACATGGTGGTGCATCCCAACGACAAGTCGATCTGGTTCACCGATCCCGGCTACGGCGCCATCAACCTTTACGAGGGCATCCGCACCAATACAGGCTCCAACTCGCCGTATCAGAAGGAGGCGGTGTACCGCATCGACGGCCAGTCCGGGCAGATCACCAAGGTGGCCGACGAGCCATTCAAGCCCAACGGCATCGCCTTCAGCGCCGACTACAAGAAGCTTTATGTCTGTGACACCGGCAGTTCGCACTATCCCAATGCAAAGAACGTGGTCTGGCAATACGATATCGACGGCGCCAAGCTGTCCAACGGCAAGCCGCTGGTTGACATGACGCTGGACGGCAAGTCCGGCTTTCCGGACGGGCTGCGGGTCGATACCGAGGGCAATCTGTGGGTCGGTGCCGGCTGGGTCGGCGAAGGCTATGACGGCGTCCACATCTTCGCGCCGGACGGCGCGCGCATCGGCCAGATAAAGCTGCCGGAAATCTGCGCCAATGTCTGCTTCGGCGGCAAGAAGCGCAACCGGCTGTTCATGACCGCGAGCCAGTCGCTCTATGCGGTCTATGTGGAAACCCGCGGCGCGCATTTCTGCTGAGGTGCCACGTTCCCCGGACGCGGTGCCCTGCGCCGCACTTGCGGCGTGGTGCACCGCAGATCCGGGGCCCCGGTTAGCGAAACGACCGGGATCCCGGATCCGCGGAGCGGCATGAAATGCCGCACCGCGTCCGGGAAACGCCGCCCTACCCGCTATTCCTCAGCCCCGCGGAAATCCCGTTGATGGTCAGTTGGATGCCGCGCAGTACCTGCTCGTCGGGGCTGTGCGAGCGGTGCGCCTTCAACAGTTCGACCTGCACGTGGTTGAGCGGATCGAGATACGGGAAGCGGTTGCGGATCGAGCGCTCCAGCAGCGGGTTGCCCTGTAGCAGACGGTCCTGGCCCGTGATGTCGAGCAGCGTCTCGATGCAAGAGTGCCATTCGCGGCGGATGCGGCCGAAAATCGTCTCGCGCAGCTTCTCGTCCCGCACCAGTTCGGCATAACGCGAGGCGATCGCGATCGAGCTTTTCGCCAGCACCATGTCCATGTTCGACGCCAGCATACGGAAGAACGGCCATTCGCGGTGCATCTGCCGCAGGAACGGCATGCCCTTGTCGGGATGGTCAACCAGCCAGGTCTCGACCGCGCTGCCAAAACCATACCAGCCCGGCAGCATCAGCCGGCATTGCGCCCATGAGAATACCCAGGGAATCGCGCGCAGGTCCTCGATGGCGCGGGTCTTCTTGCGCGACGCCGGGCGGCTGCCGATGTTGAGCGTCGCGATCTCGGTGATGACAGTCGATTCCCAGAAATAGTCGACAAAGCCGTCGGTCTCGTAGACGAGATTACGGTACGCCTTGAAGGCTAGCGCCGAGAGCTGCTCCATCGCCTCCAGATATGCGTCCGACGGCGCGCTGTGCTTGGGCGCCAGCAGGCTCGCTTCCAGCGTCGCGGCGGCAAGGATTTCCAGATTGTTGCGGCCGACCTCGGCGTTGGAATATTTGCTCGATATGATCTCGCCCTGCTCGGTGATGCGAATCTGGCCGTCCACGGCGCCGCCGGGCTGCGCCAGGATGGCGTCATAGCTCGGGCCGCCGCCGCGCCCGACCGAACCGCCGCGGCCATGAAACAGCCGCAAGCGGATGTGATGGCGCTCGAACACATCGATCAGGCCGATCTCGGCCTTGTACAGTTCCCAACCGGACGTGACAAAACCGCCGTCCTTGTTGCTGTCGGAATAGCCGAGCATGACCTCCTGCACGCCGCCGCGACTATCCACCAGACGGCGGTAGTCGTGCAGCGAGAACAGCCGGTCCATGATCGCCGACGACGCCTGCAAATCCTCGATGGTCTCGAATAGCGGCACGACGTGGATCGAGCTGCGGCCGGCGGAGTCGACCAGGCCGACCTCCTTGAGCAGGATCGCCACCTCCAGCATGTCGGAGACGCCCTTGCACATGGAGATGATGCAATGGGGGATCACCCGCGCGCCGAACCGGGCATGGGCCACCGCCGCTTCGCGGAACAGCGCCAGCTCGCCCCGCGTCTCGTCGCTGTATTTCACGAATGGCGAGGTCAGCGGCCGGGTGTTGCGGAGTTCGCCGGTTAGCAGCGCGATGCGCGCGTCCTCGCCGAGTGCGAGATAGGACGTGCCAGGCATCGCGGCATCGATCAGTTCGGCGATGGTGCGCTCGTGCACCGCGGAGTTCTGCCGGATATCGAGGCTGGCGAGATAGAACCCGAAGCAATCCACCGCACGGCGGATCACCCGCAGCCGACCACGCGCGATCACTTTCGAATTGTTGGACACCAGCGAGCGATGCAGCACGTCGAGATCGGCCTTGAACTCCAGCGCGGTGCCATAGGCAGCCGCAACGCCGACCGGATGGCGCCGGGCTTCGACACCCAGCGCGTGCGCGGTGGTTGCCAGCCGGGCATAGATCCCGGACACCGCCAGCCGGTAGGGTTCGCCGGCGCGGTGCGGCGAAGTATCGGGCGAGCGCTGCGCCAGCGCTCGCAATTCATCCGAGACGTCGGCGAGATGGGCGGCGAGCGACAGTTCAGAGCCCAGGACATGCAACTCATCGAGATAGAAATTCATCACCCGCGCGCTCTGCAACGCCAGGGTGCCGCGCATCACCTCGGCGGTGACGAACGGATTGCCGTCGCGGTCGCCACCGATCCAGCTGCCCATTTTCATGAACGGCGGCAGTTCA
>JACMOT010000047.1 GCA_014377915.1 Tardiphaga sp.
GGCACCGCCCGAATCGTTCAAGCCGATCACCGGGGCGCCGACCTTCATCGCCTGGTCCATCACCTTGCAGATTTTCTCGGCATGGGCTTCCGACAGCGCGCCGCCGAACACGGTGAAGTCCTGGCTGAAGACGAACACCAGCCGGCCGTTGATCATCCCGTAGCCGGTCACCACGCCGTCGCCCGGGATCTTGTTGTCGGCCATGCCGAAATCGTGCGAGCGGTGCTCCACGAACATGTCCCATTCTTCAAACGTGCCTTCATCGAGCAGCAGCTCCAGCCGCTCGCGCGCCGTCAGTTTGCCCTTGCCGTGCTGGGCCGCGATCCGCTTCTCGCCACCGCCCTGGCGGGCCGCGGAGCGCTTGCTTTCGAGTTGTTCGAGGATGTCTTTCATGCAATGGACTCGCTGGTGTTATTTCGTGGCGCCGCCCGCCGGCCGGCTCGAAGCGGCCGCGGTTCGGGGCGATGTTGTTGGCGGCGGCGCTGACGCCACCGACCGGTCATCAGGCTTCTCAGCTTCGGCCACGTCGGCCTGCGCGGTTGCAAAGAATACGCCAAGCAGTTGCCGGGCTGCGGTGGACGCCGGCAGCAGCCCGGCTTCGACCTCGGCCGAGAGCCTTGGCAGCAGTTCCCTGACGGCGGCGTCGCGCGCGAAGGCGTGTTCGAGGCCGGCGTCGATCCGCTCCCACATCCAGTCGCGGGCCTGGCGCCGGCGCCGCGCAGTGAGCGCGCCGCCGGCGCGCATCTGGCGGAAGGCGGATACCGTCTGCCAGAAGCGATCGACGCCGTCGCCGGTCAACGCGCTGAGCTGCAGCACCCGCGGCTGCCAGCGCTGCGTGCCATGCCGGGCGTGACCGGGGTTGCCCTGCTGGCCGAGCAGCCGCATCGCACTGGTGATCTGGGCCTCGGCCCGGGTCGCGGCATCGGCGTCGAGGTCGGCCTTGTTGATCACCACCAGGTCGGCCAGCTCCATCACGCCCTTCTTGATCGCCTGCAAGTCGTCGCCGGCGTTGGGCAACTGCATCAGGACGAACATGTCAGTCATGCGCGCCACCGCGGTCTCGCTCTGGCCGACGCCGACGGTCTCGACGATCACGATGTCGTAGCCGGCCGCCTCGCACACCAGCATCGCCTCGCGGGTTTTCTCCGCCACCCCGCCCAGTGTGCCGCTGGACGGGCTGGGCCGGATGTAGGCGCGCTCATGGACCGACAGCCTTTCCATCCGGGTCTTGTCGCCCAGGATGGAGCCGCCGGAAACCGTGGAGGAAGGATCGATGGTCAGCACCGCGACCCGGTGGCCCTGTTCGATCAGGTACAGCCCCAGGCCCTCGATGAAGGTACTTTTGCCCACACCCGGAACGCCGCTGATGCCCAGGCGAAACGAGTTGCCGGTGTGCGGCAGCAGCGCGGTGAGCAGTTCGTCGGCCTCGGCCCGATGGTCGGCCCGGGTCGATTCCAGCAAGGTGATCGCCTTGGCGATGGCGCGGCGCTGGGGTGCGGCCTCGGCGTGAAGGATGGCCTCGAGCATCAAAGAATCTCGAACGCTCTGCCATCGGGCAGGCGGTAGCGCGAGAAGTCTCGCTGGTCCAACGTCATGATTTGCGTCACGCCCGTGTCGCCCGCCAGCCAGACCAGCGAAGCATCGGCCAGGTCCATCTCCGTTCGTGGCGCCTGCGTATAGCGGCGCATCAAGTCCACCATTGCCGGGAGGTCATCGGGAGAAAACGGAAACACCGACACCGCTCCGGCGGCGACCCAGCGCAGCATTGCCAGGTTTTTCGGCGGCGAGAGCAGGTAGCTCGCCTCGACGATGCAAGGCCATGTCGTCGAAAGCGACCAATGCTCTTGGGATGCCTGATTGAGGAGCGCTCGATACCGAGCGGTTGCGGGATCTCCAGGATTGAATGCCGCCACCATTGCGCATGCATCAACCAGGGCGGCCGATGCCATGCTTCTCCTTCAGTTTCTTGATGATCCGGGCACGGGCGCTGTCGGTTTCATACGGCTGATCCTGCCCCGCGAAGGCTGCCGTGAGGGCCTCCCCCGCCGCTTCCTCCTCGGCCTGAATCTTCAGCATCAGCTCGTAAGGATTTTTCTTTCCGAGCGCTCGCTCGACCGCATCGACGATGAATTGGGATTTGGTGAC
>JACMOT010000497.1 GCA_014377915.1 Tardiphaga sp.
AATGGTCTCGCCGGGCTGCAGCTTGGCATTGTCGAACAGCATGTGTTGCACGGTCGAGAATGCGATCGGCGCGCAGGCCGCATCGCGCAGGCTGACATTGTCGGGGACCGGGATCACCAGCCGCACCGGCATGTTCATCAGCTCACGCGAAAAACCGTCGAGATGAAAGCCGTAGAGACCGCCGACGTTCTCGCAGAAATTGTCGCGACCCTCGACGCATGGCTTGCAGACGCCGCAGGTCTTTGCGCCGTACATCACGACCTTCTGGCCGGGCTTGAAGTTGGTCACGCCTTCGCCGACCGCGGCGATCTCGCCGGAGGCTTCGGCACCGACCGCGAGCGGCAGCTTTCGCTTGGCGAAGGCCATGCCGCGAAAGCCCCAGACGTCGATGTGATTCAGCGCTACCGCCTTGACGCGGATCTGCACTTCGCCGGCTTCCGGCGGCGGCGGGGCAGGCTGATCGACGACGACGAGTTCACGATCGGCAACGAGATTGAGCGCACGCATGACCTGCGTCTCCGGCAATAAGGAATTTCAGATGGTTGCGTATCGCCGGTTCACGCCAAGGCGTCAACCGGCGAGGGGCGCGCGGGAACTAGATCGGCTCGCGCGTCACGATCAAAGAGGCGTTCTGGCCGCCGAAGCCGAACGAGTTCGACATCACGGCCGTGACTTTCGCGTCGCGGGCGGTATTCGGCACCACGTCGAACGGAATTGCCGGGTCGGGAACATCGTAATTGATGGTCGGCGGGATCCGCTGGTGCTCCAGCGTCAGCAGCGAGAACACCGCCTCGACGGCGCCGGCGGCGGACAGCGTGTGGCCGACCATCGACTTGTTGGACGACACCGGGATCTGCTTGGCGCGTTCGCCGAACACCGTGGAGATGCCGAGATATTCCATCTTGTCGTTTTCCGGCGTGCCGGTGCCGTGCGCGTTGATGTAGTCGATCTGGTCGGAGACCAGACCCGCATCGAACAGCGCATTGTTGACGCAGCCGACGATCGGCTTGCCGTCCGGGCTCGAGCGGGTGCGGTGGAAAGAATCGGAGAGTTCGCCGCAGCCGGCGACTATGCCGAGGATTTTTGCGCCGCGCGCGGTGGCGGCTTCCAGGCTTTCCAGCACCAGCGCGCCGGCGCCTTCGGCCATCACGAAGCCGTCGCGGTTCTTGGCGAACGGGCGCACCGCGCCCTGCGGCGGGTCGTTATGGGTGGAGAGGGCAGACAATAGCGAGAAGCGGATCAATGCTTCCGGATTGACCGAACCGTCGGTGGCCACGCACAGCGCGGCATCGGCGTCGCCGCGGCGAATGGCCTCGACGCCGAGCTGGATCGCGGTGGTGCCGGAGGCGCACGCGGTCGACAGCGAGATCGGCGAGCCCTTGGTGCCGAACGTCTCGGCGATATGATCGGCCACCGAGCCGAACATGAAGCGGCGATGGAAATCCTTGAACTGGCCGCCGGAGGCGACGCGCAGCAGCGCGTCGTAGTCAATCGCGGTGTTGGCGCCGGTGGCGCGCGCCACGGCCTGGCGCTGTGGCCATTCGACCTCGACG
>JACMOT010000498.1 GCA_014377915.1 Tardiphaga sp.
GGACGCGACTGCAATGTCGGCGCCAATTCGTCGATCCAGTTCGCGCTGATCGGCAATAACGTGCTGGTCCACCCCGGCTGCCTGATCGGGCAGGACGGCTATGGCTTCATCTTCGGCGCGGAAAGCCACCTCAAGGTACCGCAGACCGGCCGCGTGCTGATCCAGAACGACGTCGAGATCGGCGCCGGGACCACCATCGACCGCGGCAGCCTGCGCGACACCGTGATCGGCGAAGGCACCAAGATCGATAATCAGGTCCAGATCGGCCACAATGTGACAGTCGGACGACATTGTCTGATCGCCGCCAAATGCGGACTTGCCGGCAGCCTGACACTCGGCGACAACGTCGCGCTGGGCGCCATGGTCGGCGTCAACAATCATATTACCATCGGTGATGGCGCGCAGGTCACCGCGATGAGCGGCGTCAAGGACAGCATCCCGGCCAAAGGGCGGTGGGGCGGTTTCTTTGCCAAGCCGACCAAGCAGTGGTTTCGCGAGATCCTCGCGGTGGAGAAGCTCGGACGCGACAGCGCGCCGGGTGCGAAGACGAATTCGCAGGACGCGAAGGACGAGGGGCAATGAGCGAAGTTTCATCGATCGATCAGGAATCGCCGATTGCGTATGATCTGGTCGATATCAACACCATCCTCAAGACCCTGCCGCACCGCTATCCGTTCTTGCTGATCGACCGCGTCGTCAATATCCGCAAGGATTACAGCGGCGTCGGCATCAAGAACGTCACCATCAACGAGCCGGCCTTCCTCGGCCATTTTCCGGACCGTCCGGTGTTTCCGGGCGTGCTGATGATCGAGGGCATGGCGCAGACCGCCGGCGTGATCGGCATCCTGTCGGTCGAGGGCACGCAGAAGCCGCGCGCGGTGTACTTCCTGACGATCGACAAGTGCAAATTCCGCAAGCCGGTGATGCCGGGCGATACCGTCGAATATCACATGCGCAGCATCGGCCGGAAGAAGACGATGTGGTGGTTTCACGGCGATGCCAAGGTCAACGGCGTGATCGTCGCCTCGGCCGACGTCGGCGCGATGCTGACGGACTGACGCGGTCGCTCGCCGGGCTGTGTGATCCGCTCGCGGCAAGCCGCTGCAACCGAGCGAAATCAGACGTGACTGGACAGCTCCGGTAGCCCGCGTTACCAGCGAAAATCAATCTTTGACGTCGCGATACCGGCTGAGACGGGGCTATTTGATGAGCAATATCGATCCCACGGCACGCATTGCCGATGGCGCCGTGATCGGCGAGGGCACCAGCATCGGGCCCTATTGCATCATCGGGCCGGACGTCGTGATCGGCGCCGACTGCAAGCTGCTTGGCCATGTGCACATCACCGCGCAGACCAGCATTGGTGACGGCTGCCTGATCTATCCGTTTGCCTCGCTGGGCACGCCGCCGCAGTCGCTCAGCTACAAGGGCGAACTCACGAAGCTCGTAATCGGGCAGGGCTGCACGATCCGCGAATCCGTGACCATGAATGCCGGCACCGTCGCCGGCGGCGGCATTACGACGGTCGGCGACCGCGGCTACTTCATGAACTGCGCCCATGTCGGCCATGACTGTCATGTCGGCAACGACGTCATCTTCGCCACCTCGGCGACGCTCGGCGGCCATTGCGAGATCGGCGACTTCGTCTTCATGGGCGGGCTGTCGGCGGTGCACCAGTTCACCCGCATCGGGCCGCAGGCGATGGTCGGCGGTATCTGCGGCGTGCGCGGCGACGTGATCCCGTTCGCGCTGGTCAATGGCCAGTATGCCAGCCTCGAGGGCCTCAACATCATCGGCATGAAACGCCGCAAATTCACCAAGGCGCGGCTGGCGCTGGTGCGCTCGTTCTACCAGAAACTATTTCATGGCGACGGCATTTTCGCCGACCGGCTTGCCCGCGTGCAGCCGATGTCCGCCGAGGATCCTGCGATCGCCGAGATCCTGGCCTTCATCGCCGCCGGGCAGCACCGTGCGCTGTGCCTGCCCGAGGATGGCCACGGCAAATCTTGAACCGGGTCCGGGGCCTGCCATGACGCATCAGGATCTCGCGCTGTCGTCTCCGGTGGGCCTGATCGCCGGCGGCGGCGTCTTGCCTTTCGCGGTCGCCAACTCGCTGCTGGCGCGCAACATCACGCCGGTGTTCTTCGCGCTGAAGGGCATCTGCGATCCGGCCGCCGTGACACGCTTCAAGCATCACTGGGTGCCGATCGGCCAGCTCGGCCGACTGAAGCGGCTGATGCGTGGCGAGAACTGCCGCGACCTGGTTTTCATCGGCACCCTGGTGCGGCCGGCGCTGTCCGAAATCCGTCTCGACTGGGGTACGCTGCGGGCGATGCGGCACATCCTGTCGGCGTTTCGCGGCGGCGACGACCATCTCCTCACCGGCATTGGTCGGATCTTCGAACAGGACGGTTTCCGGCTGCTGGGCATCAAGGATGTCGCGCCGGACCTGTTGATGCCGGCGGGATCGCTGACGCGCGCCAGGCCGGATGCCTATGCCGAAGCCGATATCGCGAAGGGGCGCGAC
>JACMOT010000048.1 GCA_014377915.1 Tardiphaga sp.
CCACGATCCCGACCAAGAAGAGCCAGGTGTTCTCGACCGCCGAGGACAACCAGAACGCTGTTACCATCCGCGTCTTCCAGGGCGAACGCGAAATGGCGGCCGACAACAAGCCGCTCGGTCAGTTCGACCTGATGGGCATTCCGCCCTCGCCGCGTGGCATGCCGCAGATCGAGGTGACGTTCGACATCGACGCCAACGGCATCGTCAACGTGTCGGCCAAGGACAAGGCCACCAGCAAGGAGCAGCAGATCCGCATCCAGGCGTCCGGTGGTCTGTCGGAAGCCGACATCCAGAAGATGGTCAAGGACGCCGAGGCCAACGCCGCGGACGACAAGAAGCGTCGTGAAGCGGTCGATGCCAAGAACCATGGCGACGCCCTGGTTCACTCGACCGAGAAGGCCATCACCGAGCATGGCGACAAGGTCGGCGCGCCCGAGCGTCAGGCCATTGACGACGCGATGACCGACCTCAAGGAAGCGCTGAAGGGCGACGACGTCGAGGCGATCAAGACCAAGACCAACACGCTGGCGCAGGCTTCGATGAAGCTCGGCGAGGCGATGTACACCCAGCAGGCCGAGGCCGACGCGGCCAAGGACGCGGCGAAGGACGACGTGGTCGACGCCGAGTTCACGGAAGTCGACGACGACAAGCCGAAGAAGTCGGCCTGACAGCGAGAATGAGGATGGCCCCTGTCCTGAGCAGCGCGACGCGCGTCTCGGTCGATGGGGGCCATTTTTTATCAAGCTGAATGTCGTTAATCCACGGACGCATCGAAGCCGATGCCGTCCCTCGGAATGCTCCTCGCGATGAGGACCAAGTCAGACGGATCTCACCGATGTCCACCACCAAGCGCTGCTATTATGAATCGCTGGAAGTCGAGCGCACCACGGATGATGCGGGGCTGAAGAGCGCATTCCGCAAGCTGGCGATGAAGTGGCATCCGGACAAGAATCCCGGTGACGCCGCCGCCGAGGTCAAATTCAAGGAAATCGCCGAGGCCTATGAGGTGCTCAAGGACGGCGACAAGCGCGCCGCCTATGACCGCTATGGCCACGCCGCCTTCGAGCAGGGCAATGGCGCCGGTGCCGGCTTTGGCTCCGGCTTCGCCTCCTCGTTCTCCGATATCTTCGAGGACCTGTTCGGCATGGCCGGGCAGCGCGGCGGGCGCGCCGGTGGTGGTCGCGAACGCGGCGCCGATTTGCGCTACAACATGGAAATCACCCTCGAGGAAGCCTTCGCCGGCAAGACCGCCCAGATCGAGATCCCGGTCGCGGTGACCTGCGAATCCTGTTCCGGCACCGGCGCCAAGGCCGGCACCAAGCCGAAGACCTGTTCGACCTGCGGCGGTGCCGGCCGGGTCCGCCAGGCCCAGGGCTTCTTCACGCTGGAGCGAACCTGCCCGGCCTGTCAGGGCCGCGGCCAGATGATCGAGGATCCCTGCCCGGGCTGCGCCGGCGCCGGACGGGTCGAGCGCGAGCGCACGCTGTCGGTCAATATTCCGCAGGGCGTCGAGGACGGTACCCGGATTCGTCTCGCCAATGAGGGCGAGGCCGGCGCGCGCGGCGGTCCGGCGGGCGATCTCTATATTTTCCTGTCGCTGGCGGCGCACGACTTCTTCCAGCGCGATGGTGCCGATTTGCATTGTCGGGTGCCGATCTCGATGGTGACGGCGGCTTTGGGCGGCGAATTCGAGGTGCCGACCATCGATCGCGGCCGCACCAAGGTCAAAGTGCCGTCCGGAACCCAGTCCGCGCGCCGCTTCCGCGTCGCCGGCAAGGGCATGCCGGTACTGCGCTCGCGCCAGACCGGTGACATGTATGTCCAGGTGGTCGTTGAAACGCCGCAGAACCTGACCAAGAAGCAGCAGGAGCTGCTGGCCGAATTTGACAAGCTGTCTTCCGGTGCGACGCAACCTGAGGCCGCCGGTTTCTTCACTAAGGTCAAGGACTTCTTCGGCACCCGTAGCGGTACTTAACGGGGGAAGCTTGACCGTTTCTATTGTGCCCTGTACGTCTTCATGACGAATTTCTGACGTCCCGCCGTACCGCGGTCTGCCTGGAAGCGACATGCCTCTGCAATCGTCCGCGCGTCCGTTAAAGAAACCGCTCCGTCTCGACGATGAGGTCCGGTTTCTTCGTTCCTGGATTGAAAAGCCACTGCGGATGGGCGCGGTGATGCCGTCGGGCAAGGTGCTTGCCCGGACCATGGCGCAATATGTCGATGTCCACGCCCATGGCCCGGTGATCGAGCTCGGACCCGGCACCGGCGCCATCACCAATGCGCTGATCGCTCACGGCGTCGAGCCCAAGCGGCTGGTTCTGGTCGAATTCAACCCTACCTTCTGCGCGCTGCTTCGCGAGCGTTACCCACAGGCGACCGTGGTGCAGGGCGATGCCTATGCGCTGCGCGACACGTTGTGGGAAGTGCTGAAAGAGCCGGCTGCTGCCGTGGTTTCCGGCCTGCCGCTGGTCACCAAGCCGATGCTGACCCGTCTGAAGCTGATCCGTGACGCCTTTGTCGCGATGACCCCCGGTGCCCCATTCGTGCAGTTCACCTATTCGGTGGCGCCGCCGATTCCGAAATCATTGCCGGGCGTCTCCACGGAGGCTTCCGAGCGGATCTGGATGAACCTTCCGCCCGCCCGCGTCTGGGTGTATCGCAAGGGCTAGTTGACCTCTTTGTTGAAGCAATGAGATCGTTTCCCGGACGCGGTGCGGCATTCTTTATGCCGCTCCGCGGATCCGGGATCCCGGTTCTTCTTCATACAACCGGGACCCCGGCTCTGCGGCGCACCCCGCCGCCAACAGGCGGCGCAGTGCACCGCGTCCGGGGAACGAAGAGCGCGACCCATGCCCACCCTGAAAATCCTCGTTATTCCCGGCTCGCGGCGCAGCGGATCGCTCAATGCGAAGCTGGCCGCCGCCGCCATCGATGCGCTGGTGCGCGCCGAGGTCGACGTCACCCATATCTCGCTCGGCGACTTTCCGCTGCCGATCTATGACGGCGATCTGGAAAGTACTTCCGGCGTACCCAGGCAGGCGATCGACCTGAAGCGGATGATCGGGGCGCATCACGGCGTGCTGCTGGTGACGCCGGAATACAATGCGTCGCTGCCGCCGCTGCTGAAGAACGCCATCGACTGGGTTTCGCGCGTGCAGGACAGCCATGAGAGCCGCGGCCAGGTGTTTCGCGAGACGCCGTTCGCGATCGCCGCGGCCTCGAACAACCGGCTTGGCGGCACGCGCTGCCTGCAGGCGCTGCGGCTGGTGCTGTCGGCCTGTGGCGCTATCGTGGTTCCCAGCCAGCTGGCGCTGTCCTTTGCCGACGACGCCTATGACGATATGGATCGCTTGAGACACCCCGCCGATATCGAAGCGCTGCGGGCGATGGTGCGGCAGCTGGTCGATGTCGCGCAGCAGATGAAGTGAGATGAGATGACCCTGACGACCATGGAGCCCCGCGACCGGCTGATTGTCGGCCTCGATCTGCCGAGCGTCGAGCAAGCCGAAGCCATGATCGCGCGGCTCGGCGACAGCGTGACCTTCTACAAGATCGGCTACCAGCTGGCTTACGCCGGCGGCCTGCCGCTGATCCGCAAGCTCGCCGATGCCGGCAAGAAGGTGTTCGCCGACCTGAAGCTGCACGATATCGGCAACACGGTCGCCAGCGGCACCGAAAGCGTCGCCAGGCTCGGCGCCACCTTCCTCACCGTCCACGCCTATCCGCAGACCATGAGCGCCGCCGTACAGGGCCGCGCCGGCTCCAGCCTGCAGATCCTCGCGGTGACGGTGCTGACGTCCTATGACGATGACGATCTCAAGGCGGCGGGCTATCAGCTCGGGGTGCGCGACCTCGTCGAGGTGCGCGCGCAGCAGGCGCGGGCCCTCGGCGTCGACGGCGTCGTCTGCTCGCCGGAGGAGGCGGCGCATCTGCGCGGCATCGTCGGACCGATGCGCCTGGTCACGCCGGGCGTGCGTCCGGCCGGCAGCGCGATCGGCGATCAGAAGCGCGTCATGACCCCAAGCGATGCGATCCGCGCCGGCCCCGACCATGTGGTGGTGGCGCGGCCGGTGATGCAGGCCGCGGATCCGAAGGCGGTGGCGGATGCGATCGTCGACGAGATAACGCAGGCGCTGGGCTAGGCGATCTTTAACTTGTCCCGGGCGCGGTGCAGCGTGCAACGCTGCTCCGCAGAACCGGGACCGTACCAAACGCCGTCGCCTGATACGGCCCCGGCTCTGCGAAGCAACACTTCGTGTTGCGTCGCGTCCGGGGCGTGAGTCAGTATCGAATCAAGCAAAAATCAGGGAGACACCCATGGCCAAAGCCTACTGGATCGCGCGGATCGATGTTCACAACATGGACGGCTACAAGGACTACGTCGCGCAGAACGGCGCGGTGTTCGCCGCGTTCGGCGCCAAATTCCTGGTGCGCGGTGGCCAGCACGAGGCCGCCGAGGGCACCGCGCGTTCGCGCAACGTGGTGCTGGAATTCAAGGACTACGCGACCGCGCAGGCCTGCTATCATTCGCCGGAATACCAGCGCCTGGTGGCGATGCGCGCGCCGCATTCCGACGGCGAGCTGGTAATCATCGAAGGCTATGACGGCGCGCAGCCTGGAGCCTAATCATGCGTGGCATTGTGTCCCGGGCGCGCCGCAGCGTGAAACGCTGCCGCGCAGAACCGGGACCGTCCCAAACGCCGGCGCTTGGCGCGGCCCCGGCTCCGCGAAGCAATACTTCGTATTGCATCGCGTCCGGGGCAAGCAGGCCCATATCGGTTGCCGCACGGCGCCGGCGCCGCTATATCGCCCTGACAACCTGGAAAGGTGTGACATGACCGACATGCGATTGATCGTGGCAGGCGCCGGTGGACGGATGGGGCGGGCGCTGGTCCGCGCCATTTCCGAGACCGCGGGCGCGGTGGTCGTCGGCGCGCTGGAAGCGCCGGGCTCGGAGCTGCTCGGCAAGGATGCCGGCACGCTGGCCGGTATTGCCGAGATCGGCGTCAAGCTGTCGGCCGATCTGTGGACGATGTCGAAGGACGCCGACGGCATTCTCGATTTCACCGTGCCCGGCGCCACCATCGCCAATGTCGCCATCGCCGCGCAGCGCGGCATCGTCCATGTGATCGGCACCACCGGCCTGTCGGCGTCGGACGACGCGGTGATCAAGAGCGTGACCAAGCAGGCGATCGTGGTGCAGGCGGGCAATATGAGTCTCGGCGTCAATTTGCTGGCGGCTCTGGTCAAGCGCGTGGCGCAATCGCTCGTTGCGGGTTTCGACATCGAGATTCTCGAAATGCATCATCGCGCCAAGATCGATGCGCCGTCCGGCACCGCCTTCATGCTTGGCGAAGCCGCCGCGGCCGGGCGCGGCATCGCGCTGGCGGAGAATTCCGCGCGTGGCCGCGATGGCGTCACCGGCGCGCGCCGGACCGGCGATATCGGCTTTGCCAGCCTGCGCGGCGGCACCGTCACCGGCGATCACACCGTGATCTTCGCCGGCCCCTATGAGCGCATCGAGATCTCGCACAAGGCGGAGGATCGCATGATCTTCGCCCATGGCGCGCTGAAGGCGGCGATGTGGGCGCATGGCAAGCAGCCCGGACATTATTCGATGGCCGACGTGCTCGGCGTCGGCGATATCTAGCAACAACGGAATTCCCTGATGAACGAACGTCTTCTCGTGCTCGTGCGCCACGGCCAGAGCGAATGGAATCTGAAAAATCTGTTCACCGGCTGGAAGGACCCCGCGCTTACCGAGAAGGGCATCGGCGAGGCCCGGGAAGCTGGCCGCAAGCTGAAGGCGCAGGGCCTGACCTTCGACGTCGCCTTCACGTCCGCGCTCAGCCGCGCGCAAAAGACGCTGGATCTGGCGCTGGAGGAGATGGGCCAGACCGGCCTGCCGATCACCCGCGACCAGGCGCTGAACGAGCGCGACTATGGTGATCTCGCCGGTCTCAACAAGGATGATGCCCGCGAAAAATGGGGCGAGGAGCAGGTGCATCAATGGCGCCGCTCCTACGACATCCCGCCGCCCGGCGGCGAAAGCCTGAAGGACACGCTGGCGCGCACGCTGCCATATTACGTGCAGGAGATTTTGCCGGGCGTGCTGCGCGGCGAACGCACGCTGGTGGCGGCGCATGGCAATTCGCTGCGCGCGCTGATCATGGTGCTGGAAAAGCTGACGCCGGAAGGCATTCTGGCGCGTGAGCTGGGGACCGGCGTGCCGGTGATCTACCGCCTCAACGCCGATTCGACGGTGACCTCGAAGCTCGATCTGGCGGGGTAGTTTCGTTCCCCGGATGCGGCGCAGCGCGCCGCGTCTTCGCGGGGTGGTGCGCTGCTACGCCGGGGTCCCGGTTGCTGCATTCCCGAAACCGGGATCCTGGATCTGCGAAGCGGCATGAAGAATGCCGCGTCGCGTCCGGGAAACGAGAGTTACCCCGCTCCCACCTGACCCGCCTCCCAGCCGATCATCGCCTGTTTTCGCGTGATGCCCCAATCATAGCCGGTCAGCGCGCCGGACTTGCCGAGCGCGCGGTGGCACGGCACCACGAAGGAGATCGGGTTCTTGCCGACCGCGGCGCCGACGGCGCGCGATGCCTTCGGGCGCTCGATCTTGGTCGCGATGTCCGAGTAGCAGACGGCGCGGCCCATCGGGATCTTCAGCAGCGTCTCCCACACCCGGACTTCGAAATCGGTGCCGATCAGCAGCACGCGCAGCGGCTGCTCCGGTTTCCACAGGCTGGCATCAAAGATGCGCCGCGCCATCGCGGCGGTGCCGGCCGTGTCGGCGATGAACGTGGCGCGCGGCCAGCGCCGCGCCATGTCGTCGAACGCCGGCTGCTCCTCGCCGGGATCGGCGAAAGCCAGACCGGCGAGGCCGCGCTCGCTGGAAATCACGATCGCGCTGCCGAACGGGCAGGGATGAAAGCCATAGCGCAATTCCATGCCGGCGCCGCCGGTCTTCCATTCGCCCGGCGACATCGCCTCATGGGTGACGAACAGATCATGCAGCCGGCCCGGTCCGGACAGGCCGGAATCGAGCGCGGCATCGAGCACGCTGGCGGAACCGCGCAGCAGGGTCTTGGCGTGGTCGAGCGTCAGCGCCTGCACGAAGGCTTTTGGCGTCAGTCCGGCCCAGCGCCGGAACAGATGGTGCAATTCATCGGGGGTGACAGAGGCGGCTTCCGCGATCGATTCGATGGTCGGCTGCGCGCGCCAATGCTCGGAGATGTAGCCGATCGCCCGGCGCACCGAATCATAGTCGCGCAACGCGGCATCCTGCGCGCCCGGTCGGGTCAGCCGCGGATCTTGGATCGCGAGATTTTTTGCCAGGGTCATCATCCATCCGGTGTAGCGCCGCGGGCTTGCGCCCACCACCCGATTCCCGATTCTGCATCAGGTCAGCGGATTGTAGATCGGACCGCGCTTGGCGGCCTGCAGCGCGGCGATCAGCGCCTTGACGAAACTGGCCTTCTCCTCCGGCCCGAGGAAGCGGGCGATCGACACCCGGCGACCGCGCGAGACCAGGAACAGCTGCTCGATGCCGAATTCGGCGTGGCTGATCTGTTCGAGCTGCACCCACAGCGGATTGAGCGCCCATTGCACCACATGGCCGCGATGGCTGACCCGCCGCACCCGGATCTCAGACGCGGTGACGGTAATCTGCTCGGTGGCGTCGCCACGGCGATAGTTGACGCGAAACGCCCAGTAGATCGCCAGCACGTCGAGGCCAAAGAAACCGAGCACCGGCCAGGCGCCCATCATCAGGAAGGTCAGTCCGGCGGCGAAGCTGACCGCGCAGACAAAGCCCATCAGCACGAAAAAGCCGGTGCGGCTCAGCGCGCGATGGGGCCGCAGCAACGCCGAGAACAGTTCCGGTTCGGCGCTGGCGTGAAAGTCGTTGCCTGGGGTCATCGGGCATCAGTATACAGCGTTGATGCCAAAAATCACCCGCAAGCTCCCTGCAACATCCCGCACGACAACGTCGAGTCTTGCGGCGAAATCGCGGCAGGCCGCCGCGCCCAACCGGGCGCCGGCAAAAAAAGCCAGCAAACCCAAGAAGTTGAAGCCCTGGACGGCGGCCGAGATTCATGCGGCTTTTTCAAGATTCCGGACCGCCAACCCGGAGCCGAAGGGCGAGCTCGAACACGTCAATCCCTACACGTTGCTGGTGGCCGTTGTGCTCTCGGCGCAAGCTACCGATTCCGGTGTCAACAAGGCAACGCGCGCGCTGTTCGCCATCGCCGACACGCCGCGGAAAATGCTCGATCTCGGCGAGGAAGAAGTTCGCAACTACATCAAGACCATCGGCCTGTACCGCACCAAGGCGAAGAACGTCATCGCGCTGTCGGAGAAGCTGATCGCCGAATTCGGCGGCGTGGTGCCGCGCACCCGCGCCGAACTGGAATCGCTGCCCGGCGCCGGCCGCAAGACCGCCAACGTCGTGCTCAACATGGCGTTTGGCGAGCACACCATGGCGGTCGATACGCATGTCTTTCGCGTCGGCAATCGCACCAACCTGGCGCCCGGCAAGAACGTGCTCGACGTCGAACTGGAGCTGATGCGCCTGATTCCGGCGGAGTTCATGATGCACGCGCATCACTGGCTGATTCTGCACGGGCGCTATACCTGCCTGGCGCGCAAGCCGCGCTGCGAGGTTTGTATCATCAACGATCTGTGCCGCTGGCCGGAGAAGACGGTGCAGGCGTAACGCGCCGTCCTATCAACGTCATTGGGAGGAGCGAAGCGACGCGGCCATCCA
>JACMOT010000499.1 GCA_014377915.1 Tardiphaga sp.
GAGGCAGCCATTTCAGTTTCTGCTCGATGCCCCTGGTCACCGGTTCATCGATTATTTCGAGTGTGATCTGATCCCAGCTTAGGTTTGGACCGAGCGTTTCCGCGAGATTGTTCGGATCCACTTCGAGTACGCTCGCCGGTTCATTGATGTCGGTGAAAGTCACCAGATCTGGCAAATCAGCGGGTGCGATTCTTCGTGCGCCGCGCTGGCGTGCCATTTGCGCAGCGTAGTCCATAAGGCCGTCGGACAATTGCACGTGATAAAGCTCGGACAGTAAGTTGTTATGCGGACCAGCATCGCGAGACCAGCGCTCCTCCTTGCCATATTTTGGATGTAGCTGATTTGTCAGGAGCACGATCAACGGCCGCGCACCGAGGCCAAGATCCAGATACAAGGCCTCGCCTCGGAACGTATGCATGGTTCCCCTCGCGGGAATACTCACTGCGTAGTACGAGACTTCGCTCACGCTTGAAGCGCGCTTCACACCGTCCGGCGTATTCACGGCAAGCGTCAGTTTGTACCGATAAGCTTCGGCCTTCCCGCAACCAACCAAACAAAGACTGAAGACGAAAAGCGTCGCTATCCTCACAATCGGCGAAACCATCATAATCTATCGCTCCCGCCGAATCCGGATGCCGAAATAACATCAGAACGCGACGGAAGGGTACCGCGCGTGTAATCAGGCGGCAAGCATGGCTCCCATCAGAAAGTGTAGCCCGGATGAGCGCGGCGACATCCGGGCGACGCGCGGAATTCCCGCATGTCGCTAAGCTCATGCGGGCTACGGCGATCACTTCCGCTCGCCAAAATCACGGTCATCGCCGCGAGTATCGCCGGCCCAGTCTCGGGGAAAAATACCCTCCCGAACGTAGCGATGAAACGATGAATGCGGCCAGTCGACCACCCGCGACACAAGTCCATGCTTGACCGGATTGAAATGGATATATTCGACGTGCCGTCCGAAATCATCTTCGTTGCGAATGGTGTGTTCCCAGAACCGGCCTTGCCAAAGCGCGAGATCGCCATTCGGTCGGCGCTTCAATCGAGCCCCGGCATGAATCAATGAGCTACTAAAATGTCCCTTGATCCGTCGCCAGCGTCCTGAAAAATCGGCATCTTCCGTTGGCAGCGTGAATACCGCGTGCAGATGATCCGGCAGGATCACGACGGCATCGATCGAAAATGGTCGCTCGCGGCGAGCGGCGCGAAACGCCTCGCGGAGTTCGGCCACGTTTTCGACCAACAAAGACGATCGGCGATCCGCCAGTGTCACGGTGAAGAAGTATGTGCCGCCCGAGAGATAATTCCGGCGATAGCGAACCATGGATCATCCATTGTCCCGCATATCGCTGCGCTCATGCGGGCTGCCAGCCGCCGCTTTAGCGGCGAACGCCGTAGAACGGCGATGCCGGCAACAGCGCTGAATTGATGTCGCCGTCGCCGGTGCCCTGCTGGGTGAAGCCGGCCTCCAACGACAAAGTGACATTGGCCGAGGGCTGGAACGCGATGCCGGCGCGGGCGCGGTAGCCGGCCGCGATGCTGGCATCGGTGCTGAACGGCGCCAGCGGACTGCCGAGGCCCGGCCGATAGTTCAGACTGTCGAAGCCGGCATAGACCGAGACCGGCAGATTGCCGGCACCCTTGAAATTGTAGCCGGTCAGCGTGCTTTGCCAGGCGAGCGCGCCGAAAGCCGACGCCGCGCCGGCCTGGCCCATACCCAGGCCATTGAGACCGACGCTGCCGGCCTGGCCGCTGACAAACAGGCCGGTGCGGAAATTGTCGCGCCAGTCGCCGTCGCGGGCGGGCGCGTCGAAGCCCGGAAAATTACCATAGGTGGTGGCGCCGCCCGCGCTGCCACCAAACCCGAACGGCCCGCCAGGCAGCCAGTATTGCACCGGCGCGACCTGGGCCTGCGCCGCCTGCCCGGCCAGGCACAGCATCGCGACGGTGATGGCGCGGATGGCTTCGCGGTTGAAAATCGACATCGGGGCACCCCGTGACATGCGTGGCCAGTCTACGGCACCGACCGCGCCAAGGCCAGCGAGCGCAGGATCGAATGACCGACGCAAAGTCGCAGGCGGGATCAGGCGCGCTCTTGTCGACCGAAGTCCGCCGCGCGAAGACGGATGCGCCGTAACGCGCCGTCCGGAAAATGGCGGGTTACGCGCTGCGCGCTACCCCACCCTACGAGTCCGGGCTTTTCGCCGCGCGCAGCTTGGCCCAATAGTCCAGACGCTTGCGGATCTCGCGTTCAAAGCCGCGGTCGGGCGGATCGTAGAATTGCTGGCGGCCCATCGCTTCCGGGAAGTAGTCCTGGCCGGAAAAGGCCTCCGGGGTGTCGTGATCGTATTGATAGCCGCCACCATAGCCTTCGGACTTCATGAGCTGGGTGGGCGAATTCAGGATGTGTTTGGGCGGCAGCAGGCTGCCGCCCTCTTTCGCCGCGCGCATCGCTGCCTTGTAGGCCATGTAGACCGCGTTGGATTTCGGCGCGGTGGCGATGTAGACGACGGCCTGCGCGATCGCCAGCTCGCCCTCGGGATGGCCGAGAAAATCAAAGGCGTCCTTGGCGGCGTTGCAAATCACCAGCGCCTGCGGATCGGCGAGGCCAATGTCCTCGACCGCCATCCGCACCACCCGTCGCGCCAGGAACAGCGGGTCCTCGCCGGCGTCGAGCATCCGGCACAGATAATACAAAGCGGCGTCGGGGTCGGAGCCGCGCACCGATTTATGCAGCGCCGAGATCAGATTGTAATGGCCGTCGGCTGATTTGTCGTAGATCGGGGCGCGGCGCTGCAGGATGTCCTGCAACTGCACGGCGTCGAAGCTCTCGTTGGTACGCGCGGCGCGCCAGACCTCTTCGGCCAGCGTCAGCGCGGCGCGACCGTCGCCATCGGCCATCCGTACCAATACGGCACGGGCCTCGTCATCGAGCGGCAATTTCTTGCCTTCGACCTTTTCGGCGTGGACGTAGAGTTTCTCGATCGCGGCCGAGTCGAGCGACTGGAACACCAGGACGCGCGCGCGGGACAGCAAAGCGGCGTTCAGTTCGAACGACGGATTTTCCGTGGTGGCGCCGACCAGCACCACGGTGCCGTCTTCCATCACCGGCAGAAACGAGTCCTGCTGCGCCTTGTTGAAGCGATGCACCTCGTCGACGAACAGCAGCGTGCCGCGGCCCATCTCGCGGCGGGCGCGCGCGGCTTCGAAAACTTTCTTCAGATCGGCGACGCCGGAGAATACCGCGGAAATCTGCTCGAAGTGTAGTTCGGTGGCGCCAGCCAGCAGGCGCGCCACGGTGGTCTTGCCGGTCCCGGGCGGACCCCAGAACACCAATGACCCCAGCGTGCGGGTCTCCAGCATCCGCGTCAGCGCGCCATCGGGGCCGAGGATGTGGTCTTGGCCGACGACATCCGACAGCACGCGCGGCCGCAACCGCTCCGGCAACGGCTTTGGTGCGTCGTGCTCAAGGCCGGCGGCGGCGAACAGGTTCGTTGCGGATGCGGGGCGCTTCGGGCTCATGACAAACGCTGCAAAGCCAGTGTGTCGTCCCCCTCGAAAGGTGGGGGCCAGCCCCCCCGCGGGGGGTGGAAAACAA
>JACMOT010000500.1 GCA_014377915.1 Tardiphaga sp.
AAGAACTATATCGCGCGATTGCCGGTCATTTAACGCGCGCTATTCCATCGCCGGCCGAGACCAGATGATTTTAACTCTTTCGAAGAGCATGTTGGATTGAGCGCCGATCTCAATATCGGTCCATTTGTCTTGAGCCGTAACCCATTTGTTCAATTCGAAGTGACTTTCGTCAAACAACTCTTTCTTTTTTGAGAATGGAAAATTTGAAAGTTCGCTATTATAACCAGTGAGCGTGAGGTTTCCGAGCAAGTCGATGTGACGTTCATGAACATCATCTGCATCAGGTCCAAGCATTTCACGCCATTCGTCCGTAAGCGTCTGCGGCATAATGTGCTCGATAGATGCTGTAACAAACGACGCCAGCTCCTTGTGTTTATGATCCTGCTCAAGCGCCTCAAGCAAGAACTTGCAACGATCCAACGGCTGTGAATAGGCGCGATAACGCAGTAGCGAATTATGTAGTTCTTCATTCTTTGGCCAACGTCTTCCCGCCGTGCCTGCGGCCAAGTTTTCAGTTAGCCATGCTGGTACGTCCTCCTCTGGGAGCTCTTTTGCGACGGCCAGAAAGATGCGTTTGAGCTGATTCGTAGGGACGCCACAAATCGCTCTCCTGACGACGAACGATTCAAGCGTACGTATGCAATCAATTATATCTGCATCAACGATTTCGCCATCACGATGCATTCGCAGTAATTTGAGCAATATGACGTTAGCCGTCGCTACCTCCCATCTCCTAAGACGACCTAACCCTCGGTCGATCTGAACTTGGGGGAAGGGAATGAGACCAATGATTTGAGCGTAGACGATGGACAGTTTCTGCATCTTGAGCAGTTCGTCTGCGATTAGCCCGTCATGGACTTTGGCCAATCTGCTTTTTAGAACCGCGTAGATTGAAGATTTTCCAACCTCATCGCCAGGCAGCATTAAATATTGGCGCATAAATTCAGTCAGATTGTCACCTACAAGCAAGCTTTGCATGGGCAACCACGATAGTTCGTATGCTTTCTGTTGCTCTCCAGCATGAAGCCTGAGGAGCAGATAGTTCCGAATTAGGTCCGCTTGGGTTAGAGGCGCACCTTTAGCGTTAAGACTTTCAAAAATAAGATATGGGTCATCAGCATCTCCCAAATGTATGGCTACAACGGTCAAACGGCTTTGAATTGTATCTGCCATCCTATCGAGATCTATCTTCTGGCCATCCGAATCCGCACCAGAGATTTTCGACTGGTAGTACTCGAACGCATCCATAAATCTAGACGGCTTCCCCTCCTCATTATCTATTATCGATTTGAACGCGGACCTGTCCAACTGGGTTGGCAGTAGCTTATAGTAGTCCGCGCCTTCGTCGTATTCGTTCACGAGCAGGCTCGTAAGCTTACGATACTTGGGAGTCGTTTTTTCAAAGAATGATCGCAGCGCACAAAGGAAAAGTGCAATTGTTGTTAGACGTTGTTGCCCATCGATCACGAGAAATTTAGATACTCCGATCGGGACCGATTTAGCTGGAGCGGTTACAATGGCTCCTGTAAAGTGAGAGGCAACCGTTTCTTGCTCAGTCCTCTCGTACTGTTCCAGTAAGTCTTCCCATTGCGCTTGCCACTCTCTTGGGCCCCACTCGTAGGATCGTTGGAATAGTGGCACCACCATCTGCTTTGTGCCGTTGAAGAAATCGATAATTGGACAGGGGCGGGCTTCCATCGCTTATATTCTTCCAATTCGTGCTGCAGGGACGGCTGGATACAATTTGGACGAGAGCACGATTTCGCTCTGGCCTTCAAGGCATTTCGCTGGTGACGATATTGATACTTTGTGCTGCGAGGAGCTGATACCCCAGCTACCGCTATCAAACTGATCATAGACGTCGGACCGGCGGTTGTAGACCCAGAGTCTATAATCTCCGTGGCATCTCAGATGCTTTTATGATCGGAACGAAGTAGCCGGGAGCTCTATGTGATTGTAAAGTTAGCACATGTAACTCGCGTCTCTCGGCCACGATTTTTGCAGCTGGCGCAGACGATCGACCGATAGTGCACGCCCGTGGCTGCATTGATTAATTCGGCCTCCAGCACGGCGTTAGCTCTGACATTGTCCAGCTCGATGCATGTCCGGCAGCACCGCTGTGGTTGTTCTTGTGCCCCGTCACCCACGACGAACCGACGGTTTCTGCACTGGGATAGATCCAGGCAGATAGTGACCCTTTGAGGATCTACTATTCCCCAACATCTGTCGCGCGCTGCTTTTCAATAACCACGGTCATGCCTTCCCGAACCCCATCGGGGTGGATAAGATCCGACTGCTGCTCGACATCAGTGTAAAATTGGTAGTCGAATTTCAGCGGGTCATTGCTGTTTGGATAGACCATTCGACTGCTGCCGTTCCGAAAAATGACCCTGAAATAACGCTTACGTTCAAACGGCTCGGCGTTTTGATCGACAGCCTGCCCATTCAACTTTGACCATTCGATGTATTTCTCGTGGTCGGGCACGATCCCGGCAGGCGCTACTTGGATTTTTGTGATCAGCGCCTTCAGGCGGGAAACTATTTGAGATCGTGCTTTGAAAGTGTCGTTTCCCGTCTTGCTTCGCACTCGGCCGATAAGATCTTTGATTTGATCCCCACCCTGGTAGTAAGTCGCTGCGGCTTCCAACAGCAGAGCCAGCTGGACTTGCTCAGCATGGCGATCGCTTTCTACGTCGTTCAACCGGGCTTCGCAGGCAACCAGCTTCTCTGTTACGAATCCCATGTTGACGCCTGGCATCTTGATCAGATCGTACGCTTTTTCGCGCTCCTGTTTGAGAAGGAGTATCTGACCGTCTAGCGCTTTGATCTTTGAATCAGTTGCCGCACGTTTCACCGCATCGGCTTCCTGGGTGAACAGGGAACCGAGATCGAGCTCCTCGACAAACGATAGGAACGATCCTTCGAAATGTTCATAGCGCCATCTTATCGAGGTGCATCCGGCACCTTTGAGGAAAGTGCTACAAACTAGATACCGGCCACCCTTGGGCTTTTCTCCCTTGTCCTGGTAGTGCATCCGTCCGTCGCAATATTCGCAGTGCGCAAGCTTTGTGAAAAGGTTGGAAACGAATTTTCCCGTGCGACCGCCCCCATGCGTGCGTCGACCCAGTCTGGCAGCTTGGGCCGCGAAGTAGATCTCATCGGTGATTACGGATGGGAAATAACCTTTGATTGGGTCTCCCTCAGCGAATCGCTTTTTAGCGACCTTCCTTCCTGGCTGGAATTGGCCGATTACTGCCGGACCAACGACGATTTTGTTAACGGACGACGGTCCCCAGTCGGTGCCTAACCCGAACGTTGGAACATTCTCAGCGTTGAGCCGCCTGGTAATCGAGTAACAGCCAATCCCAGCGATGGTGTCATCGAAAATCCTCCGAACGACGGCCGCTCGCTCCTCAATAATTTCGTAGGATTTCTTATCGCCAGAAAGCTTGAGCCATCCGGGGCACCGCTTCGTGAGCTTCAACAACCCGATATTTCGACGCTTGGCTGCCCAAGCCTGGCTGATCCGTTCGCTCTTGCGAAGGGATTCCTCGTTTGACCGGCTCATGACCACGATCGATATGATCAGCTGTTGGAGGTCGCTGGTCCCTGCCGTGTAAACTTGGTTGTCCGAGAGTGTAACCAAGGTGATCCCGCTGTTCATAATCTCCATGAAGAGCTGGAGAGCAATCATGGGCGGTTGACGGCTGAGGCGGTCAAATGATTCGACGAGGAGATATGATCCCGCCTTAACTCGTCCAGCTCGAACGGCCTCGATAAATTTTCCAAGAGCGCCTGATTCGAGGTTGGTGCCGTCGTAGGCCGAAACACCGATATCCTTGAGGGTCGCTTCCTCTAGTAGGTCCAATCCGTGGTCGGCGGCGTATTTCGCTGAGGCATCGAGCTGTCGACGAAGACTATCGCCCTTCAACTGGGCGTCAGTCGACATCCTGATGTACGAGAACGCTTTAGGGCGAGGGGAAGCGGGTGATGTAACCATCCGAATTTGCTACATTTTTTATGATTAATCGTCCACAATATTTTGATGGCCGGGTCGCCGGGCGCCGGTAAGTCGATGCTGGCGGCAAGGCTGCCGTCGATCCTGCCGCCGCTGTCGCCGGCCGAATTGCTCGAAGTCTCGATGATCGCTTCGGTGGCCGGCGAGATCAAGGACGGCGCGCTGACGGCGCAGCGGCCGTTCCGCGCGCCACACCATTCCGCCAGCATAGCGGCGCTGACCGGCGGTGGCATCCGCGCCCGACCCGGTGAAATTTCGCTGGCGCATCAGGGCGTGCTGTTTCTCGACGAGCTGCCGGAGTTCGATCCAAGGGTGCTGGATTCCTTGCGCGCGCCGATGGAAAACGGCGAGGTCGCGGTGTCGCGCGCCAACCACCGGGTTACCTATCCGGCACGCTTCATGCTGGTGGCAGCGATGAATCCATGTCGCTGCGGCCACGCTTTCGAGCCCGGCTTTGCCTGCAGGCGCGGCCGCGTCGACCGCTGCGCGTCGGACTATCAGTCGCGCATTTCGGGGCCGCTGATGGACCGCATCGATTTGCGCATCGAGGTGCCGGCGGTGACCGCCGCCGACCTGATCCTGCCGCCGCCCGCCGAGGGCTCGGCGGAGGTCGCGGCCCGCGTCGCGATGGCGCGCGACATCCAGGCGGCGCGCTATGCCGCGGCGGGGCTCGGCGCCATCCGCACCAATGCGGCGGCGCCGGCGGCGGTACTGGAAGTGGTGGCGCAGCCGGATGCGACGGGGCAGGCGTTGCTGCGCGACGCCGCCGAGACCATGAAACTGTCGGCGCGCGGCTATCACCGCGTGCTGCGCGTCGCCCGCACGCTGGCCGATCTCGATGGCGCGGACAGGATCGGCCGGCCGCATCTGGCCGAGGCGCTGTCCTACCGGGCGCTGGCCGAGGAGGCGCGCCGCGCCGCGTGAGCCCGCGGTCGCAGCCTTGCTCGTGATGCACGCGTCAACCGGTCAGTAACGAGTTTTGTTTACGATCCGCTCACCATAACCCCGCCTTCCCGGGGCCAGGGCGAGTATGTGTCATGTCGCGTTTCCGGCTTCTTGCGTCGACGATCCCCCTGCTGCTGCTGGCGCTGCTGGCGCGCGGCGAATCGAGATCCGCGCCGCGGCCGTGCATCGCGATCGGCGAGACCGTGCCGCGGATCGGCGCCGCGCCATGGCAGGCGGATTCTTATGTTAGCTTCACCGAGGATCCCGGCCTCGCCACGGTGCGGGTGCAGATTGTCGGTTCCGCCGAACTGGCCGACTTCGCGGTGGTCGATGACCTCGACAGCGCCGAGGCGAGCGCCTGCGACGGCAGCGCGGCGCACCGCTCGATCGCGGTGTCGGCGGCGCCGTCGCCGACCGGGCCGGTGATCTATCTGTCGCGCGACCCCGATGCCGACTACCGGGTGTTCGTGCAGTCGCGCAGCTTCACCGTCCAGGATGCCGCCGCTCTGATCGTCGGCGCCCACCATGGACGCGGGCACCTGCGGGCCGCGCTCTGACCCGGCATTAACGTCCTATCAACCCTGTTGGCAGCGGATCTCGGCGACCGCGATTGCCGGCAAACACTTGGCAATCACACCGCGGCATTGTCGCGCCAATTCCGCGCGCCGCGATCGCGCTGTGCCGGCACGCCGGGCGAGTGATGGCGGGCGATATCGAAATGGGTGACCAGTGTTAGGGCGGAGTTTCCGGATCAAGGTTCAGATGCGTCGCTTCGCGCGCCGCTTTCCGTGGCTGAGCTTCGCGATCCGCTCCTTTGTGATGTTCTCGGCCGCGTTCGGCGGCGCCTATGGCTTCATCGCCGGCAGTACGTCGAAGGATTCCGGCTACGACCCGCACGCCTTTGCGATCGGCGCCAGCATGCTGTTCGCCCTCGCCTGCGTCGCGCTCGCCACCATGAGCATGCGGATGCGCTTCCTCGGCAAGCGGATGCGCAAGCTGGCGGCGCATAATGAGACGCTGGTGGACCGCAACTGGGAATTGAAGGAAGCCGAGGAGCGCGCGCGCAGCCTGTTCGAGGCGCAGGGTGACCTGATCGTGATCCGCGGCGCCCGCGGTGATATCAGTTTCGTCAACGACGCCTATTGCACGCTGGCGCAGCTGCCGCGCGAGGCGCTGGTCGGCAGCGCGTTCGACTTGCAGGTGCTGGAGCAGGGCCGTATCGTCAACGAGCCCAACGGCACCAGCATCCACGACCAGCGTATCGCCACCGTGACCGGCCCGCGCTGGATCGCCTGGCGCGAAGGCCTGGTGCGGATCGATTCCGGGCAGCCCGCCGAGTTGCAGAGCGTCGGCCGCGACGTCACCGAGCGCACCGAGACCGAGCGCGCGCTCGAGGAGGCGCGCGATTCCGCCAACGCCGCCAACCGCGCCAAATCGCGTTTCCTGGCGATGGCCTCGCATGAAATCCGGACACCGCTGAACGGCATCATCGGCATGAGCGGGCTGTTGCTCGACACCACGCTGACGCCCGAACAGGTCACCTATGCAAAAGCCGTGAAGACCTCCGGCGATGCGCTGCTGTCGCTGATCGAGGAACTGCTGGATTATTCCAAGATCGAGGCCGGCAAGATCGATCTGGAGAACAGCCCGTTCGTGCTGGCCGGGCTGATCGAGGACATCACCGAATTGCTGGCGCCGCGCGCGCAGGCCCGCCATCTGGAAATCGCCGCCTATATCGACGAGCGGCTGCCGCCGCGGGTGGTCGGCGACCCCGCACGCTTGCGCCAGGTGCTGCTCAACCTGGCCGGCAATGCGATCAAGTTCACCTCGACCGGCGGCGTGGCGCTGATCGTCGAGCCCGGCACACGGCCGGGCGAGATCAGCTTCCTGGTGCGCGACACCGGCATCGGTATCGCGCCGGAAGCGCAGCAGCGTATTTTCCACGAATTCGAACAGGCCGATGCATCCACCGCGCGGCAGTTTGGCGGCACCGGCCTCGGGCTGAGCATCAGCGAGCGCATCGTCCGGCGCATGCAGGGACGCATCACGCTCGACAGCCAGCCCGGCAAGGGATCGACCTTCATCGTCTCGATCCCGCTGGCGACCGGCGAGGGCGAGCAGCCGGTGTTTGCCGCGCCCGACCTCACCGGACAATCGGTCATGCTGGTGGCGCCGCAGACCATCGAAGCCGCGCTGACCGCGCGGCGGCTGGAGCGCTGGGGCGCGCAGACCTGCACGGTTTCGGATCCCGGCGTGGCGCAGGCGTTGCTGCCGGATCGTCGCTGGCACGCCATCCTGATCGACCGCGCGCTGGGATCCGCCGAAGTCGAGCGCCTCGCCGTCGCCGCCATCCCGCATGCCGACCGGCGAATCGTGATGTTCACCCCGGCGATGCGCCATGAGTTGCAACCCGGCGCCTCCACCGCCTTCACCGCCTATCTGGTCAAGCCGCTGCGCGCGGCGTCGCTTGCCGCGCAGCTGGCGCTGACGCCGGAGACACTGGCGCCGGCGATGGCGATCGAGGACCTGTACGAGCCAGAGCGAACCGTGATCGAAGCGCCCGCCGCGGCGGGCCTGTCGATCCTGGTGGCCGAAGACAACGAAATCAACGCGCTATTGATGCGTTCGCTGCTGACGCGGCTCGGCCATCGGGCGATCGTCACCGACAATGGCGAGGCCGCGCTGGAATCCTGGCTGGCATCGGAAGCGGCCGGCACGCCCTACGATCTGGTGCTGATGGATATCCAGATGCCAGGGCTCGACGGCATCGAAACCACCAGACGGATCCGCGCCCGCGAGGCCGGCCGGCGGGTCCGGCGCACGCCGATCCTGGCGCTGACCGCCAACACGCTGGTGGAGGATCGCTACGCCTGCTTCGAAGCCGGCATGGACGGTTTCCTGGTCAAACCTCTGGACCGCGAGAAACTCATCGACGCGCTGACGCGGCTGACCACGGCGCGCCACGTCGCGGCATGAGCGCTGTCACATTCCGTCCATGCAGTCGTCACACGCCTGTTGAGCAGCCGTGATGTCTGATCCTTGGGGCCGCATCGGTTTGATTCGAGATGGCGGCCACGGGGGTGGCCATGCACGGCAACGAAATCGCGCGCCCGAAGCCGGGCATCATGCAGATGCTGCGGCCGCAGAACATGGGCGCCGCCGCGCAGACCGCGATCACCTGGTTCAAGCCGTCGCCGGGCCTCAAGGACATCCGCGGCTTCCCGGCCGTCCCGCCCGCGCTCGGCCGGATGGGGCCGCTGGAGGTGCGGCTGGCGCAGGACAAGCGCGACGTGAAGCGCGCGCAAAGACTGCGTTACAAGGTGTTCTACAAGGACGGCACCGCGATCGCCGACGCCGCTACCATGCTGGCGCAGCGTGACAAGGATGCGTTCGACAAGATCTGCGACCATCTGATGGTGATCGACCACGCCGCCAAGCCGTCGATGTCCGGCAAGCAACCGGTGGTCGGGACCTATCGTCTGCTGCGCCACGAGACGGCGATGAAACATGGCGGCTTCTACACCGAGAATGAATTCGACCTATCGGACATGATCGAGCGCCACGCCGATCTGCGCTTTCTCGAACTTGGCCGATCCTGTGTGCTGCCGCGCTACCGCAACAAGCGCACCGTCGAACTGTTGTGGCAGGGCATCTGGGCCTATGTGAAACAGAACCGTTTCGACGTCATGATCGGCTGTGCCAGTTTTGAAGGTACCGACCCCGACCGGCTGGCGCTGCCGCTGTCGTTCCTGCACCATTACGCCCGCGCCCCGGAAGCCTGGCGCGCGCGCGCGCATCCGTCGCGCTATGTGGAAATGAACCGGATGGCCAAGGAAGCGATTGATAGCAAGGCCGCGCTACGCGCGCTGCCACCGCTGATCAAGGGTTACCTTCGGCTCGGCGCCCATATCGGCGACGGCGCGGTGATCGACCATCAGTTCGGCACCACCGACGTCCTGATCGTGATGCCGGTGGCGGCGATCGGCGCGAAATACATCGAGCATTTTGGCGGCGACGCACGGGCGGCGTAAGTTCGATCCACCGCACTCTCCACGTCATTGCGAGGAGCGAAGCGACGAAGCAATCCAGTTCTTCGCTCGGGGCTTTCTGGATTGCCGCGTCGCGGAGTTTATCATCGGGCGGGCGAAGCCTGCCCCGGTGGCTCCTAGGAAGAAAGCGCACTTGTCCCGGACGCAGCGCAATGCGCCTCCGCAGGAGGCGTCATGAGCTGCAGAGCCGGGACCGCCAGAAACGCGGTCGCCTGATGCGGTCCCGGCTCTGCGGAGCGGCATAAGAATGCCGCACCGCG
>JACMOT010000501.1 GCA_014377915.1 Tardiphaga sp.
CCAGCCACACGGCAGTCGCCTTTGGCATCAGCGGTGCATTGCTCATGGCAAATCTCCTTTACGCTCCGCCCACCTTTTTTGGAGGCGGAGCCGTCTGGTCATCGGGGATGACGGGGAATTCAGGCTGTATATAGTCTGTCCGGGGCTGGCCGCGCAATGGAAGACTGTTCGGCCTTGACAGGGCGGCCAGACGGCCCCAAGTCCTCTTACTGGACGCCAAGTGCTTCCTGAAACAGGCTCTTTGGCCTATTGTCCCCCTGGATCTGAGCGCCTCGCACCCGACATCCCGGGTGGCTCGGACCTTAAATGATCGCTGGATTGCCCAATATGCAGGCCAAACCGCCTCTGAAAATCGTGCTTTGTTCACCGCGCGGCTTCTGCGCCGGCGTGGTCCGGGCCATTGATACGGTGGAACGCGCTTTGGCGATCCATGGCGCGCCGGTCTATGTCCGGCATGAAATCGTCCATAACAAATATGTGGTCGACAGCCTGAAGACCAAGGGCGCGATTTTTGTCGAGGAACTGGCCGAAATCCCCGACAACACCTCGGCGCCGGTGGTATTTTCCGCTCATGGCGTGCCTAAATCGGTTCCCGCCGACGCCAAGCAGCGCAATTTCTTCTCGCTGGATGCCACCTGCCCGCTGGTCACCAAGGTGCACCGCGAGGCGGCGATCCACTTCAAGCGCGGCCGTGAAATCCTTCTGATCGGGCATTCGCACCATCCGGAAGTGGTCGGCACCCTCGGCCAGCTGCCGCCCGGCGCGGTCGAGCTGATCGAGACCGCCCATGACGCGGCGACCTTCACGCCGAAGGACCCCAACAACCTGGCTTTCGTGACCCAGACCACGCTGTCGATCGATGACACCGCGGAAATCGTCGAGGTGCTGAAGAAGCGCTTCCCGACCATCAACGGACCGCACAAGGAAGACATCTGCTACGCCACCACCAACCGCCAGCTGGCGGTGAAGAAGGTGGCGCCGGTGGGCGATGCGCTGATCGTGGTCGGCGCGCCGAATTCGTCGAACTCGCAGCGGTTGCGCGAAGTGGCCGAGCGCGAGGGCTGCAAGGTCTCGGTGCTGGCGCAGCGCGCCTCCGACCTCGACTGGAGCATGTTCGAAGGCATCACCAGCCTCGGCATCACGGCGGGCGCCTCGGCGCCGGAAGTGATCGTCGAGGAAATCATGGGCGCCTTCGCCGAGCGTTATGAACTGCATGTCGAGACAGTGTCGGCCGCGGAGGAAAACGAATTCTTCCCGTTGCCGCGCTCGCTGCGTCCCGACGCGGCGTAACTTCCATGGCGGTCTATACCGACGTTAGCGCCGATGAACTGTCGGAGTTTCTGGCGGCCTACGATATCGGCCAGTTGTTGTCCTACAAGGGCATCGCCGAAGGCGTCGAGAACTCCAACTTTCTGATGCACACCACGGCGGGCTCGTTCTTCCTGACGCTGTACGAAAAGCGCACGGCGGTTGGTGACCTGCCGTTCTTCCTCGGCCTGATGTCGCATCTCGCCGCCCGTGGCATTCCCTGTCCCGAGCCGGTGAAGATGCGCGACGGCACCATGCTCGGCACGCTGGCCGGTCGGCCGGCGGCGATCATCGACTTTCTCGAGGGCGTGTGGCCGCGCAAGCCGACTGCCGCGCATTGCACCGGGATCGGCCAGACGCTGGCCAAGATGCATCTGGCCGGCCAGGATTTTTCCATGAGCCGTCCGAACGCGCTGTCGGTGTCGGGCTGGCGGCCGCTGTTCGCCGCTGCGGCCGCGCGGGCCAACGATGTGCAGCCGGGTCTGCGCGAATTTCTGGCCTCCGAACTGAACTACCTCGAAGGCCGCTGGCCGAAGGATCTGCCGAGCGGCGTGATCCATGCCGATGCGTTTCCCGACAACGTGCTGTTTCTGGCTGACGAACTCTCCGGCCTGATCGATTTCTATTTCGGCTGCAACGACATGTTCGCCTATGATGTTGCGATCTGCCTCAACGCCTGGTGCTTCGAGCCTGATCATTCCTTCAACGTCACCAAGGCGCGGGCGTTTCTGTCGGCCTATGGCCGCGAGCGAAAACTGTCCGATGCCGAGCAGAATGCGCTGCCGCTGCTGGCGCGGGGCGCCGCGCTGCGCTTCCTGCTGACGCGGCTGGTCGATCTGCTCAACGTGCCACCCGGTGCGCTGGTGCAGCCGAAGGATCCACTGGAATATGTCCGCAAGCTGCGGTTTCATCAGTCGGTGAAGGGCATGGCCGATTACGGCGTCGAAGTTCAGGGACTGCGCGCATGACTCCGGTTCTGATCCATACCGACGGCGCCTGTTCCGGCAATCCCGGTCCCGGCGGCTGGGGCGCGATTCTGAAATTCGGCGATGCCGAAAAGGAATTGAAGGGCGGTGAGGCGCACACCACCAATAACCGGATGGAGCTGATGGCGGCGATCGCGGCGCTGGAAGCGCTGAAGAAGCCGTGCAGCGTCGATCTGCACACCGACAGCCAGTATTTGCGCAATGGCATCACCAGCTGGATTCACGGCTGGAAGAAGAACGGCTGGAAGACCGCCGACCGGAAGCCGGTGAAGAATGTCGATCTGTGGCAGCGGCTCGATGCCGCGCTGCATACCCACGAGATCCGCTGGCACTGGGTCAAGGGCCACGCTGGCCATGCCGAGAACGAGCGTGCCGATCAGTTGTCTCGGGATGGTCTGATCGAGAACAGGAACAAGAAGTAAGCAGGTCCGTTCCCCGGATGCTGCGCAACGCGTCGCGCTCGCGACGTGGTGCGCTGCTGATCCGGGGTCCCGGTTTCTTGACGAATACCGGGATCCCGGCTCTGCGGAGCGGCATGAAGAATGCCGCACCGCGTCCGGGAAACGGGCCGTTTTTTATAGCTGACCGAGCAGCGTGTCGCCGCCGGACACCTCGACCTTGCCGGGGTTTGGCTCGAGGTTGAACTTGGTGACGACGCCGTCTTCCACCAGCATCGAGTAGCGGTGCGAGCGGATGCCGAGGCCATTGCCGGAGCCGTCCAGTTCCATGCCGATCGCCTTGGTGAATTCGGCGTTGCCGTCGGCGAGGAAGGTGGCCTCGTCGCGCAGGTCGGTGTCCTTCTTCCAGGCGTTCATCACGAAGGCGTCGTTGACCGAGATCACCGCGATGCTGTCGACGCCCTTGTCCTTCATGGCATAGGCGTTGAGGAAGATGCTCGGCAGATGCATCTTGTGGCAGGTGCCGGTATAGGCGCCGGGGACCGCGAACAGCGCGACCTTCTTGCCCTTGAACACGTCGTCGGTGGTCTTCACGGCGAGACCTTCCTCGGTCATCACGCGCAGCTTGGCCTCGGGCAGCTTGTCGCCAACTTTGATGGTCATCGTCGATCTCTCCGTTAAATTTGCGAAGGTTTCTTAGACCATTTTTATGAACGAAGGAAATTGACGCGGGCGGGGATATCGCAGGGTGGGCAAAGCGACGCCGCGCGAGGCGCGGCGGCGCGTGCCCACGATCAGGCGTGGCGGTGGGCACGGCGCAACGGCGCCTTTGCCCGCCCTAGGAGTCGGAGCTCACGCCGCCGCGTCGGTCTGTTTCTCGTCGCGGAGCTCACGTCGCAAAATTTTGCCGACATTGGTTTTCGGCAGCGAGGAGCGGAATTCGATCTGCTTCGGCACCTTGTAGTTGGTCAACTGGGTGCCGCAGAACGTGATCAGGTCCTCCGCCGAGAGGCTGGAATCCTTGCGGACCACAAAGGCCTTCACGGCCTCGCTGGTCCGGGCATCGACGACGCCGATGACCGCGCATTCCAGCACGCCGGGATGGCCGGCGATGACGTCCTCGATTTCGTTGGGATAGACGTTGAAGCCGGAGACGTTGATCATGTCCTTCTTGCGGTCGACGATGCGGGTGAAACCGTCCGCCGTCATGATGCCAATGTCGCCGGTGCGGAAAAAGCCGTCAGGCGTCATCACCTGCACGGTGTCCGCCGGCCGGTTCCAGTAGCCGGACATGATCTGCGGGCCCTTGGCGCAGATCTCGCCGGGCTCGCCGAGCGGCACCTCGTTGCCCTCGTCGTCGCGGATCGAAATATAGGTCGAGGGCACCGGCACGCCGATGGTGCCGTTGAACTGGTCGATGTCGGCCGGGTTGCAGGTCAGCGTCGGCGAGGTTTCCGACAGGCCATAGCCTTCCGAAATCGGGCATCCGGTGGTCTTGAGCCACTTTTCGGCGACCGCCTTCTGCACCGCCATGCCGCCGCCATTCGAAATCTTCAGCTTGGAGAAATCGACCTGGTCGAAGCCGGGCGTGTTGAGCAGGCCATTATACAGCGTGTTGACGGCCGGGAAATCATTGACCTGATACTTCATCAGCTCCTTGACGAAGCCGGCCATGTCGCGCGGGTTGGGGATCAGCAAATTGACGCCGCCGGCGCGCATCCCGAGCAGGAAGCAGGCCGTCAGCGCGAAGATGTGATACAGCGGCAGCGCGCAGACGATGAAGAGTTGCTCGACATGTGGCGGCTTGCGCAGCGCCGGCTGCAGCCAGGCGTCGTTCTGCAGCACATTGGCGAGAATGTTGCGATGGAGCAGGGTCGCGCCCTTGGAAAGCCCGGTGGTGCCGCCAGTATATTGCAGGAAGGCGACGTCGTTGGGGCCGATCAAGGGCTTGCTGAATCTCAGGCCGCGGCCGGCCGCGAGCGCGTCATTGAACGACACCGAGCCGGGCAGGGACCACGCCGGCACCATCTTCTTGATGCGGCGGACCACCAGATTGACGATCACGCCCTTGAGGCCGAGCATGTCGCCCATGCTGCCGACGATCACGTGCTTCAGCGAAGTCTTGGCCACCACCTGCTGCACGGTATGGGCAAAATTCTCCAGTACGATGATCGCCTCGGCGCCGGAATCCCTGAGTTGGTGCTCAAGTTCGCGGGGCGTGTATAGCGGATTGACGTTGACCACGGCGTAGCCGGCACGCAGCACGGCGGAGGTCGCTACGGGGTGCTGCAGCACATTGGGCATCATGATGGCGACGCGCGCGCCGCGGGCGAGGCCCTTGCTTTGCAGATAGGCGCCGAGCGCCAGCGACATCTCGTCGAGTTCGCGATAGGTGATCGACTTGTCCATGCAGATGAAGGCCTTGCGGTCGCGAAACTTGGCAAAGCTCTCTTCCAGCAGGTCGACCAGCGACGGATACAGGGCCACGTCGATGTCGGCAGGCACGCCGGCCGGATATTGTTTAAGCCAGATCCGCTCCATGGCTCATTCTCCCCAAGCGTTGTTGTTTCGCGGAAGTATCGGACAAATCAGCCAGCGATAGCAAGGCGCGCCGCAGCATCGCGACGGACGAAATGTCACCGGTCTTGGCCGGCGCGCGGCTGTCGACGAAAGTCTAGGTCCGCGGTGTCGAAGGCGCCGGCTTCGCTTCACCGGTGGCGTCCTTGGGCGTCGGCCTGACGGCTGCCTTCGGTTTGGCCGGGGTCGCTGCTGGTTTGACGGCCGTCGTGGAGGTTGCCGCGGCGGGCTTGGGCGCGGGCTTTGCGGCTGTGGCTGCAGGCTTGGTCGCGGGTGGTTTCGCCGCAGGCTTAGTGGCTGCCGGCTTGGCGTCGGCCGCGTCTGCGCCGGCTTCGGGCTTCTTGGCCGCGGCACGCGCGGTCTTCTTGACCCGGGCCTTTGGCGTCTGCTTGGCCTCTTCCACCGCATTGGCGGCGATCAGGTCGGCGCCGGTCTTCTTCGGTCCGAGATAGACGATCACGGGCTCGGACGGCGCCGGCGCGGCGGCGATCATGTCGAGCGGTCGCAACGTCGGCGGCTGCAGTCCGGCGGTGAAGAAGGTCATGGCATTCTCCGCGCCGGATTCTCCGCTGGCGACGGTTTCCTCGTCGGCGTCGCTGGCGGGTCGCTTGCGTTTCGGGCCGCACATCTCATCGCGCAGGTTCGGCGGCGCGGCGTCGATTGGTACCAGGCTGTCGACGGTCCCGAGCGCCGGGCGCAACCAGGTCAGATTGTTGTTGTTGGAAAAGCCGCGCTCCAGCAATTGGGCGGCCTTGACGGCGCGGGCCTGGCCGGACGACGAACCCAGCACGACGGCGATCAGCCGCTTACCGTTGCGGGTCGCGGTGGCCACCAGATTGTAGCCGGAGGCGCAGATGAAACCCGTCTTCATGCCGTCGGCGCCAGGGTAGCGGCCGATCAGCCGGTTGAAATTCTGCGTCACCCGGCGGCCGAACTTCATCGACGGGATGTGGACGAAATATTCGTATTCCGGCAGATCGTGAATGATGGCGCGGGCCAGGATCGCGAGATCGCGAGCCGATGTCACGTGTCCGTCCGCAGGCAGACCGTTCGGGTTGACGTAATGCGTCTGCGTCATGCCGAGCCGGGCCGCGTTGGCATTCATCTGTTCCGAAAACCCGTCGATCGAACCGCCAATGCCTTCCGCCAGTACCGCGGCCATGTCGTTGGCCGACTTGACCATCATCATGGTCATGGCATTTTCGATGGTCAGCTGGGTGCCGGCCTTGAAGCCCATCTTGGACGGCGCCTGCGCCGCCGCCGTCGGCGACACCGTCACCAGCGTTTCGAGGCTGACGCGGCGTTCCTTGACCGCCTTCAACACCACATAGGCTGTCATCAGCTTCGTGACGGAGGCCGGATACCACGGATAGGTCGCGTTCTCGGCCTGCAGTACCTTGCCGGACTCCACTTCAACGACGAGCAGCGCCTCGGCGCTGGCGGCACGCGGCGCGATGGCGGCGATGGCCAAACCGGCGGCAAAAACGATGGCATTCCATGACAGCAGGCGACGTGAGGCGAAGGAAAAATACACTATCCGATTCCGGTCCTTTGCAGATCGTCCGCGTTGCCCGGGCATGGCGCGCAGCAATCCTGAAATGTGTGGTTCGGGGCTTTCATACCAGTCGCCATGGCATGGTGACGGCGCAAACCTATACCGGCTGCAAGCATCAGAACAGTGGTTGACGCCCTGATTCGGCGCTTAAAGGGGCCGAATTTCGACTGGCCACCCGCGGCTCAGGGAACCACGCTATCTCCCTGCACGGACATGCTGGCGCGCGCGGTCTCCTGCACCATGAACTGCGCGCGGGCGAGCTCGGCGAAATGGCCGCCCTGGGTAACAAGTTCATCGAACGTTCCGCTTTCGATCACGCGGCCATTCTCGAATACCAGGATGCGCGTGGCGTTGCGGATGGTGGAGAGCCGGTGCGCGATGACGAAGGTGGTGCGCCCCTTCATCACTTCATCGAGAGCAACGTTCAGCTTCGCCTCGGTCACCGCGTCGAGCGCGGAAGTCGCCTCGTCGAGAATCAGGATTGGCGGATCCTTCAGCAGCGCGCGGGCAATCGAGAGCCGTTGCCGTTCACCGCCGGACAACATGCGGCCGCGCTCGCCGGCATTGGTCTCGAAGCCATGTTCGCTGCGGTCGATGAAGTCGAGCGCCTGGGCGCGGCCGGCGGCAACCCGCAATTCTTCATCCGTGGCGTCCGGCTTGCCGACGCGAAGATTGTCGGCGATCGAGCGGTTGAACAGCAAGGCCTCCTGGAACACGACGCCGATATTCCGGCGCAGCCCCGATAATGTCAGGCCGCGGACATCCATGCCATCGATGCGAATGAAGCCGGATTGCGGGTCGAAGGCCCGGTGCAGCAGCGCGACCGCCGTCGACTTGCCGGCGCCGGTGGCGCCGACCAGCGCGATGGTCTGGCCGGGCAGGGCCACGAAGGAGAGGTCCTCGATCGCCGGCCGCTTGCCGTCATAGGAGAACGATACGTCGGTGAACTCGACCATGCCCTGCAGCCGGCCGGGATCGATGGCATCAATGCGGTCGCGCACCGCCGGCACGGCGTCCAGCACGTTGAAGAATTCGCGCAACTTCGGCGCCTCCATGAACACGCCGTTGATGAAGGCGACGACCTGTTCGAGACGCTGGATCAACATGGTGGCGAACGAGACGAACATCACGATCTCGCCGACCGAGGTCAGACCCTGCTGGTTCAGCGCGATGCCGACGGTGAAGATCGCCAGGATGGTGATGGTGGTCGAGGCCCGCGTCATGACCGACACCAGCGCCCACCATGACAGCACCGGGATCTGCGCCGCCAGCAGTTGGCCGGCGACGCCGCGCAGGCCCTGCACCTCGGCGTCGACGCGCGTGAAACTCTGTACCAGCGCGACATTGCCGAGCGCGTCGGAAGCACGCGCGGACAGGTCGCCGTAATGCTCCTCCACTTCGCTTTGCATGCCGGAGGTCTTGCGCACCACCAGCGTCGTCAGAACCGTGAACACGATGCACAGGATCGCCAGCAGGCCGGCCAGCCGCCAGTTGATGTACAGCGACATCGGCAGCAGGACGAGCAGACTGGCAATCGCGGCAAAATGCTCGCGGAAAAATCCCAGCCACAGCCGCCATAACGCATCCGTGCCGTTCAGCATCACCTTCATCAACCGTCCGGAATGGGTGCCGGTATGATAGGTCAGCGGTAGCTGCATGATGTGTTCGAAGTAGTCGGTGAGCACAGCCTGGCGCTGACGGTGGGCGAGGCGATCGGAATGCAGTGCCACGACGGCGCCGCAGATGATGGTGAACAACCCGAATCCGACCCAGGCGCCGAGCAGTGGCCATGGCGACGCCGCCTCGGCCTGTAACGCACCGGTGGAAAGATTGCTCGACAGCACGTCGATGATGCGGCCGAACAGCACCGGTTCGGCGAATTGCGCGCAGGCCAGCAGCAAATTGGCGGCGGCAAGAAGCCAGCCGAGGCGCTTTTCGCGACCGAGCGCTTCCAGCACGCGGGTGTAGAGACGGATCATGGGTGAACACTCATGGCGACGCGAACGGAATGATCCGCGGCTACCATTTTAAGCAGGGATCGGCGCTGGAATACAGCCGTCCGGCGACGTTGTTCAGTTGATCTTGCGACCGATCGCGACCGGCAGAAACGAGTCGTCGAAGATATCGGCTGGAGACGGCCGCTTGCGAAAGGTAAAATCCTCGGCGATCTCGTCCAGCGATGCCTCGAACCGCATGGCGTCGATGCCGCCCAGGCCGTCGCGCCGGACCTCGTCGGTCAGAATGTTGTCGTGGATGGCAATCCGCAACCGCGCCAGCTCGAGGTCGCGCGCGCCACCTTCCATCCGGGAAATGACGTCGTCGATCGCTCTCGCCGGGTCGGTGATCGCCAGTTGGGTGCCGGCGGCGACGGGGCGCAGGAAGCCTTTCACGGCCTCCGGCTTCTCCGCCGCGAATTTCGCATTGACGATCAGGGCCAGGCCATAAGCGGCGCTGCCATAGTCGCTGAAGCGAAACACCGCGAGATCGTCGGCGGGCACGCCGCGGTCGCGCAGGTTCACCGCCGACAGGAAGGAAAAGCCGGTGACGGCATCGACCTGGCCGGCCGAGAGCATCGGCTCGCGCACTGCGGCGCTGATTTTTTCCTGCTTCACCTGCGCGGCCTTGATGCCGTTGCGGCGCGCCAGCGCCGGCCACAGCCGGATCGCGAGATCGCCCTCGGCGACGCCGATCGTCTTGCCCTCCAGGCTGCCGAGCGAGGTGACGCCGCGGCTCTTGCGGGCGACGATGGCGTAGGGCGCCTTGTTGAGCAGTACGAATACCGCCTTGACGGGAATCGCATCGGCCGCGTCGCGGTAGCGCACCAGGGCATTGATATCGGCGAGCGCCACGTCGCTGGCGCCGCTGGCCACGCGGGTAATCGCATCCTTGGTGCCAGTGGCAATCGTGGTGGAAACCGTCAGGTTCTCGGCGCGGTACAGCCCGCGCGTGGCCGCCAGCACGAACGGCGCCGCGATCGCATCGATCGGACGGTCTAGTGCAACCTGGATCGCCACAGGGGGTCTGATCTCTTCGGCGGCGAACACCGGCCGAGCGCCGACCGCTGCCAGCATCACCATCGAAACGGCACCGATTCGACCAAGAGACACAATCGGGAGATTACGCATGAAAGGTACTTACAAGGGTTCGACGGGGGGCGATGGGCAGGTTTGGAACGCATTCGGCACCGTATCTTGCGCCTCTATCGTGCCGGCTCCAAGCTGAACATCTGATGACCGCCGGCTGCGCCGACGCGGTGTGATGATCCATGCCGCCAGTATGGAACCCGGGATGGCCATAGATGTTGTCAAGGCGAGCCCCACGAGGCCGAACGACCATGGAGGTCATTGAAATGTTCAACCGAAAGACTTCGTTCTCCACCATTGCCCGAGCTTCCGTCCTGGCGGCTGTCGCGGCGTTGACGCTAACTTCGTTCGCACCCACGGCCGTGCTGGCTGCGCCGGCTGCGAGGGGGGTTTCGGCGGACCATGGCAGCGGCACGGTTACCGAATTCAGCAGCGCGCGGCGTCGCCATCACCGTGGTAACGGCAATGCCGCCGGTCTGGCTGCGTTTGGCGCCATTGTCGGCACCATTGGCGCTATCGCCCCCAGCCAGAACCGTCGCGTTTATTATGATCAGGGGCCGCGCTATGGCTACTACGGTGGTGGCCCCGCTTATTATGGCGGCGGTCCTGCCTATTACGGCGGCCCCTATGGTGGCTATGGCGGGGGCCACGGCTACGATAATTCGCGCCGCATGACCTGGTAAAAAGGGTCTATTGATTTCAGAACGTCGGCTGTCTCCAGACAGTCGACGTTTTGCGTTAATACCGGTCAATCCGGCGATAGCGGCGGGCTCTGGCGACCAAATGTCGCGGTTACAGGCGGCTTGCCGGGGCGGATTCGGCTATTCGGGTTTTTGGGCGCCCGTTGCCATAGACAAATCGCGACGGGGATGGTTCATCGCGGCCATGCTCAGACGAATGTATGATTGGTGCATCGACGCCGCCCACAAGCCCTATGCGCTCTGGATTTTGGGAATGGTGTCGTTCGCGGAAAGTTCGTTCTTTCCGATTCCGCCGGATGTGATGCTGATCCCGATGTCGCTGGCGCGGCCGGAGCGGGCCTGGTTTTATGCCGGGTTATGCACGCTGACGTCGGTCGCCGGCGGGGTGGTCGGTTACGCCATCGGCGCGCTGCTGTATGATTCCGTTGGCCACTGGGTAATCAGCTTCTACGGCTATGGCGACAAGGTCGAGGCATTCCGCGCCGGCTACGCCGAGTACGGCGCGTGGATCATCCTGCTGAAGGGGCTGACGCCGATCCCGTTCAAGCTTGTCACCATCACGTCAGGCTTCGCGAATTATAATATCTGGATGTTCATCGGGCTGTCGCTGATCGCTCGCGGCGGGCGCTTCTTCCTCGTGGCGGTGCTTCTCAACCGGTATGGCGTATGGATTCGCGAAACCATCGAAAAGCATCTCGGGCTGTGGGTCGCGCTGGCGGTCGGAGTTTTGCTGCTCGGTTTCGTCATTGCGTTCCGGATGTTCTGAGCAAGACACTTCCCCCGGCACAGGTGTCAGGGTACGTTGCTAAACATGTCTGATTTGACTTCCTCAGCACGCGCGATGATCCGAAGCCTTTCCGTGGCCCTCCTGGTTACGGTGTTGGTGGCTATCGCCACCGCTGCCTGGTTGCAGACGCCGCCACCCG
>JACMOT010000049.1 GCA_014377915.1 Tardiphaga sp.
GTGGCCAATATGACGGTCAAGATCGGCGTGACATTGGCCTATGCGCGCAAGGCGGGGGCCTCGGCGGCAATTGCGCTCGGGGCGAGCACCCTCGTGCTGGTAGCGAGCCTGGCGGCGGCGTGGGTGCGGCTGTAGCGGTCAGCCGCGGACCGTGGAGGCGATCGTGGCCGTATATGTCTGTCCGGCGGCGCCGGCTTTCCAGTTGGCGCGGTAGGCACCGGCTCCCAGCCCGGACAGCGGGACCGAATAATCTTTCACTTCCCCGACCGCGGTGATCATCATCGGTGACAGGCCGTCGGGCCCTTCAACGGTGACTTCGAGCAACCGCGCGGCGCGCGCGAAATGCAACGTCAGTTGGTTGACTGGACCGGCGACCGTCGCGCCGTTGGCGGGGGTCGAGCGCACCAGGATGCTGGTTTCCGCCGCCTGCCGCGACTGGGCGTCGACCGGCTGGGTCGCGCAGCCGGGGAGCGCAAAGAGGAACAGCAGGCAAGCCGGGGAATGTCGCATGTCGTCACCTTTATCAGCAGGGTCACCACATCAATGCATCAGACGGCAAAAAGGGCGCGGATCGCTCTGCGCCCTTTTCTTTTATCATCGAAGAACAATTAACGGCCGCGCGGGCCTTCGCCGAGCGCCCAGAGAACGTGGGTAAGGGTCTTCTGGCCGGGTCCGTCGATCCGCTCGAACAGGTCGGGCCGGCCGTCGGCGGTGAAGTGGATCGCGCGGCCCCAAGTGGCCGGCGTGTCGCCAATGTCGGCACCGGAGTTGCCGCGGCCGCTGCCGCCGATGGTCATTCCGGATTCCAGATGATTATAGATCGTGTTAAGCTCGTCATAATCATGCGCATTGGGATACCGGTTGCCCGGCCCGTAATTGAAGCCGCCCACAACTCCGCCGTCCGGCGCATTGGTATAATCCATGCAGGTGCCCAGATTGTAGTTGCTGAAGTTCTCGTCCTGATGGGCGAGGCCATAGTCATGTCCAACCTCCTGGCAGGTGACCATCGCTCGCCAAGCCGGCGTATTGTATTGCGCCGTGTTGAAATAGGTATCGTTGAGCTTGGTCGTCCCTTGGCTGATGTGTCCGCCCGAGATCGAGATGCTGGCAATTCCGAGCCAGCCGGTGTTGCCATAGGTCGAATTGCAGACCTGGATCGTGCCGGCGACGCCGCGGCAGTTTTTAGGATTGGCGCTGCCGGCGCCAAGTGACGAATTGATCACCGTCGACGTGTTCCAGTCGGTGACGGCACGGGAAAGGTAGCTGTCCCATCGCGAATCGACATTGTCGCCCACCGGAACGTTAATTTCCGCGGCGGTACGGACCCAGTGATAGCCTCCCCAGCTATGGCTGGCGAGCACCGGGGCGGTCGCGCCAGCGGCGATTACGGCGCAAAGCGCGAGCTTTTGTTTCAGATTCAATTTCAGCATTTCACTCTCCAAAAAATAAGACACCTCAGTCACGCTCGGTACATTCGGCGATCCGTTAATTTCCTATGTTTTTCAGATAGTAAATACCCCGGCCCCGTGCGTGGAACATAATGCTATCGCTGTTTTGTGAGTCGTCAAGCATTATCGACATAGATCAATTATTCGTCAGGGAAACCGCGTCAGGACGAGACTCTTATCGCCCCGGTTCGAGCGGAGAGCCCAGCGGGAGGTTCGGCTGGGACGGTGGCACGGCACGAATCGGCGAAACTGACGGCGTTGGCGAAGACCCGTCGGGATCGAGCTGTTCGAACCGGCGATGGCGAACGATATGCGGGGTGATGACGATGTACAGTTCGGTGGTGCTCTTGGTCGTCTTTTCAGTGCGGAACATCTGGCCCAGCAACGGAATGTCACCGAGCAACGGGATCTTCGATTTGTTGGTCAGGTCGTTTTCCTGGGTCAGTCCGCCAATCACGAAGGTCTCGCCGTCGCGGACGGAGGCCGAGGTCTCGGCTTCGCGCTGGCTGATCGTCGGATAGCCCTGGCTGTAGCCAGTAACGCTCGAAACCACTGCATAGAGATGACTGGTTACATAGCCATCGGCGCTGACTCGCGGAGCGATCTGGAGGGTCACGCCGACGTTCACATATTGCACCTGCTGAGAGACGCCGTTGACCCCCGACAAGGTGATCGCAGTGAGGATCGGCAGCGCGTCGCCGGTAATGATCTTGGCGGTCGATCCGCTTTGCGCGGCGATTCGCGGCTTACTCACGATTCGCCCGCGACCTTTCTGAATCTGAGCATAGATTGCGGCCTGAACCTGGCCGCTTGGAAGTATCTTGTTCGAATTCTCGCCAAACGGCAGCAAATTGCCGGTCTGGATTGTACCCGACGCGATCTGGCCGCTGGCGTTGGCAAAATCGATGCCTAGCGCGCGCGCGCCAAGCTCAGTCAGTTCGACAAACTGGGTTTCGAGGATAACGCTGTCGACCGGCACGTCGATCATCGCAATCTGATCCTTGATCCGGGCTATCCGCTCCGGCGAGCCCTTGATCCAGATCGCATTCAGGCGGCGGTCGACCGCGAGGCTGCTGTCCACCGACTGTCCCAGCGGCTTTTCTTCTTGAGAAGCTTGGCCCTGGCTCGCGGAATAAGTGGTCGTTGTATTCGATCCCACCGATCCAAATCCCGGCTCGCGTCGGATAAACACGTTGTTCGGCTTAATTGTCACGCCGTCGGTCAGCAAGCCGACGATTTCACTGACATCGGCATATTTGAGCATGACCAATTCGTAGCCGTCTTCGCCGGGAAGGGGAGCGAGGGCGGGAGGAAGGCCAGTTGCCGGCACTACCTCCTCACCGGCCGAATCGACCGGCCGACTACCGATTGCTTCCGCCCCGCTCAGGCGTTTGACGGTCACCAGCAAGGTGCGGCCGCCGCCCGTTTCCGCCGAAACCTTGGCCGGGGCGCGTACGCCGAAACGCATTGCCAGCCCGCTATCAGTCTTCTCGAAATTAATTTCGCTGACCAAACCGCGATACGAGGTAGTATCAGGCATATCGGTGGCGCGCGCGGCGCGGAGCATTACCAATGCCGGACGCGACGGATCGGAATTGATCGTCGAATAACTACCCGGCCCTGGGGAAAATTGAACGGAAAAAACGCTCTGGTCCGCGGCTTCGGCAATCAGCGATACGCGGTCGATCGTGACGCTGGCCGTCGACTGCGCGATTGTCGGCACGCTCGTCGCCACGCCGCCGATCGCAAGCATAAGGCATAGCATCAGTACCCGGAACGGCGCAGCCCGAAATGTCAGCAAATCAAACCCCTACGCACAAAATCGCGCGGCTCCTCGTTAATGCCGAGTCTTAAACGGCGACAAACGGATTGCAAGTGGCGGCGCGCGCAGGGCTGTCGACGATTGCCAAGGCTTTGTCGCATGTTTGCAACAAGTTGTTTGCTGGAAGTGATGGTGACCCCTACGGGATTCGAACCCGTATTTCAGCCGTGAAAGGGCCGCGTCCTAACCCTTAGACGAAGGGGCCGTTGGTGCCGTGGCGCGACTAGGGGATGCGGCGGTTAGGGTCAAGGCCGCTGGGTTGAGAATGAA
>JACMOT010000502.1 GCA_014377915.1 Tardiphaga sp.
CGGCGGCGCGCGCCTGCGAATAGGAGGACACATGTTCGGGTACGTCGGACGGCGGGAAGCCGCGGGCATTATAGGCGACGGCGCGGTAGCGCTTGCCGAAATGGCGCATCTGCGGTTCGTAGCTGCGCATGTCGCCGGGGAACTCATGGACGAAAATCACCGGGTGGCCGGTGCCGGTTTCCTCGAAGTAAAGCCGCACGCCGTCGTCCGTGGTCGCATAGGGCATTCAATACTCCTTGCTGAGGAAAAAGATCGCGGCGCCGCCATGACCAGAGTCGCGCCGGCGCCATCGAGCACGCGGCCAGAGGCCGCGCGCTCGAGAAGTCGGTTCAGCCTGCGACGAAAGCGAGCAGCACGCCATTGGCGGCGGCGGGAGGCACCACCACGCCGGCGGTGCCGCGGTGGCCGGCCGCGCCGACGGCTTTTTCAGCGGCATCGAGGTCAGCCGCGACGAACACCAGCGCGATGCCGCCCCGCTCCGGCGCACCATCCAGCGAGGTGCCCGGGAATTGCCCGGCCAGAACGTCGCGCGTGACGAACACGAAATCGGCGCGGTCCGACCCTGAAGGCACCGTGAAGGCACCGTCAGCGTCGCTGCGCACATCGCCGTCGATCATTTTCGCCAGATGCTGCGCATCCTTCTCAGGCTCCGGCGAGACCACGATGACGCGCCGCAGGCGCTGCGCGGTGTTGGCGTGTCGCTGCAACTCTGGAATCCAGACCGTCTCGCGCGTCTTGTGCTGACAGGCGAAGATACGGATACCACCCGGCGCTTCGGCGACCGGCCAGTGGAATACGCGAAATTTCGCCGCGCTCTCGCTGCCGTCCGGCATCGTCACCGGGCGCTCGAAATCGGTCGGCCCAACCGGCACATAGCCGCGCGCGCGAATTTCCTCGGCACCGGCGGTGGAATCGATCGCGGTGAAGGCGATGCGCTCGATGCCCTGGCCACGCCGGGCGATGAAGTCGCGCATCGGCGCGTTGTGCTCGGTCTCGGCGATGACCCCGAGCAGCTCGACATAATCGGCACCCAGCATGATGGTGTAATTGCCAGAGCCCATCTTGGCGCTGTGGGTGCCGCGCGGCGAGAGGGTGAAGCCGAGCTGTTTCCAGCCCGCGGCGGCCCCGTCGAGGTCCTTGACCGCGATGACGGCGTGGTCGATTCCGATGATGTTCTTCAGTTTCACGCGATGACAGCCCTGCAATGGATCAGCTTGATAGACTAGGCGGATCGCGCCAATGCTGCAACAAAGCGTGGTACGAACAAAGGCGGCTTATTCGCGCGCAAGCTGTTTTCAGGAAGGCATGACGATGGACACCGAGAAAGTCAGCTGGCCGAATTCGCTGTGGGCGGCGGCGACGCCCGAGGGTCCGGCGCTGCCCGCGCTGGTCGGTGATGTCGAGGCTGACGTCGTCGTGATCGGCGGCGGCTTCACCGGTCTCTCCACGGCGCTGCATCTGCGCGAGGCCGGTGTCGATGTGGCCGTGGTCGAGGCGATGGAGCCGGGCTGGGGCGCCTCGGGGCGCAACAATGGCCAGGTGATCCCGACGCTGTCGAAGCCCGATCCCGATGATATCATTGCCCAGCATGGCGCGGCCGGCGAGCGCTTTGTGGCGCTGCTGCGCGACAGCGCCGCGACCTTGTTCGATCTGATGCGCCGCTACCAGATCCAGGCCGAGCAGGAGCAGGCCGGCTGGGTGCAGCCGGTGCATTCGCCGGGCCGCATCAAGATCGCCGAGCGTCGCGTCAAGCAATGGTCGAAGCTCGGCGCGCCGGTCGAGCTGCTGTCGCGCGAGCAGACCCGGGCGATGCTGGGCTCGGACGCCTGGTTCGGCGGCTTCTGGAACAAGACCGGCGGTCACATCAATCCGCTGGCGCTGGCGCGCGGCCTCGCTTGCGTGGTGCTGGCGCAGGGCGGTCGGATCTATGCGCGCTCGCCGGTGGCCAGTTTCGAGCGGCAGGGCGATCGCTGGATCGTCAGGACGGCGCAGGGCCGGATCAGTGCCCGCGCGATGATCCTCGCTACCAATGCCTATACCGGCGAATTCTCCAGGATGCTGTCGCCCGCCATCGCCAGCGAGGTGATGCCGGTGCTGTCCTGGCAGATGGCGACCCAGCCGCTCTCCGAAACGGCGCGAAAAACCATCATTCCCGGCCGGCAGTCGATGTCCGATACCCATGGCGAGCTGTATTTCGCGCGCTATGACGCGCGGCACCGTTTGGTCACCGGCGGCAATGTGATCGGCCCCGGCAACAAGGCCGAACATCTGAAGACCATGGTGGCGGCCCGGCTGAAGCGGCTGTGGCCGGAGATCGGCGAGGTCAAGTTCGACTATGTCTGGAACGGCTATGTCGGCATGACCACGGATTTCATGCCGCGCATTCATCGGCTTGGTCCCAACGCCTTTGGCTGGACCGGCTGCAATGGCCGCGCGGTGGCGCTGTCGGTGGCGCTCGGCGGCGAGTTGGCCAAGGCGGCGCGCGGCGCGCGGGACCGCCAGCTGGCGCTGCCGTCCTCGCTGCCGGTGCCGATCGCGGCGCATGCCCTGATGCGCCTGGTCGCGCCGTTCATGCTGCTGCTGTATCGCCGCCGCGACGCGCGCGAAATATGATATCCGCGGGAAGGACATTCCAACATGGATGATCTGGAAA
>JACMOT010000503.1 GCA_014377915.1 Tardiphaga sp.
GAGGATCGAAACTCAAGCCGACGCCATCGCCCCGGCCTGGCGTCCGCTGGCGGGGCGGGAAATATCGCCGTTCAGCTCGCGGGCATAATCCTTGAAATCCACTTCCAGCGTGTAGCGCGCCGAGTTCAGCCAGGTGCGCAGCTTGGTCTGGTGAAACGCGCGGACCTCGAGTGCCATGTCGGAAGGCGAGGGCAGCACGACCTTGCCGGCAAGCACGGCGGCGATCCAGCGCGCCTGGATCTCGACCAGTGGAATCGTCGGCCCGATCGGCTGCACCAGGCCGGCGAAGAACAGGCCGGGCTGGTTCGGCGGGGTAATCCGCCGGTACAGGTCAACCATGCCTCCGGCTTCCGGCACCGCGAAAATCTCCGGCGCCAGAAACGGGAAGCTGGTCTTGTAGCCGGTGGCATAGATCACCGCGTCGAAATTTTCCTGCCAGCCGTCGGCGAAGGCGATGGTGTCGGCTTCCAGCGAGGCGACGTTCGGCCGGATGCCGATCCAGCCATGGCCGATATAGGGCAGCAGTTCCTGGCTCAGCGTCGCATGTTCGCGCCACATCGGATGCTTTGGCTTCGGCACGCCGAAGCGGGTCTGGTCGCCGACCGCGAGATAGATCAGCCGCGCCATGATCCTGCGCGTCAGCAGGGTCGGAAATTTCAGTTTTCGCGCGAAGAAGGCCGACCAGCGGTCGACGGGAATCCCCATCAGATATTTCGGCATGATGTGGGCGCCGGTGCGCGTCGACAGTGCGACGTGGCTGGCGCGCTTGCAGAGATCGACGGCGATATCGACCGCCGAATTGCCGATGCCGACCACCAGCACTTTCTTGTCCTCGAACGGTTGCGCGGTGCGGTATTCGCTGGAATGAATCGCGGGGCCGTTGAACTGGCCGGGAAAGGAGGGCCAACGCGGATCCCATAAATGACCATTGGCGACGACCACCGCGCGATAATGCCGCGTACCGTCCGCCGTGGTAACGCGCCAGCCGTCCGCGTCCCGGGTCACCGCGGTCACTTCGCGGTTGAAGCGGATGGATGGCCGCACGCCAAACCGGTCGGCGTAGGATTCGAGATAAAGCAGCAGCTGCTGATGGGAGAGGAAATCCGGCTGGTCGGAGGCAATCGGAAAATCGGAATAGCCGAGATTGTCGCGGCTGGTGTCGATATGCAGGCTGCGATAGGCGCAGGACAGGCCGTTGTCATTGCCATAGCGCCACATGCCGCCGAGGTCGGAGCCCTTTTCATAGACGTCGAAGCGCAGGCCCTTGTCGCCCAGCGCCTTGGCAACGGCGATGCCCGACGAGCCGGCGCCAATGATGCAGATGTCAGCCGGGATTTCGGTCATGCCGCGGATTTCTCAGCCTCAATTTGGGTCAGATAATGGATGACGATCTCGTCGAAGCTCTTGTCGGCGATGACGCCGACCAATGGGGCCCGGGTCGATATAAATCCCTTCGGCCAGCTGTCGACAATCTTTTTCAGGTCGGTATCGGGTACGAAACTCACTTCCGGAGCCGCATCCATCACGCGGGCGATGGCGGCGACGATGTCCTCCATGCTGACCGTCAGCGCCGGCTGGTTCAGAGCGCGGTTGCCGCGCAGTCTGGCGGGATCGGCGTTGTGCAGCATGATCAGGTTGTGCACCACGGTATCAACCGAGACCACCGGCACCCTGGTGTCGGGACGCAGCGGACATATTGTGGGCGTGCCGGCAATGCCGTCGCGGACCAGGCCCGCGATTCGGTCGGACACCGATTGCGTTGGCGGACCCGGATGCACCAGCACGATCGGCAGCCGCAGCGTGCGTCCGTCGATCAGCCCGTGCCGGGTTGCGTCGGCCAGCATCAGCTCGGCGATTGCCTTGTGGGTGCCGTAGGAGGTTTGCGGGCGCTGCAGGTGGTCGTCGTCGACATGGTCGGGCAGCAGGCCGCCAAACACGGCGATCGAACTCGGGAAGATCAGCCGTGGCGGCGCCTGCGGGTTGCCGATGCTGTCGATGGGCCCCGCCAGCGCGGATACGTTGACGGCCAGCGCGCGCGCCGGATCCTGTTCGGCCGCGCTGGTCAGCACGGCCGCGAGATGAAACACGCTGTCTGGTTTCCATCGAGCGATCCTGAGCCGCGTGTCCTGGTCGGAGATATTGGCCCGCAGCGGCGTCAGTCGTGGGTCGGTCAGGTTGGGAAGCACGTTGTCGAGCAGCAAGATTTCTTTTATCCTCACGGCTTCGCCGCCGCGGCCGAGCAGCTGGTCGTGTCGCAGCAGGGCGTCAACCAACACGGTGCCGATGAAGCCACCGGCGCCTGTAACCAACACTCGCATGCCAATACCCCGCCTGACGTAGCCTGCCGCATCATCTGCGCGATGCCGTTCTCCACTATCGGCGAGGAAGGCCACAAGTCGATGCCCGTCAGCGGATAGCTGATCAGCGCTAATGTGATTGCGGCTATGCGGCGGGGCGCGGTTAGCGGCGGCGGCCTTCGGGACAATCGCCGTAAGCGGCCCGCGGATCAGCCGCCGGACAGCGATGCGACCTGCTGCATGCGGTGGAAGCGCAGCACCTGCTGCGCCGTTGACGGACGCAGGCGTTCGTAGGTGGCGCGGTCGGCGCCACTTTCGGACAGGGTCGCGCCGGACAATTTCTCACGCATGTTGATGATGGCCTTGACCGTCGACCATGAGAAATTCGCCACCTTGGCCAGAATGAAAATGCCTTCGGTGCGTGACTCCACCATCATGGTTTCGGCAACGGCCACAGGGACATTGGCAAGGCACGAAATCGCCGCGTTGGCCTCATCGAAGTTGCTGGCGTCGGCGAAGGCTACGACCTGGTCCTCGTCGAGGCGGCCGTCTTCGAACAACGAGCGGACCAGGCCGTGAGCAATGATGGTCTGGCGGTTCACAGCGGCGGGCGACGATCGGGCGCGCCTTGTCGCCTCCTGAACCGCCACCGAGACATCGGCGGCGAATTGCGGGTTGGCGGTCTCGAGCCTGGCCCGCACGGCCGCGGAAGCCTTCGAGATCAGCTTCAGATAATGGTGCCGCGGAATCGACGTGCGCATGCCGAGGCAGGTCGCGATACTGTCGTCGTGCCGGGCGCGAGACAACAGCGTCGTGTAGCCATGTTCCGAGAACTCCGCGCCGGGATTGCTGGCTGTGCTCTTGACCACTTCTCCGTCGCCGTGCTCGACCAGCACATCGGTGACGGCGTTGCTCAGGGTTTTTCGCACCGAAATCGCCAGTAGATGCGACTGGCTCTTGGTGCGGGCATTTTCGATCAGCGTGGGATCGTCGAGGCATTCGGACTGCGACAGCACCGGGGAGGCGACCTCGATCAGATCGTCAAAGGCGAGGGCGCGCACGATGCGGGGAGGCGCGTTGGCGGCGGGCCCTAGCCGCTGCGCCAGCAATTGCTTCGCGGATGTTTCCATCGTCTCGATCAGGCAAGTAAAGACGTCGTCGAACACGGCGATCTGTTCGCCCGTGTAATCGACCGCGTTGTTCAGGAACAGGTCGGTGACGCGGCGCAAAGTCTCGACGCGCCGCGCCACGTTACCGTGCGCGAGCGTCGTTTGAAGCTCATCCAGCAGATTGGTCGATATCGCTGTTTTCAAAACCGTGGACCTATGTGGGAGCTTGCAATACGCAACGAAGATAAATTCCGGGTCGCCAGGCTAGTTAAAAATTTCAGGCGCTCGCAATCCGGTTTCGACCGCCGTGCTTGGCCGCGTACAGCGCGCTGTCGGCGCGTGCCAGGAACATTTCGGCGGTTTCGTCGGAAACGAGGGTAGCCACGCCGGCCGAAATCGTAACGCTCAACCCATCCGAGAAGGCACTCCAGTCCAGCGCGGCTGTGATCAGGCGTAACCGGTCAAGCATTTGAACGGCCATGTCGTGCGGCGTGTCCGGCAGCACCAGCATGAACTCCTCGCCACCGTAGCGGCCGAATTTATCGATGCTGCGAATGTTGGCGAACATGGTGATCGCAAAGGTGCGCAGCACTTCGTCCCCGGTGGGATGACCGAAATTGTCGTTGATGCGCTTGAACCAGTCGAGATCAATCAGCGCGACGGTGCATTCGGTCTTGCCGCGATGGGTACGAAGAATTTCGTCGTCCAGCATGCGCATGATGCAGCGGCGGTTGAACGATCCGGTGAGCTCATCAAGCTCGGCAAGCTCTTCGATGCGCTTATAGGCGATCTCCAGTTCGATGCGGCGCCGGTGCAGTACTTCGCGGAGTATGTTCGCGAAGATGCCGATGAACATGCTGCGCGCGATGGTCAAAGAGAAAGTGAGAAGAGTCGCGAGCCGTTCCGCCGGCGTCGCAAACGGCACCTGCATCGGCAGGTCTGCCAGCAGATAGACGGCGGCCACGCTGATGGTCAGCGCCGCCCAGCAGATCAGGCCCTGGCGCGGTGTTGCGCGCAGCGAAATGACATTGGCCACCAGGAACAGCGCGCACAGGAAGACGATGCCGACGCCGGGCGCGAGGCAGATGAAGGCCAGCAACAGGCCGGCACTGGTCACCGTATAGGGCAGGGTGAAGTGATGATCCTGCCAGCGATCGGTCACGCCACTCTCGGAAAGCACCAGGAAGAACCCGATGAAAGCCGTGGCTGCGAGTGTGAAAGCCGCCACCATCGCGGGAGATACCGTTCCGGCGGCCGCGAAGGTGACGAGCAGGGCGATATTGATGAGATGGCTGGCAGCCGCGAGCACCAGGACCTGGCGCCGACGCTTCAGGCGTCGGGTCAGCATTTCGTGCCCCAGTTCGCCCTCGACGACTTCAAAATCGCCGTTCGCCGGATTTTGAATGGTTGAGAAGGCCGCGGTCATGATCTCGCTATCGCCGGAATAGGAAGATGGAACCGTAGCGAGCAAAGCCTTTCGTTTTGGTGTATTTTGCGACGTCACGCCCGGGCGACTACCGGGAGAATTATTAATCCTCCGTGCCAGGCGGACATGGATTACGGTATTATCGTGGTTTTTGAGGTCATCGGATACCGTTGGATCAGCCAAAAAGAACCCCGACGTGGTGAACGCCGGGGCCCGAGTTGACTTGATGTGGCAGGGATTCGCCGCCTACAAATACGGTAAAATTGGGTGACGGTTTCACGGCACGGTGAAATAATCTGCTCACAGCACCGTCCGGACGGTCGGTGGCAGACTTCTTCCCAAATGCGCTGCGAGTCGGGCAGCGACTTGGTAAGGTTCCTGCGTGATGCTGCCGAGTGTCTTAGGCCCCGCCGCCCGCTGGTATTCCTGGATATTTTGAGAAGAATCGCCGTGTCAGTCGAACCTCTTACGGTCCCGTCCCGACAAACCCAACGAGGCGGCCATTGAGCGTGGTGCATGCGACTTCGGACGACATCCTGATCGCCCGGATCGCACAAGGCGATCGGTTGGCGATGCAGGTGCTGTATGGGAGGCACCATGTGAGGGTGTTTCGTTTCGGGCTCAGGCTGGTTCGGGACGAGCAGATCGCGGAGGACCTGATCAGCGAGGTATTCCTCGATGTCTGGCGACAGGCGGGAAAGTTCGAGGGCCGCTCCGCCGTGTCGACCTGGCTGCTGGCGATCACCCGGTTCAAGGCGTTGTCGGCGCTGCGCAAGCGCAAGGATGCCGAACTGGATGATGAGACGGCCAACGCGATCGAGGACACGTCCGACGATCCCGAGGTTGCGTTCCAGAAAATCGATACCGGTGTCGCGTTGCGGAAGTGCCTGGGCTCGCTTTCGCCGGAGCATCGGGAGATCGTCGATCTCGTTTATTACCACGAGAAATCCGTGGAAGAGGTGGCCGGGATTGTCGGGATTCCCGAGAACACCGTGAAGACGCGGCTGTTTTATGCGCGCAAGAAACTGGCCGATCTGCTGAAGGCAGCCGGCGTGGAGCGAGGCTGGCCATGATGGCGATGAGGGAGAAGGTGCGGGATCAGGAGCCTGGCGAGATCGAGGCGTTGTTGCCCTGGCACGCCGCCGGCACGCTTAACACCCGCGACAGCCGCCGCGTCGATGAGGCCCTGGCCAACGATCCGGAGCTGGCCCGGCAATACGCCGCGATCCAGGAGGAATACGCCGAGACCATCCTGCTCAATGAGAGTCTGGGCGCGCCGTCGTCGCGGGCCATGCAGAAGCTGTTTGCCGCGATCGATGCCGAACCGGCGCGTGATACTTACGCTTCGTTCAATATCTCAGTCCGGATCATCGGCTTTTTCGCACGGCGTTCGCCGCGTACGATGGCCGCGGCCGCCGCGATTGGCGCGCTGGCGCTGTTGCTGCAGGCTGGCCTGATCGGCGCGGTGCTGGTGAATCATCCGCCAGCCGCGTTCCAGACCGCGTCCTATCAGTCTGCGCCACCCCCCGGCGGCACAACCCCCGTTACGCGTTCGATCGGGGCGGCCGATGCCGGTCCACGTGCCTATGTCCGGTTCGCGCCGACCGCCCTGATGTCCGACATCACGGCGCTGCTGGAGGCCTATCAAGGCACTATTTTGGACGGCGGCAAGGACGGCATGTTCCGGCTGCAATTCGGTAACAAACCGATGACCGGGGATCAGATCGCCGGCCTGGTCCGTCGGCTGGAGGACGAAAAGATCGTCAGCATGGCAGTTCCCGCGCAATAGGCGGGGAAGCGCCGGCGTATCGCGCGGCAGACGGGGAGCGTGTCCATGAGCCTTGATCGTGCTGGCGGCCACGGATCGCTCTGGTTGAGCGTCATCGCGGTTCTGATCGTGGCGTCGCTGCCCGGTGTCCCGGTGGCGCGGGCGCAGAATCGAATGCGGTCGCCGGGCCTGCAAATGGGCGCGCGGATGCCTGGCATCGGCCTGACGGCCGCGCCGCGGCCCCGGCCGGATTTCGCCGGCCCAGCGCTGGTCGGACGCAAGGCGGGGGATGCCGGCCCTCGCTTCGCCGCCGCGCGGACCGGTCGCCGCGGGCCACGCGATCCCGGCGGCGCCGGTTTCGGGGGCCCGCCGGCGCGCGCCCAGAACGCAGGTCGCGGCTCGCGCGGTACCGTCGCGGCGGCATCCCGCGATCGCTATGTTCCCGGTCAGATCGTCGTCGAACTGGAGAACATGCTGACCAATGCCCAACTCGCCGTGTTTTCGCGGCGCTATGGTCTGGCGCGGATCGCGGTCCAGGACCTGCCGCTGGTCGGCAGCACGCTGAGCCTGTTCCGCATCACCGACGGCCGCGCGGTGGATGCCCTGCGGTCACAATTGCGCGCGGAGTCCAGCGTGCGCGCCGCCCAGCCCAACTTCCGCTATCTGCTGCAGGATCAGAACACGACGCCAGCCCCGGGCGAGGGGGACCCCGCGCAATATGCGCTTGCCAAGCTGCGCCTGCCGGAAGCGCACCGGCTGGCCCATGGCAACGACATCATCATCGCCGTGATCGATTCCGGCATCGACATCGCGCATCCCGAGTTGACCGATGCTTTTGCCGGCTCGTTCGATGCGCTCGGTGGCCGCGGGCCCCCGCATCTCCATGGCACCGGCATTGCCGGCGCCATCGTGTCACATGCGCGACTGATGGGTAGCGCGCCGGGCGCGCGCATTCTGGCTATCCGCGCTTTCGGGGACGCGCCAAATGGCGCCGAGAGCACATCCTTCGTGATCATGAAGGGTCTCGATCATGCCGCGTCGCATGGTGCGCAGGTAATCAATATGAGCTTCGCAGGGCCGCTGGATCCACTGCTTGAGCGCGGCGTCGCGGCGGCGACCACGCGCGGCATCGTGCTGGTGGCGGCCTCCGGAAATGCCGGGCCGGGATCGCCGCCGGCATATCCGGCCGCCAATCCCAACGTCATCGCCGTGAGCGCGACCGATTCCTCCGATCGGCTGTTTCAGGCCTCTAGCCGCGGCGGCCATATCGCGGTGGCCGCGCCCGGTGTCAACATCTTCCTGCCGGCACCGGACAATAAGTACCAAATGGCCTCGGGCACCTCCTTTTCCGCCGCCTATGTCAGCGGGCTGGCAGCCCTGATGCTTGAGCGCAATCCGCGACTGCTACCGCGCCAACTGCGCGACATCCTGATGAGGACCGCGCGGGACCTCGGTGCCCCTGGCCGTGACGACCTGTTCGGCGCCGGCGTGGCGGATGCCTTCGGAGCGGTATCGGCGGTGCGAGCGGTGCTGCCGGTGGCCGCCGCGTCCCCCGACATGGTGGACTCGGCCGAGGCACCAACTCCGCCTGATGCCGTCATGGCGCCGAACGCGTTGGACAAATCCTGGTTGCGCCGCTGATCTTCCACTTATGTCTGGACCGCGTTGAACCTCCGTAGCGTCCCTACGACCTATGGAAGAGGGAGCGAATATCACTCCCCAGCAAGGCCCATCCGGCGCCTGCGCCCACAATCCCAGCGTCGGATCGCGCCCGACCCGTCCGGCTGTCCCCCCGGGCGGGTCTTTCGTTAACCATATGTTGACGGTTTCCCAGCCATCCTAGCGCTACGGATTGACTCGCATGTTGCGGCATCTGCAGGGATTTCCAGTGGTAAGCGCCTGGATGTGTCCAATTTTGAACACATTTTGCTAGACCCCGGGAACTTTTCCCCAGATCATCGCAAGCACCAGGGTTCGATTCGCTTGTTGCTTTGCGTCCGTTTTCCTCTCGCGGACATTGCCATGTCACTGCACCTTCAGGCCGGCAGCGGCCGTCAGTTGGTCCAACGCTGGCAGGCGCTCGCCGAGCGTCGGCTGGACTATCTGACCGAATTGTTCGAGAGCGGCCGCTGGCGTCGCTATCATACCGAGCTGGAATTCCTGGAAAATATCCAGGAAGCCAAGGCGGCGGTGGAGCGCTGGCAGACGCTGGCCAGGCAGCAAGTCACCATCGAAAATCTGCCGGTGACCTGGTGCTGGCTCGATCGCCCCGACCAGGTACCGGCCTATGCCGGATCAGTCCTGTACCAGGAGCCGCGCAAGAAGCGAGCGGTGGCCGTCGAGGCGGTACCGTTGCAACTCGTCGTGTCTTCCCCCAGCCAACGCGTGGATACGCCTCCACGTACCGCGGCGGTCACGCCGGCCGAACTGGACTGGAAGCGCGCCCTCGATCCTGCGGTACTAAGCGAGCGCTATCCGATGCTGCGGGCGGCGTCGATCTGATTGGCATGTCCGGGGCAAGTCGGTACCCGAGCGTGCCGACCGGTGCCGGCCCTATCTCACGGCATTTCCCGATAGCGCCAGTTGCGGATAATGCTGCGCGCCATCGGCCGTGAGGTCGGGCGTTACCGGCCTGGCATGATCGAGCCCGACCACCGCGCCACGCGGCGCTCCCGAGATGATGTTGTTGCCGACCAGAGCGGTGCCGGCGCCGGGTACCACCGAGACGCCGATCCCGATGAAAGCATTGCGGATTACATTGCCGGTGATGGCGACGTCGCGCAGATATTTTCCCCAGCCGGCCATCATCCCGAACGAGGGTGCATTTTCCACCACATTGCCGGTCACCGTGGCGTCGGCCTCGACATAGATGCCAATGCCGGCGTCGTCGTCCGGCGCGGTGCCGATCGGCCGTTTCGGCCTGAGATTGCGGATGATATTGCCCTGCACGACCGCGAGGCGGCCGCCCTCGTTGAAATTGCACACGGAGACGCCGACCGCGGCGCCGTCGACGCTGTTGTTGGCGATCACCGCGCCCTCGAAGGCGAATTCCGAATACAGCGCGACCTCGCGGGCGTCGCTGACGCTGTTGTCGGAAATCTGGATGTTCGACGCTGAATTGCCGCGCACCGCGGAGTAGTCGCAATTGCGGATGCGGTTGCCCGACACAATCACATTGCCGGCGCGGAATGCGTTGATGGCATTGCCATGCTGGCCGGAGCCGCCGGGACCGGCCTTGATATCCTCGATCCGGTTATCGATCACCTGCGTGCCGTCGTCGCCGATCGTGGTGCGCAGGATTTCGATGCCATTGTCGCTGGTGCCGGTGATGGTGTTTTGCGAGACCACAAGGCCACGCGCATCGAACGAGACGACCGCCGTGCCGGAGATGGTGCCGAAGGTGTTGCCGGAGATGATGCCCGCGGCATTCTCCAGCCAGATCCCGTTCTTGCCGCTGTTGGAGATGTTGCAATCGGTGACGCGTAGATCGAGGGCCTGCAGACAGTGTACCAGGCCGCGCCGGGTCGGCAGCGGCAGGCCACCGCCGTCCAGCGTCAGACCGATCAAGGAGACGTGTTCGCCTCCTTCGCTCGACAGCAGCGAGGCGCCGCCGGTGAATACAAGTGTGCTGGCGCCGCGTATGCCGATTAGTTGCGAGCCGCCCGGCAGCTTCAACTGGCCGGTGCGGTACCGCCCTGGTGGCAGCGCCAGTGGCACTTGCGCGCGGGCGGCATCGTCGATGGCCCGCTGCAGGGCGCGGGTCTGATCGTCCGGGCTGTTAGGCCGCACGCCATACTGTGTCGCGTCCCGCCCGAGTGTGGATGTCAGCGGCGCCGCGCGGGCCGCGTCGGCATCGGCCGCGAACGCGCCGGCGGTCAGGCCCGCGGCGCCGGTACTGAGCAGATGGCGGCGATTGACGTCCATGGCATGGCTCTCCTGATGGCGCCGGGTTGCGTCACCCACGATGCCACCATGCCGTGCGGTACTCCTAGTGGCGACAGCGCAGGCAGAGCATTGTTGGCGGTACGGTTAACCCCGCGGCCCAGGGATGCCACATTCGCTGGCTCGCGATTTATTGTCGGGAATCGGACATTAATTGGGAACCATGGCGAGCGCAGCGGCTTTGCTCATCAGGACGGTCGTATTCTGCGGAATTCTCGCAGATCGAGTTGCCGTCGGCTTTCGCGCTTCCTGACATTGCGACCTTTGTGCCCGCGTGGTTCCCGCCGCGCCGCCGATCCCTGTCGCACGACATCAATAATGAGAACGATCATGGCCTATCAGAGTGTCAATCCCGCCACCGGGAAACTGCTCAAGACGTTCGAGCCGCTGACCAAGCAACAACTCGAGGACAGACTGGCGGTGGCGGCGCGCTGCTACGAGACCTGGCGCCACAAAACCTATGCCGAGCGCGCGGTGATTCTGGCGAAGGCGGCGAAGCTGCTGCACGAACAGGTCGAAACGTTTGCGCGAACCATGACGCTGGAGATGGGCAAGCGCATCAGCGAGGCGCGCGGCGAGGTCGAGTATAGTTCGAGTATCCTCGCTTATTATGCCAGGAACGCCGAGCGCTTCCTGGCGCCGCAGCCACTCAACCCGATCGCCGGCGAAGCCCATATGGAAAGCAGCCCGATCGGCGTGATCTTTGCCGTCGAACCATGGAATTTTCCGTATTACCAGTTGGCCCGCGTCGTCGGTCCGCAGCTGATGGCCGGCAATGTGCTGGTGGTGAAGCATGCCGGCAACGTGCCGCAATGCGCGTTGGCCTTTGAAAAGCTGCTGACCGACGCTGGCGCCCCGGCCGGGCTCTATACCAACCTGTTCATCTCCCATGAGCAGTCGGACAGCGTCATCGACGACCCCCGCATCAAGGGCGTGGCGCTGACCGGCAGCGTCGCCGCCGGCCGCAGCGTCGCCGCGCGCGCCGGACAAAATCTTAAACCATCGTCGATGGAGCTCGGCGGCAGCGATGCCTTTATCGTTCTTGACGATGCCGACCTCGAGCACACCATGCCATGGGCGGTGTGGGGTCGCATGTACAATGGCGGCCAGACCTGCTGCGCCGCCAAGCGGTTTATTGTCGTCGACAGCGTCGCCGACAAGTTCCTCGAGAAATTCACGCTGGCGTTCGACGCGCTGGCAGCCGGCGATCCGATGGATGAGAAGACCACGCTGGGTCCGCTGTCTTCGGAGGGGGCTCTGGTGCAGTTGCTCGGTCAGGTCGAGCAGGCGGTGGCCAACGGCGCCAGGCTGGTGACGGGCGGCAAGCGCGTCGACAGAGTTGGCGCCTACATGCAGCCGACCATCCTGGCCGATGTGAAGCCAGGCAACCCGGCTTTTCGCGATGAATTCTTCGGGCCGGTGGCGATGTTCTTCCGCGTCAAGGACGAGGAGGCCGCGATCGCGCTGGCCAATGATTCCGACTTTGGCCTCGGCGGCTCGGTGTTCACCAAAGACATCGCGCGCGGCAAGCGGGTGGCGAGCCGGGTCGAGACCGGGATGATGTTCGTCAACAACCTGTCGTGGACCGACGCCGAACTGCCGTTCGGCGGCATCAAGGATTCGGGCTATGGCCGCGAACTCGGTGACATCGGAATCCAGGCCTTCGTCAACAAGAAGCTGGTGCGTTACCTGAAGGCTGACGCGCCGCTGTAACGCACGCGTCTTCCGCGACCTGTGGACGACGCGTCGCCTTCGCGTCGTCGGTCTCCGCGCGGGACGCGCGCGTTTCCTCCAATCTCCTGAAAGCATCAATTATGACCACCGTTATGGGCTATGGTACGCCAGCATCCGACCGGCCGCTGGCGCCGGTTTCCATCGAGCGGCGCGATCTGCGGCCGCATGATGTGCGCATTGACATCCTGTATTGCGGCATCTGCCACAGCGATCTCCACGTCGTCCGCGATGAATGGCACAACACCATCTACCCGACCGTGCCCGGCCACGAGATCGTCGGTCGCGTTTCGGAGGTCGGCGGTCACGTCAAGACCTTCAAGCAGGGTGACCTGGTCGCGGTCGGCTGCATGGTCGACAGCTGCATGACATGTGCGTCCTGCAAGGAGGATGTTGAGCAGTTCTGCGAGAGCGGCATGACCCAGACCTACAATTCGAAAGACCGCGTCGACGGCTCCATCACTAAGGGCGGCTATTCAGAAAGCGTGGTGGTTACCGAGCATTTCGTGCTGCGGATTCCGGCCAACCTCGATATCAGCCGCGTCGCACCGCTGGTCTGTGCCGGCATCACCACCTATTCGCCGCTGCGCCACTGGAACGTCGGTCCGGGCAGCAAGGTCGGCGTCGTCGGCCTCGGCGGTCTCGGCCACATGGCGCTCAAGTTGGCGCACGCGTTCGGCGCCGAGGTGACCATGATCAGCACCTCGACCGGCAAGGAAGCCGACGCACGGCGGCTCGGCGCGCATCATTTCCTGCTTTCGGACGACAAGGACGCCATGGCGGCCTCCGCCAATCAGTTCGACTTCATCCTCGATACCGTGCCCTCGGCGCATCCGCTCGATCCGCTGGTGGCGCTGCTGAAGCGCGACGGCGACCTCGTGCTGGTCGGTGCCATCGAGCCGATGCCGGGCTTCAACGCGGCGCCGCTGGTCGGACTGCGCAAGACCATCGCCGGTTCGCTGATCGGCGGTATCAAGGAGACCCAGGAAATGCTCGATTTTTGCGCCGAGCATAACGTGCTGCCCGACTGCGAGATGATCCGGATGCAGGACATCAATGAGGCTTATGAGCGCTTGATCCGTAACGACGTGAAATATCGCTTCGTGATCGACATGGCTTCACTGAAGACAAAAAGCTGATCGGAAAGGCGCGGACTGACGCGGCGGATAATCGCCGCGTCAGTCAGATTTCCGACGCGGAGGAGCATCGTCCGTTTCCGCTGCCAGGGCCTTCCGGTTGATCTGAAAGTCCTTCTGTTCACGGGCATCGACTTTGTTCTTGTGAGGATCTTCGCCCGGTTCGGTCTCGCACGGACGAATCTCATAGTCGTTGTCCAGCACTCGCCGCGGCGTCGGCTGGTTGCCCCTGATTTCGACGTCTGTGACCAGCCCGCTGTCGGTTGCGAGTTTCCAGACGTCGGCTTCGGTGGGGTAGGTATTGCTCAGTTTCGCATCATCGCAGAACAGCGCGTAGGGCATCGGATCGCTCCGGTAAAAATACATAATGTTTCAAATGGCGTCGGGTTCAGGCCGGCCGTTTCCAAAATGGTCGGCGCCGTGCCGCGCTTGCCGCGCCGACGATCAACCGGCCATCCTGTGCGGCCTGAACAGGCGGCCTTTCTCGACCAGAGCCACGACGCAAAGCGAAGCGAGCGTGCAGAGAAAGAAACCGGTGGCGAAAGGCAGCAGCGTGCCGTCGTAATCCTGGCCGATGCTGTAGCCGATGCCGATCCCGACCAGCGTCGTGATGGTGCCGTAGAGCGAGGAGGCGGTACCGGCGATGTGACCCTGCGGCTCCATCGCCAACGCGGTGAAGTTGGCGAACACCAGGCCGAAGCCGAACATCATCAGCGCCGCCAGCGCCATGAACAGCGGCAGGGACAGCACGTCGAACTTCACCGCCGCCAGCATGATGGCCGCGACCGCGACATAGCCGACCAGCGCGCCGTGGGAAATCACCCGCATGCCAAGCCGGCCCACGAAACGTGAATTAAGGAACCCGGCAAGCGCCACCCCGATGGCGATCGCGGCAAAGGCCAGCGGGAAATAATGTCCGAGGTGGAAGATTTCGGTGAACACCTGCTGCGCGGTGAAGACGAAGCCGAACAGCGTGCCGATGACGCCGCCGGCGGCAACCGCGTAGCCGAGCGTCTGCCGGTTGCTGATGGTCTGCCAGTAGGCGCCAAGCACATCCCGGATCGCCAGCGATTTGCGTTCCGAGGGCGGCAGGGTTTCCGGCAATCGCCACGCGCTCCAGATCAGCGCCAGGAAGCCATAGACGGTGAGCACGACGAACACGCCGCGCCACTGCGCCATCAGCATGATGGCCTGGCCGATCGACGGCGCCACCACGGGCACAGCGATAAACACCATCATCACCAGCGACATCACGCTGGCCATGCGGCGGCCGGCATAGCAGTCGCGCACGATCGAGGTGGCGATAACGCGCGTCGCGGACGTGCCAAGTCCTTGCAGGGCCCGCGCCAGCAGCAGGGTCTCGAACGAGGGGGCCATGATCGCCAGCAGGCTGGCCACGCAATACAGGCCCATCCCGAGCAGCAGGATCGGGCGGCGGCCAAAGCGGTCGGACAGCGGGCCGATGATGAACTGACCAAAGCCGAAGCCGAGCAGGAAGGTCGACAGCACCGTCTGCAGGCGGTTGGCGTCGGCGATCCTGTAGGCCGCGCCGATGTCCGGCAGCGACGGCAGCATGATGTCCATCGCCAGCGGATTCAGCGCCATGATCGACGCGATCACCAGCACGAATTCGGGGAACTTCATCGGGCGGTGGGTGGATGAAATCCAGGCGTCGGCGTTGATGTCGGTCACAAATGGCGTCCTTATGGTGCAGCGCCAGATATGCCGGTGATGTTGCGCCGCACAAGCAGGCTTTGGGCATGGCTGCTTCGCAGAACGGGATCTATTCACCGTCATCGAAAAGTCGGCAAAATGGTATTAAGGTGCGCGCGGTCATGCTCGCGGAGCAGGGATCACAACCGGCGCGCGATGCGGCTCGCCCGGGCCAGCCGGATGGTTTCCAGCAACAGGGCTTCGCCGGCCCCGACCAGTTGATCCAGCGTCATCCGCCGCGAGGCGGGGTCCCGCGCCAGCAGCGGGACATGGATGAAGGCGGCGGGGCGGGGCCCGCCCGGGGCCTGTGCGGCGGCGATGCCGCGCCATGACAGATAGTTGCACAGATAGCTCCCGGCATTGCGCGAGAGCCGGGCGTCGACGCCGGTTCGCCGCGCGGCCAGCAGCAGCCGGGCGGTATGGGCGCGAAACATCCGCGCGTCGGCTCCCGGTTCAATGCATGCCTGCCGCACTTTTGTGTGCTCGGCGTCTGGCCACAGCATCGTTACCGCATTGCGGGCGCGGGTCTCGACACGGATGAAGGGCGTTCGCGACGCCAGCCCGAACATCAGCAGCGCATCGGGCCGGTGCCGTGCCAGCAATGCCGGCAATTCGCGATCGACGGCGCTGTAGCTGACCGGGAAAATATGCGGAATGCGTTCGACATCTCTGAACGCCGGGCGACGCCGTTTGGCCAGACGCGCGACCAGCGGCTGCGTCGGATTGACCGGAGCGCCGGGAAACGGGCCGAAGCCGGTGATCAGGATACGAAGGGACTCGACCATCTCACTCTTTCAGCAGCACGGCGATCTGCTCGGCCGCCACCGCCGGTGCGATCCGGCCTTCGGCGACTTCTCTCTCCGTGAGTTTGACGCTGGCACGGATCGCCGGATCGGCGCGCAGCCGCGCCATCAGGCGCTGCTCCAGGATGGTCCACATCCACTTCACCTGCTGTTCGCGCCGGCGCTGGGCAAAGTCTCCGGAAGCGTTCATCGCGGTGCGGTGATCAAGGATCTTCTGCCAGAGTTCGGCGATGCCGATGCCGGCCAGCGCCGAATAGGTCAGCACCGGCGGATACCAGTGCTCGGAACGCGGCGTCAGGATGTGCAGCGCGCCGCGATATTGGCCGGCCGCCAGATTGGCGCGGGCGATGTTGTCGCCGTCCGCCTTGTTGACCGCGATCATGTCGGCGAGCTCGACCAGTCCCTTCTTGATGCCCTGCAACTCGTCGCCGGCGCCGGGCAGCATCAGCGCGAGGAAGAAGTCGGTCATGTCGCAGACCGCGGTTTCCGACTGCCCGATGCCGACCGTCTCCACCAGCACCACGTCGAAGCCGGCGGCCTCGCACAGCAGCATCGCCTCACGGGTTTTCGCCGCCACGCCGCCGGGCGTGCCCGACGCCGGCGACGGCCGGATGAACGCATTGTCTTCGGCCGACAGCAGCGCCATCCGTGTCTTGTCGCCGAGGATCGAGCCACCGGTGCGCGCTGACGACGGATCCACCGCCAGCACCGCGACTTTGTGGCCCTGTCTCAGCAGATACATGCCGAGCACGTCGATGGTGGTCGATTTGCCGACACCCGGCGAACCGGTGATGCCGACGCGAATGGCGCGGCCGGTGTCCGGCAGCAGCATTTGCACCAGTTCGCGCGCGCGGGCCTGATGGTCGGCGCGGCGGCTTTCGATCAGCGTGATCGCCCGCGCCAGCGCGGCGCGATTGCCGGCGCGGACGGAAGCGGCAAGGGCGGAAATATCGAGGGGAGCGCGTGGCTTCGCTAGCGGCTTCGGCGTTGAAGACGGAGTCATTGGCCGCCTTCGCGGATGCGCTGTTCGACAAAGGCTTTCAGCAGGGGGATGTCATTCTGAATGATTTTCCAAACCTTGTCGGCGTTGGTCGAATGATAGGCGTGACGCGAGAGATTGGCGAAATTGTTCATCTCGCGCCAGTTGATGTGCGGCGCCGATTGTTTGACGTTGTCGGGTAATTTAACGGCGGCTTCGCAGGCCATTCCGAGCAAGCGCTCGGTCGCGAGATAGCGCATGTCATCGGACACGAATTCGTCGAAGCTGCGACCTTCGATAAACATCCCGCTCTTGGTCGAGGATCTGAGAATATCCTGAAACTGGTCTTCCATAGAGGGAGGCATTCAGAATACCTCGATCAGATCGTCAGCCATTCGTTCCCTGATGCGGGGTGTCAACTCCGTCGGATACATCAGATGCGGCCAGATGCCGACCGAGTCCTCAATCATGTTCATGACGTTGGACCAATCGAACTGTCGCGTGCTGTCGGTGCGGTCAAACGTCTCGATCAGGAGGTCGAGATCACTGTCCGGTCGCGCGTCGCCACGCGCCCAGGACCCGAATACCGCGAGCCGCGTTGCTCCTTCCGCCTTGATGGCAGGCGCAAGCTCGCGCAGCTTCGTGAGGATCGTGTCCAGCGTGATATTGGCAACCTCGGTCATGGCTATATCGTACCATACTGCCGGATGGTGTCCTACTCCGCCGCCTCGCTATGCCCCAGCCTGGCATTGAGCTTGTGGATCAGTTCTTCCGCCGCGTCGGCAATCACGGTGCCGGGCGGGAAGATCGCCTCGGCGCCCGCCTTGTAGAGTTCGGCGTAGTCCTGCGGAGGCACCACGCCGCCGATGATGATCATGATGTCGTCGCGCCCCAGTTTCTTCAACGCCGCCTTCAACTCCGGCACCGCGGAAAGGTGCGCGGCGGCGAGCGAGGAAAGTCCCAGGATGTGGACGTCGTTCGCCACCGCCTGACGCGCGGCCTCGTCGGCGGTAGCGAAGAGTGGTCCGATGTCGACGTCGAAGCCGACATCGGCGAAGGCCGAGGCGATCACCTTCTGGCCGCGGTCGTGGCCGTCCTGGCCGATCTTGGCGACCAGAATGCGCGGGCGGCGGCCCTCGGCGTCCTCGAAGGCGTCGATCAGTGCCTGTACCTGCGCGACCCGATTGGACATGGTGGCAGCCTCCCGCTTGTAGACGCCGGTGATGGACTTTATCTCCGCGCGATGCCGGCCGTAGACCTTCTCCAGCGCGTCGGAGATTTCTCCGACGGTGGATTTTGCCCGCGCA
>JACMOT010000504.1 GCA_014377915.1 Tardiphaga sp.
GTCGTCGCGGGTATGCGCGGTGAGGACATGGCTGGCGCCAGCAGCCCGCGCCGCCTTGGCCAGCAGCCGGTAGCGGGCCTCGCGCGCCGCCGCCGGCAGTCCGCTGGCGGGCTTTTCGCCGGTCCAGCGCAGCGTGCGGTGCGGAACTTGGAGGGCGGTGGCCAGCTTCTTGACGTCACGCGCCTCGCGCGCGGCGTCCGGCCGCAGGCCATGGTCGACGGTGACGGCGATCAGTTCCGGTCCGCGCGGGAGCGCGCGGCGCCAGCGAACAGCCAGCCACAGCAGCGCTACCGAGTCGGGGCCGCCGGACACCGCCAAAATCAGCGTCGGGGCCTGCTTCCAGTCGGCGAACAGCTGCTTTGCGTCCTGGGCCGAGACCGGTGATTTATCGTCGTCGGACATGCCCGCACAGCCGGTTCCCGCCCCGGATCAGGTCCGGGACTTCCGCCTAGCACTTAACGCGTTTTTGCTCGCGGTCGACGGCCGTTTTCACGCCATTCGACGCCTTCGGATATTTCCGCAGCACCTCGCCGAACGCGGCGCAGGCGGCTTCCTTCTCCTTCAACGCGGCCAGCGACTGGCCGAGCCGCAACAGCGCATCCGGCGCCTTGGCCGACGTGCCGAACTTGGTGGTGACGCCGAGGAAGGCCTCGGCGGCGTCACGATACTTCTGGCGCTGGTAGAAGCTCTCGCCGAGCCAGTATTGCGAATCCGCGATCTGCGGGTCGGTCGGATATTTCTGCGCGAAGTTGCGCATGGTCTCTTCGGCCAGCGCGTAGTCACGGCGTTGCATGTAGCCGATGCCGAGGTCGAACTCGTCCTTCGGCGTGGCCCCCGGGGGCAGCGTGGTCAGGCCGCCCGTCGCACCAGATTCACGCGGCAACGGCGCCGCCGCGGCCCGAGGTGCCGCATTGTTGAGGTCGATCGGTTCGCCCGCGCGTCCGACCGGCGCGTTGGCGGCCAGCGGCAACTGGCCGCCGCCGAGTGCGCGCGGCACCCCGGGCGCGCCCGGATTGGCGCTGGGATCGAAAGCGTCGTTGCGGCGTCCGCCACGCGGCGGCGCCGGGTCCTGCACGATCGGCGCCGGCGCGGCCTGCTGGTCATAGACCTGCGGCTGAACCGGAACCGGCTGAACGTTCTGCCGTGGCGCCGGTCCGGGCGGCGCGGCGGCTACGTTGGGGCGACCGGCCGGCGGCGCGGCGGCCTGCGACTGCCGAAGCTGGTCTTCGAGCTGGCGGTTGCGGAACTGGAGCTCTTCATTCTGGCCGGTGAGCTGGCGCAGCTGGCTTTCGAGCTGCTGGACCCGCACTTCCGGATCGACATCTTCAAGTTGCTGCTGCGCCAAGGCGATAGAGGGTATGGCCAGCGCCGCCGACATCAGCAGCACGCGCGCGAGACTTTGCAATGGGGATGACATGTTGGCCTGACGGTTTTTGCGCCACACGAAAGCGCACCACGTTGAGAACCGTACTACGCCAAAAATGTGACTTTCGACAGCGTCAAACCTGCGCGTCAAAACAAAACCGGCGCCTGCCCGAAGGCGGACGCCGGCTCGCTGATATCAATCCAGCGCTCAGGCGCCGGCGTTGAGCACGGTGACGGCGCGTCGATTCTGCGACCAGCACGAAATGTCATTACACACCGCGACCGGGCGTTCCTTGCCGTAGGAGATCGTCCGCATCCGGCTGCCATCGATGCCGCGGGAAGCGAGGAAGGTCTTGACCGACTGGGCGCGACGGGCGCCGAGGGCAATATTGTATTCACGGGTGCCGCGCTCGTCGGCATGGCCCTCGATGGTGAAGGAATAGCGGTTATAGCTCTGCAGCCACTGCGCCTGCTTCTCCAGGGTCGCGATGGCCTGCGGCGACAGCTCGGTCTGGTCGCTCTCGAAGAAGACGCGGTCACCGACATTGACCACGAAGTCCTGCTGGCTGCCCGGCGTCGCGGCATTGGCCATCGAACCGTCAGCCCCGAGCGGATTCTTGTTGGCGCACGCGCCCATCGACAGCGCCACGGCAAGCACCGCGGCCAGTTTTAATCCCTGGAGGATACGCATCTGATGTTTCATTCGGGAGCCTCCAACGCTCACGCTTTTTCCGACTGTCTTCGGTCTACAGGGCGTTGGTTAAGCGAACGTTCCGTCAACCTTGATGAAGTGTTGCCAAAGCCGATCAAATGCCACAGGTCACCCAAAAGCAACCGCATGGTTAATGGGTTGCAAATGTGGCGTCACGGTGAAGTCAGGTCGCCGGAAACGCGTTTCCCAGGCCATTTGTCCACCTGCTCTTGCGAACTGCCGTCGGACAGCGCACCGGCGGGTGAAATCCGTCAACGGCCCGAGCTGGTGGCAGGCATCACCGCGACCATCGACTCCACCGGGAACTCGGGCCCGCTCAGCGCCGGCGAGGCATGCAGGTTTTTGCGTTCGAACAGCATGCGCCGCTCGAAGTAGCTGGAACGGAAATACGGATAGCGGGCGAAAACCTTTTCGCGCAGCGCCGGATAATCGACCGCCATCAGCGCCAGCGGCTTGGTCAGCGTCGGATAGGGCCGCGGCGGGCATAATGGTTCGTGCAGGAAGACGCGGCGGTAAAATGCCTGATGCTCGGCCCGCGCGGTGGCGGTACCGATATCGGCGTTAAAATAAGAGCACGCCACATAGGCCAGACGCAGCGTCATGTAAGGCAGATGCGGCAGCCGCTGATTGGGATCGGCCACGAAACGGTTCGGATCCACGATCGTCTTGCCGCGCGCCAGTTCGGGCAACAGAATATCGGGAAAGGCGTCCACCGCCGGCGAGTCGGGATGATCGGGCGAGGCCACGCTGATGCGCAGCGAACTGGCCAACGTGCCATCGACGAAGATGCCGAACACCCAGGAATGCGATGACTCGTCGAAGCGGTCGGTCAGCCGGCGGTCCGGCCGCGGCTCGATCGCCCCTTCGTGAAGATAGGCCCGGTATCGCAGTTCGTAGATCGCTTCCTTCTCGGCCTCGGTCTCGGCCAACCGGTAATCAACCCGGTCCAGAAGTTCGCTGCCGTGACCAATGAAGCCGCTTATCGTTTCAACCGCAGCCATGCCCGGCCTTTCCACGCGTATCTACTCACCTAACGAAAGGTTAATAGTTTCCTATTGTAAGTCAAAGGAGTCGACCTATTAGGGTTAACCCCTCCCAAATTTGCAACCACAGGCAGAACTTCGTCGTTGGTTCAAGCTTTGCCGGCTGATGAACGTGCCGACCTGGAAAGCAGCTCATCCGGCTGACGGCCGTGCGAGGCGTTCAGCAATTGACGGACGCGTGTCGCCGGGACCGGACGGCTGAATAGAAAGCCCTGTGCCTCGGTGACCGTCCCGTCGGCGCTGATCAGTTCGAGCTGTTCATTGGTCTCGATTCCCTCGACGACCACCGACATACCGAGATCGGCGCTGAGCCGGGCTACGCCGCGCAGCAGCGTCAGCGGCCGATCGGTATCGATGCCCTCAAGGAACGAACGGTCGATTTTGACTTTCTGCAACGGAAAGTTGTGAAGATAGCTGAGGCTGGAATAGCCGGTGCCGAAATCATCCAGCGAAATCCGGCAACCTGCCGCGTGCAACTGCGACAGCGCATCATGAGTCCATTTGGTATTCTTCAACAATGACGACTCGGTGATCTCGATTTCAAGACGGTTCGCCGGCAGTCCCGACACCTCGAGCGCGTAGCGTACCTCGCTGAGGATGTCGCGCTGATGAAACTGTTGCGACGAGAAATTGACGGCGACGCTGACGGCGTCCGGCCACTTCATACATTCCATGCAGGCTTTGCGCAGGATCCAGCGACCGAGATCGACGATCAACCCCATATCCTCGGCGACCGGAATGATATCGACGGGCGACACGGCGCCGCGAACTGGATGGTTCCAGCGTAGCAAGGCTTCGCAGGTCGATATCCGGCCCGACCTCAAATTGACCAGCGGCTGATAATAAAGCTCGAATTCTTCATTGGCGAGCGCCTTGCGCAGGTCCAGTTCCAGGACCCGGCGCGCTTCCACGGTTTGCGCCATCTCGTCGCGGAAGAAGCAGAACGTGCCGCGCCCCGAGGCTTTGGCGCGATACAGCGCCATATCGGCGTTCTTCAGCAATCCGTCAGCGCCGACGCCCGGCTGCGTCATGGCGATGCCGACGCTGGCACCGATTTCGACCTGATGGTTATCGACTTCGTAGCGTTCGCTGAGCCGCTCGACGATCCGTCGCGCCAGATCGGCGGCGTCGTGATTTGTCTTGATGCCGCGCTGGAACACAACGAACTCGTCGCCACCGAAACGCGCAACGAAATCATCCTTGCGCAGCAGTTCCCGCATCCGGTCGGCAACCATGCACAGCAACTGGTCACCGCAGGGATGACCCAGCGTGTCATTCACCTGCTTGAACTGATCGAGATCCACAAACAGCAGCGCGGCGAGCGACGAATCCTCGGCGCTTTTAAGCATTTTCCCAATTTCTTTGCGGAAGCTGACGCGGTTGGGAAGGCCCGTCAGTTCGTCAAACCTGGCCATATGGCTGATCAACGCTTCGGAATTACGCCGCTCCGTGACGTCCTCGACCAGAACCACGGTGCCGCCGCCGACCATCGGCTGAAATCGCCACGACAAGGCGCGCTCGTTATCCTGCGAACGATCGAGCGTGGTGATCTGAGCAGGTTTCGAACTCTCGATTTCCACGATGATCGTGGTCCCACTCGTCTGCGACAGCGAGCCCGCCTTGACGAACGCCGCGATCATCTCACGCAGGCTGTCGCCGCGGCGAACCAGATTGCCGCCGCAGCCCATCATCTGGTTGAAGTGATTGTTGATGACGGCAAGGCGCCCGTCCGCTCCAAACATGCAGAGCCCGTTCGGCATGTTGTTAAGCGCGGTGTCGAACTGCCCCGCCAGCGCGGCGGCGCGTTCGGTTTCGGTAAGCGCCTTGACGAAGATTTCGTGCAGATTGAGATTGATCAGCCGAAGTCCGACAAAGAACAGCACCAGCAGGCCGGCCAGAGCGACGTAATAAGGGTCGCCACGCAATGCGAGGGCGATCGACATCGGCGCCGTGGCATTGATGATATGCGCCTGGATGATCTCGGGGCGGCCGTAATTGCGACCGACGCTGGCCGCGATGTAACCGATCGTGACCGCCGTACACACCATGTGCGCCACCGGATCATCGCTGCCCATCAGGACAATGAAACACCAGATGCCGAGCGAAGCGGCATAGAGGTCGGCGCCGATCTTGTAGCGCGGTTCCCACCATGCGGCCCGTTCCGGCGTCAGCGGCGAGCCGCGCCGTTCGCGTTCATAGATATGCATCTGGATCGCACGCGCGCCGCCGACGGCGACGATAAGCAGGGCACACGGCCAGAGCAGGACGTTGCCGGTTTTCCAGACGGTCATGACCGCGCCGACGGCAGCGCAAAGCGTTCCGGCCAGCGCCGGCGCGGCGTTCTGGAAAAGCGAGTTCACCAACGCGGCATAGATGCTGGGTGGCAGCATCTTGTCGTCAGGGTAGGTCTCGGGCTCAACCAATCGCATCAGCACACGCCGTTCGTTCGATATCCGACGCTCGAAGATACCTGCGGGTCGTGAAGTCTTCTTAACCGAAGATCGTTAACCGGATGTTGAGTCCCGCTTATCGTTTGCAAAATTGGCTTTATTTTCAGCGCAGTAGGCAAGTATTGCCGGTGCGGCAGAGCGCACCGGCCAAGCCCTCAAGCCATTACGGACAGGATCTGTTTACGACAGTAATGGCGACCACGCCGGGTCCGACGCGAAGCCGGGCGTTGGTACTTTCAATTCATTGCGTCCGGAAACATCGACCGTGAACAGCGACGGGCCGCCGGCGCCGCCGGGCTCCCGGAAGAACATGATGACGCGACCATTCGGCGCGAAGGTTGGACCTTCATTGTGGTAGCCGGAGGTCAACAGACGTTCGCCGGAGCCGTCCGGCTTCATGATACCGATCGAGAACTGGCCGCCGCCCTGCTTGGTGAAGGCAATGTAGTCACCGCGTGGCGACCACACCGGCGTCGAGTAGCTGCCATCGCCAAACGAGATACGCTGGGCCGGGCCGCCGGTGGCGGCCATCGTATAGATCTGCGGCTTGCCGCCGCGATCGGATTCGAAACAGATCTTGCTGCCATCCGGCGCATAGGACGGCGAGGTATCGATCGCGGGAGTGTCGGTCAGCCGCGTGGTGGATTTGGAACGCAGA
>JACMOT010000050.1 GCA_014377915.1 Tardiphaga sp.
CGGCGACGGATGAGGGGACCCCCGAGCTTTGGTGCTGCCCTCACCCGTCTCGAACATGCGCCGCATGTTCGATCCACCCTCTCCCACAGCGGGAGAGGGAAGAAGCACCGGCGCCCCGAACCTTCAGCTCACAAATTCTGATCGCTTGTAGCCCTGCGCATAGAGTAGCGCGGTGAGGTCGCCATGGTCGATGCGCGCGGCGGCCGCGGCGGCCACCGCGGGCTTGGCGTGATAGGCCACACCCAGCCCGGCGCTTTCGATCATCGCCAGATCGTTGGCGCCATCGCCGACTACAAGCGTGTCGATTCCATCGACATCGAAGGATTCCCGGAGATCGTCGAGCGTCGCCAGCTTGGCGGCGCGGCCCAGGATCGGCTCGGCGACCAGGCCGGATAATTTGCCGTCCTCGACCAGCAATTCATTGGCGCGGTTCTCCTGAAAGCCGATCAGCTCGGCGACCTTGCTCGAGAACAGCGTGAAGCCGCCGGAGACGAGGCAGGTGTAGGCGCCATCGGCGCGCATGGTCTGTACCAATGCGCGCGCGCCCGAGGTCAGCGTGATCCGCGTCGCCAGCACCTCGTCGATGACGCTGACGGGCAGTCCCTTGAGCAACGCGACGCGTTCGCGCAGCGCCCGCTCGAATTCGATCTCGCCGCGCATCGCCCGCTCGGTGATCGCGGCGACATGGGCCTTCAGCCCGGCAAAGTCGGCGAGTTCGTCGATGCACTCCTGGCCGATCATGGTGGAATCCATGTCGGCCAGAAACAGCTTCTTGCGCCGTGTCGCGCGGGGCTGCACGACAACGTCGATGGCGAGGTCACCGCGCGCGGCGCGCAGCCGTTCGGCGATCACGGCGATGTCTTCGTCGCTGGAAAAAAAGATATCGGCGGCGACGCCGTCGCTGAGCCAGTGCGCCTCGTTGGCGCCTTGCAACACCGCGCGCGCGCCTTCGACGATCGTGCTATCGAGGGCGGGATCGGCGGGATGGCAGATCAGGGTCGCAACAAGAGACATGATGAATTCCGGGCCAGACCATAGAGCGCTGCTTATCGCAGGGCCTACCGCCAGCGGCAAGTCGGCGCTGGCGGTGCGGCTGGCGCATGCGCATGGTGGCGTGATCATCAATACCGATTCCATGCAGGTGTATCGCGACCTGCGCGTGCTGACCGCGCGGCCGACGCAGGTCGATGAGGCCGAGCTGCCGCACCGGCTGTATGGAACCGTCGACGCCGCGGTGAATTTCTCCGCCGGTGCCTGGGTCGCCGAGGCTGCCAAGGTACTGGCGGAGGTGCGGGCGGAAAACCGGTTGCCGATCTTCGTCGGTGGCTCCGGGCTGTATTTCAAGGCGCTGACGCGGGGGCTGTCCGACGTGCCGCCGATATCCGCCGAGGTGCGTGACGATGTTCGCGCGCGGCTGGAGCATTTGGGGCCGGAGGCGCTGCATGCGCAGCTCGGCTTGCGCGATCCGGCCTCCGCCGAGCGGCTGCATCGCAACGACCGCACCCGGATCGCCCGCGCGCTGGAAGTGGTCGAGGCCACCGGGCGCTCGCTGACCGACTGGCACCGCGCCGCGCCGCCGCCGCTGCTGCCGCCGGACAGTTTTACGGCGCTGTTCCTGACGCCGGAGCGCGACCAGCTTTATGCACGGATCGATACGCGCTTCGATGTGATGCTGGGGGCAGGGGCACTCGATGAGGTTTCGGCACTGGCCGCGCGAAACCTCGATCCGCTGCTGCCGGCGATGAAGGCGCATGGCGTGCCGGCGCTGGTCCGGCATCTCGCCGGCGAACTCTCGCTGGAAGAGGCGGCGGTGATCGGCCGCGCCGACACCAGGCATTATGCCAAGCGGCAATTCACCTGGTTTAGGCATCAATTGCCGGAATTTGAATGGATGACGCTGGAGGCGGCGGGGCCGTTGTTGGACGCCAGCCTTTGACCGTCATTGCGAGGAGCACTTGCGACGAAGCAATCCAGTCTTCGCAAGTGGCCTTCTGGATTGCCGCGTTGCTTAGCTCCTCGCAATGATCTGGGAGGACAAAGCCGCACGCATGGCTGCCTGCTCGAATTATGTGCTAGCCGAACACGAAACGGGCGGCTAGCTTCTGAATCACGCGTTTGTTGCCGCCTTTCCCTTGACTTCCCGGGTTTGGCAGCTATGTTCCGCGCAATCTTTGGGAAGTCCGAGCGTTCACATGCGCAATAAAATTACCCAGCTTCTTATTATCGTCGTACCCAGGCACACCGCCGGGGGTGGCTGAGGCCATCCACTCGCAGGCGGTGTGCTGGGGTCCTTGACGGGGCCCTTTTTTATTGTCCGAAACGACCTACCAAGCCGCGCCGATCGGCGCCTCCGGAGCCAGCCATGACCGACAAGCCCCACGATCCCAACCAGATGACCGGCGCGGCAATGATCGTCCGCGCGCTCGCCGATCACGGCGTCAAGCATTTGTTCGGCTATCCCGGCGGCGCCGTGCTGCCGATCTATGACGAGATCTACCAGCAGTCCGAAGTCGAACACATCCTGGTCCGCCACGAGCAGGGCGCCGGCCATGCCGCCGAGGGCTATGCGCGCTCGACCGGGTTGCCCGGCGTGGTGCTGGTGACGTCGGGACCTGGTGCGACCAACATGGTGACGCCGCTGGCCGACGCCCTGATGGATTCGATCCCGCTGGTCTGCATCACCGGACAGGTGCCGACGCACCTGATCGGTAATGATGCGTTCCAGGAATGCGACACGGTCGGCATCACGCGGCCCTGCACCAAGCACAATTGGCTGGTCCGCGACGTCAACGATCTGGCCAAGGTGCTGCATGAGGCATTCTACGTCGCCACGACCGGCCGTCCGGGCCCGGTCGTCGTCGACGTGCCGAAGGACGTGCAGTTCGCGGTCGGCACCTATCATCCGCCGCGCAAATCCGACGTTCACGTCTCCTATACGCCGCGGGTGAAGGGCGATGCCGCGCAGATCCGCAAGGCGGTGGCGCTGCTCGCCGGCGCCAGGAAGCCGGTGATCTATTCCGGCGGCGGGGTCATCAATGCCGGCACGGCGGCGTCGAAACTGCTGCGTGAGCTGGTCGAATTGACCGGCTTCCCGATCACCTCGACGCTGATGGGCCTCGGCGCCTATCCGGCGTCCGGTCCGAACTGGCTCGGGATGCTCGGCATGCACGGCACCTACGAGGCCAACATGGCGATGCATGATTGCGACGTCATGCTGTGCGTCGGCGCGCGCTTCGATGACCGGATCACCGGTCGCACCGATGCGTTCTCGCCGCACTCCAAGAAGATCCACATCGATATTGATCCGTCCTCGATCAACAAGAACATCCGCGTCGATGTGCCGATCATCGGCGATTGCGCCAATGTGCTGGGCGACATCGTGCAGGTGTTCAAGGCGGAAGCGAAGAAGCCGGACACCCATGCGTGGTGGAAGGAGATCACCACCTGGCGTGCCCGCAATTCGCTGGCCTATAAGAAGAGCGCCGATGTGATCCTGCCGCAATTCGCGATCCAGCGCCTGTTCGAGGCGACGCGCGGCCACGACACCTACATCACTACCGAAGTCGGTCAGCACCAGATGTGGGCGGCGCAGTTCTTCGGCTTCGAGGAGCCGCATCGCTGGATGACGTCGGGCGGATTGGGCACCATGGGCTACGGCCTGCCGGCGGCATTGGGTGTGCAGGTCGCGCATCCGGATTCGCTGGTGATCGACATCGCCGGCGATGCCTCGGTGCAGATGACGATGCAGGAGATGTCGACCGCGGTGCAGCATAACCTGCCGATCAAGATCTTCATCCTCAACAACCAGTATATGGGTATGGTGCGGCAGTGGCAGCAGCTGCTGCATGGCAACCGGCTGTCGCATTCCTATTCCGAGGCGCTGCCGGACTTCGTCAAGCTGGCGGAGGCCTATGGCGGCGCCGGTTTCCGGGTCGAGAAGCCCGGCGACCTCGATGGCGCGATCCACGAGATGATCAAGGTGAAGAAGCCGGTGCTGTTCGACTGCCGCGTCGCCAATCTGGAAAACTGCTTCCCGATGATCCCGTCCGGCAAGGCGCATAATGAAATGCTGCTGCCGCTGGAAGCCAATGACGAAGCCACCGCGGCCGCCTTCGCTGGCGGCAGCGCGCTGGTGTGATGACTTCACCTCTTCCCGTTGGGAGAGGTGACCGGCGAAGCGCAGCAATGACGATCGGGTGAGGGGCCTTCACGGCTGTAGAGTCTGCGGCTCCCCCTCACCCCAACCCTCTCCCCATAGAAGAGAGGGAGCTACAGCGCCTGGCGCAACGCTAGAGTGACGATTGAAACCGAGGACGACAATGGAACAGCCCGCCTCCGCCTATTTCATGGAAGACCGCCACGATGCCAGCGAGACACATACGCTGTCGGTGCTGGTCGCCAACGAGCCCGGCGTGCTCGCGCGCGTCATCGGCCTGTTCTCCGGCCGCGGCTACAATATCGAGAGCCTGACGGTGTCGGAGACCGAGAGCCAGAAGCATGTCTCGCGCATCACCATCGTCACCACCGGCACGCCGATGGTGATCACCCAGATCAAGCATCAGCTCGAGCGCATGATCCCGGTGCATCGCGTCGTTGACATGACCACCTCCGGCCGCTCGATCGAGCGTGAACTGGCGATGGTCAAGCTGCGCGGCACTGGCGAGCACCGCGTCGAGGCGCTGCGGCTGGCGGAAGCGTTTCGTGCCCGCGTCATCGACGCCACCACCGAGAGTTTCGTGTTCGAGATCACCGGCAACTCGTCGAAGATCAACCAGTTCATCGACCTGATGCGGCCGCTTGGCCTGGTCGAGATCTCCCGCACCGGCGTCGCCGCCATCAGCCGCGGCCCGGAGGGGATGTAGCCTCGCGCGCATCGCAATCATGAAACCTCTCGATATCGCACTCGCCGTGACCGTGGCGGTGATCTGGGGCGTTGGCTTCGTGCTGACCCGGATCGCGCTCGACGAGATGTCGTCGACGCTGCTGACGGCGCTGCGCTTCGCCATCACGGCGCTGCCGTGCCTGGTGCTGCCGCGTCCGAAAATGTCATGGACGCTGGTATTTGCGATCAGCTGGCTGCTGGTGGCGCAGTTCATGGCGCAGACCTATGGTATCGAACATGGCGTGCCGGCCGGACTGACGGCGGTGATCGTGCAGAGCCAGGCACTGTTCACGGTGGCCTTTGCCGCGCTGTTTTTGCGCGAACTGCCGACCCGAATTCAGGTGCTCGGGATCGGTATCGCGAGCTGCGGGCTGCTGCTGATCTGCCTGACGGTCGGCTACGATTTCAGCGTCGTGGCTTTCGCGGTGCTGATGACGGCGCCGGTCAGCTTCGCGGTATCGAACCTGCTGCTGCGGCAGGCCCGCGCGGTGCCGATGCTCGACCTGTTTGCCTGGATCGGGCTGATCGCGATGCTGCCGCTGCTGACTGCCTTGTTCGTGGTTGACGGGCCGCGCGTGACCTGGCTGGCGCTGTCGCAAATTTCTCTGGCGGTGGCGGGATGTGTGCTGGCCCTCGGATTGCTGGGGACGACGCTCGGCTACTGGATCTGGGGCCGGCTTTTGCGCAACTATACCGCGGCGCAGGTCGTGCCGTTCGCCCTGCTGGTGCCGTTCATCGGTGCCGGGGCCTCGGCGCTCGTGTTCGACGAGAAATTCGGGACGCTGCGTCTTGCCGGCATGGTGGTTGTGATCGCCGGCATCGGGGTGATGCTGCTCTCGCGGCGACCGCCTGTCCTTGTCGAGGTGGCGTGATGGAGATATCGCACTCGCTGTTCATCGCCTTCCTGCTGTTTGCCGTGGTGATGTTCTTCACGCCCGGGCCGAATAACATCATGCTGCTGTCGTCAGGCCTGAACTTCGGCTTCCGGCGAACTATCCCGCATATGGCCGGGGTGACTTTCGGCTTCGCGTTCATGATCGCGGTGACTGGACTTGGGCTGGGCGCCGTATTCACGACCTATCCGGTGCTGCAGACGGTGCTGAAATATGCCGGCGCCGCCTATCTGCTCTATCTCGCCGCTGCGATCGCACTTTCTGCCCCACCTGATCCCGACGCGGCCGATCGTCGGCGGCCGATGACGTTTCTCGGCGCCGCGCTGTTTCAGTGGGTCAACGTCAAGGGCTGGGTGATGGCGATCGGCACCATTACCGCCTATGCGGCGATAGCCTCTTATCCCTGGAACGTGGCGGTGCAGGCGGCGCTGTCGCTGTTGTTCGGCGCGGCCTCCTCGGCAAGCTGGGTGCTATGCGGCACCTCGCTGCAATCGCTGGTAAAATCGCCCCGTGCCGTGCGCGCCTTCAATATCGCCATGGGCGTCCTGCTGGTGGCCTCACTGTATCCGGTGCTGCACGAGCCATGAGTGCCGCTGTCACAAATCACCGTCGCGGGCTTGTCTCGCGGCTTACGTCGCCCTAGAAACCGGCGGCAATTCATGGTCAGCGGCCGTCGGCCCTGACTGCTTCGAACGGGCAACGACAGCAGGTTGCCGAATAAAGGAAACGACCATGCGAGTTTACTACGATCGTGACGCCGACCTGAACCTGATCAAGGGCAAGAAGGTCTGCATCGTCGGCTACGGCAGCCAGGGCCATGCCCACGCGCTGAACCTGAAGGATTCCGGCGTCAAGGATGTCGCGATCGCGTTGCGCAAGGGCTCGA
>JACMOT010000051.1 GCA_014377915.1 Tardiphaga sp.
AATCCTGGAAATATACGCTGCCGGCCTTCGTGATCCCGTTCGTGTTCGTGCTCGATCCGCAGGGCGTCGGCCTGCTGCTGGCGATCCCGAAGGGTGGCTCATGGATCGACATCGTCGAGATCACCATCAAGACCACATTCGGCGTGCTGGCGCTCGCCGCCGTCGCGCAGAACTGGGCGCTGCGACAAACCACCCCGCTCGAACGCGGCCTGCTTCTGCTATCAGGACTGCTGCTGGTGTTTCCCAGCCTGATCGAGGCCGTGCTCGAATCGATCACGGGGCGAGACCTCAGCTATACTTACGTGCCCGGCCTGATCATCGGCCTCGGCGTGCTGGCATGGCAGGCGAAAACGCGGGTGCAACCCTTGCCGGCGTGAGCTTGCACCGGACGGATCATGCAAGGACCTAAAAGGCCTCAACAAATGGACGCCACGCTCAAGCGGCGCCAGCGCTCAGGGAGTAGACCGCGTGAAGTGGACGACCATCGGCATTGCCTTGCTCGGTTTCGCTTGCGTCAGCGGCGACGCCGCGGCGCAGGAAAAGACTATCGCCATCGCGACCGGCGGCACCGGCGGCATCTTCTATCCGTTGGGTGGTGGCCTGGCCAACATGCTGTCGCAGAAGCTTAACCACACCCAGGCCACAGCCGAAGTCACCGGCGGCAGCGTCGACAACATCAAGCTGCTGGAAAGCGGCCAGGCCGATCTCGGCTTCATGACCGGCGACGTCGCCGCCGACGCCATCAAGGGCGAGGCCAAGTTCAAGAAGCCGGTGCCGCTTCGCACCATTGTCACGATCTATTCCAGCCCGGTTCACGTCGTGACCATCGCCGGGACCGGCATCGAGAAATTCAGCGACCTCAAGGGCAAGCGTATCTCCAGCGGCGCGCCGGGCAGCGCCACGGAATCACAGACGTTTCGCCTGCTCGAAGCCGCCGGCCTCGACAAGGACCGTGACGTCAAGCGCGAGCGGCTGTCGGTGTCGGAATCGGTCAGCGCGCTCAAGGACCGCAAGATCGACGCTTTCTTCTGGGGTGGCGGCGTGCCGACGGGCGCGGTCACCGATCTCGCGGCGTCGCCCGGCGTCACCATCAAGCTGATCGACATCGACTACCTGCTGGAACCGATTGTCAGGAAATATGGCCAGATCTTCGCACCCAGCGTGATCAAGGCCGGCAGCTATCCCGGCCAGACCACCGACAGCAAGGGGTTCGCGGCATGGAACCAGGTGATGGCGACCGACCGGATGTCCGACGAGATGGCTTACGCCATCACCAAGGCAATTTTCGAGAACAAGGCCGACCTCGTCGCGGTTCACAAGGAAGCCATGAACATCAACCTGGCCAACCAGACGGCGGCGGAATCGCCGGCGCCCTACCACCCGGGCACGTTGAAATATCTCAAGGAAGCCGGCGCCAAACCATAAAGGATGCCGCCTATTCCGCTCCATTAGCCGACAACAGGGAGACAACCGATGCTCAAGACATTGCAGAAGAGGACAACCATCGCGCTGACCGTCATGGTCAGCCTGCTCACCGCCGGTGGCGCCATCGCGCAGCAGAAGACGATGGCGATCGGAACCGGCGGTACCGGCGGCGTGTACTTTCCGCTCGGTGGCGCCATTGCCAATGTGCTGTCGAAGTCGCTGCCAAATACCCAGGCAACCGCGGAAGTCACCGGCGGCTCGGTGGATAATCTGAAGCTGATCGCGTCGGGCCAGAGCGAACTGGGCTTCAGCATGGCAGACGCCGCGCTCGATGCGCTCAACGGCCAGGACAAGTTCAAGAGCGGCAAGGTGCCGCTGCAGACGCTGCTGGTAGTCTATCCGAACCGCATGCATGTGGTGACGATCGACGGCACCGGCATCGACAAGATGTCCGACCTCAAGGGCAAGCGCGTCTCGACGGGGTCACCGGGCAGTGCCACCGAGGTGATGGCGTTTCGCGTGCTGGAAGCCGCCGGTCTCGACAAGGACAAGGACATGAAGCGCGAACGGCTCGGCGTGTCCGAATCCGTCAACGCCATCAAGGACCGCAAGATCGACGCCTTCCTGTGGGTCGGCGGCGTGCCGACGGCGGCGGTGACCGATCTCGCGGCGACACCGGGCGTGAAGATGAAGCTGATCGACCACAGCGACCTCGCTGACAAGATGAATGCCAAATATGGCAAGCTGTATTCACCTTCCAACATCAGCAAGAGCATCTATCCCGGCATGGACAAGGACAACGCCAATACCGAGGTCTGGAACCTGATCGTCACCGGCGACAAGATGAGCAATGATGACGCCTACAATATCGTCAAGACACTGGTGGAGAAGAAGGCCGACATCGTCGCCGTGCACAAGGAGGCCGAGAGCTTTTCGCTCGACAACCAGATCCAGGAACGCTCACCGGTGCCATTTCATCCCGGCGCTCTGAAGTATTTCAAGGAAAAGGGCATCGGAAAATAAGGCCAACCTCGCCGATACCCGGATGGATTGCCACTCCATCCGGGCCGGACTAGCTTTGGCATCGGACAGTTTGAATTCTCAGGCGATCCGGTGGCTGATCTCATTCGAAATGAGCGTTTGAAACTATTGGCCAACTGGCTGAATGCTGGTTCCATCGCCGTACTGGCTGGCAGCGTCATCGTTCCCGTTTCCACATACCTTTATAGCGCGGAGCAGAGATCATCGCTCCATGATTGGGGCATCTTCACCATTTGCATCTGCGTCGGCTTCTTTCTACATTTGCTTCCGCAAGCTGTCCTGGGGGCTCTCGATGATGACCCATAGTTAGGTTATGGCCTTGGCGGCTCCGGTCATTGTAGCTCTCGGAATGACCTTGACCGCTTGGTTCGTGGTGCACACGGCCGTAAATCGTAAGCCTCGTGACGCCAAGCACGCCTTTGTCGAAGCCCGTCGGCACCCCGCTGAGTGATCGCGCCGATATTTTGGCGCATATAGACACCCCCCGAATCGCGCGCCCGCTGGATGCGCTGAATTTTTTTCTCGCCGATGTGCGCGACGGGCTCGGGCCCTACCTCGCGATCTACCTGCTTACCGTGCAGAAATGGGATGAAGCCAGCATCGGTATCGTGATGTCGGTGGCGGCCTTGGCTGGCATCATCGCGCAGACGCCCGCCGGTGCCCTGATCGACAAGACCACGGCCAAGCGCGCCGTCGTCATCGCCGCCGCCGTGATCGTCACGCTGGGCTCGATCGTGCTGCCGCTCTATCCCGGTTTCCTGTTCGTCGCGACCACGCAGGCACTGACCGGGGTGGCCGCCGCGGTATTCGCACCGGCGCTGGCGGCGATCACGCTGGGAATAGTCGGCCCGAAGGCCTTTGCGCGGCGGATCGGCCGCAACGAGGCCTTCAACCACGCCGGCAATGCGGTGGCGGCCACGCTGGCGGGCGGCTTCGCCTATTTCTTCGGACCCATCGTGGTGTTCTGGCTGATGGCGGCGATGGCCGTCGCCAGCATCTTCGCCACGCTGGCGGTACCGGGCGACGCGATCGACGACAATGTCGCGCGCGGACTGGACGGCGGCCCCCGCGACGGCGCGGATCGCGGCATCCAGCCATCCGGATTCCAGGTCATGCTGACCAACCGGCCGCTGCTGGTATTCGCCGCCAGCACGGTGCTGTTCCATTTTGCCAATGCGGCGATGCTGCCGCTGGTCGGACAGAAGCTGGCGCTGGTCAACCGTGAACTCGGTACCACGCTGATGTCGGTCTGCATCGTCGCCGCGCAGCTGGTGATGGTGCCCGTCGCGGTGATTGTCGGGCGCACCGCCGATGTCTGGGGCCGCAAGCCGATCTTTGCCGTTGCGCTCGCGGTACTGGCGCTGCGCGGGCTGCTGTATCCGCTGTCGGACAATGCCTACTGGCTGGTCGGCGTGCAGACGCTCGACGGCGTCGGGGCTGGAATCTTCGGCGCGCTGTTTCCACTGGTGGTGGCCGACCTCACTCATGGCACCGGTCATTTCAATATCAGCCAGGGCGCCATCGCCACCGCCGCCGGACTGGGCGGCGCCCTGAGCACCGTAGCCGCCGGGCTGACCGTGGTAGCTGCCGGCTATCGCGCCGCCTTCCTGGTGCTGGCCGGCGTGGCCGGCATCGGACTGCTGCTGTTCCTCATCCTGATGCCGGAGACGCGACCGCGTGTCGCAGGCCTTGGCGCATCGGTACCAAAGGCTTAACGATGGTATTGCAATGCACTGGCAACCTTTGGTGCGACCGCGTACGATAGCCAACACGGATTCGACCACCGAGATGGAACGATCGGGAGAGGCCCAGTGCCCACGGCTTGCGCTGATGAATTGTTGAGAGTGGACCGATGTCACCCCCGTTCGTGACCACTCCCCTTCCATTCGTAACTGCCTGATCTCGATCCTCACCTGAATGACCCGGCGTGCAGGCTACGACCAAGCTTGCGCGTAGGCCTGACACCCCACAAAGGACTTCCGCCATGCCTTCCTCGATCCGCTTTCCGTCCCGCCGCGCCGTCATCCTTGGCGGCGCTGCCCCGCTCGGCCTGCCGCTGCTGTCACGCCATGCCCGCGCCGCCGATGCCTGGCCGACCCGCCCGGTCAAGTTCGTCGTACCGTTCGCCGCCGGCGGCACCACCGACATTCTGGCCCGCGTCGTGGCGGCGAAGGTCTCCGAGGAATTCGGCCAGCAGTTCATTGTCGAGAACAAGCCCGGTGCCGGCGGAAACATCGCCGCTGACTTCGTCGCCAAGGCGGATCCGGACGGCTACACCTTCCTGGTCGGCACCCCCGGCACGCATGCCATCAACAAATTCGTATTCAAGGCGATGGCCTATGATCCGCTGAAGGATCTCGCGCCGGTGATCATCATCGCCAAGGTGCCGAACCTGTTTTCGGTAACCAATTCGCTGCCGGTCAAGAACGTCGCTGAATTCATCGCGCTGGCCAAATCGAAGCCTGGCGAATTCTTCTACGGCACGCCGGGCCTGGGTTCGACAGCGCACGTCTCTACCGAACTTTTCAAATCGATGACTGGCATCGATATCGTGCACGTGCCCTACAAGGGCAGCGCACCGGCGCTGACCGACCTGATCGCCGGCCGCGTGCATCTGATGATCGACAATCTGCCGGCAGCCCAGACCTTCGCGGAATCCAATTCGATCCGCGCCATTGCCGTTTCGACCGCGACCCGCTGGCCGCTGATGCCGGAGATCCCGACCATCGCCGAGGCTGGCGTCCCCGGCTACGAGGCAGCGTCGTGGTTCACGATTGCCGCCCCGGCAAAGACCTCGAAGGACATGATCGACAAGCTCAATGCGAGCGTCGAGAAGTTCATCAAGTCGGAAGACGGCACCACGCGGCTGCGCAAGCTCGGCGCTGAGCCGACCGGCGGCTCGCCGGAATCGATGCAGGCTTTCGTGATCTCTGAAACCGAAAAATGGGGCAAGGTTGCCCAGTTCGCCGGCATCAAACCGGAATAACATCTCCGCCATGCATCGATGGGCTGGTTCCACCGATGCATGGCGTAAGGCCCAGCCGGCTGCGCCGGCCAACCACTTGCTGTCCACTGCAATCACCGGCGGCGGCGTGCCGCGCGTGCAGCCGCTGAATTATTCAATTGTTACGACTGTATTAACCCTGCCCGGACATTGCAGTGGGCAGCTTGAATCTCTCCATATTTGCGGCCTCCTCGGGTCGGTAGACCACTACCCAGAATCGGGAGTGGCTTATGCAGAATCAAGAATCGGCGCGAAGCGCGACATTCGGGCGTCGCAAGATCGCTCCGCGCGTCTGCATCATCGACAGCAAGCGGCATATCCGGAGCTTCCTCAATGAAGCTTTCGAAGATCTCGGTTTCGTTACCGGCGAATGTGACGACAGTCGCGACCTCGGCACCGTTCTCGACGACCTCGTCCCCGACCTGATCACGATCGGCCTGTCGGCGGGGGGAGTCGACGCGGCAGAGATCATGCACATGCTTGCCGCGCGCGAGTTCAATGGCCATGTGGTGTTCGTCGGAGCGAAAGATTCGATCCTGGCGTCGGCGTTGCGGCAGACGGCGAGCGAACTTGGCCTCGACTTGCTGCCCATGCTGCAGACACCGTTCGGCGCCACCCAGCTGCGCGATAGCTTCGCGACCCTGTTGCCGGCCGAACAGCCGCCAAGCCCGGCCGTCGACATCACCGAGGCGCTGCAATCGGGCTGGCTCGAACTCTGGTATCAGCGCAAGATCGATTCCCACAATCTGGTCCCGAGCGGCGCCGAGGCGGTGATGCGGATGCGGCATCCGACCTGGGGCATCGTCGAGCCGGCTGGTTTCATCGACACTGGACACGAAATGGACCGGCTTCCGCTGGCAGATTTCGTAATCGGCCGCGTGCTGCGCGATTGGCGTTATCTGCTGGAGCGTCAGGGGCCGGTCGACCTGTCGGTCAACCTGCCGGCCATTTTGCTGACCGATCCCGACACCGTGCAGGCCTTGTGCCAGCAGATGCCAGCGCATCCGGCGTTTGGCGGACTGCTGATCGAGATCGATGGCAGTGAGGCGATCCACCACCTCGATGCGCTGCTCGATATCGCCCGGCGACTCGGTCTGCACAACATGGCGATCTCGATCGACAATCTTGGCACCGACTGGCCGGCCCTGATGAACGTCGATGGCTTTCCGTTCGCGGAATTGAAGGTCGACCGGCGCTTCGTTGCCGGTTGCGCCGACGACCGCCTGAAGCAAACCGTCTGTCGTAGCATCATCGAACTGGCCCGAGGTTACGGCGTACGGACGGTCGCCACCGGCGTCGAGACCCGCGCCGACCTGCTCGTCGCCCATGAAATCGGCTTCGACCTGGTGCAGGGCGCCCTGTTCGGCAAGCCGACCAGCCTCAAGAAATTCGCCCGCAGCGGGCTCGGGCGGCCGATGCCCGGGGAAGGTTAATCGAACTTCATGTCGATGCAGCGGCTCACATCGGAGCCCAGTCCCGAAGCGATGATGATGCAGCCGCGGACCTTTTGCTGGCTATTGTCGCTGGCCCATACGGCATAGCCGCCGGTGCCGAAGAAGGAGTTGGTATTCGGCGGCTCGGTTTCGGTGACATCGAACGAGTAACTCGAATCCGTGTCGAAAATCCGTGGCTTCTTCACGCAGCCGCCGTCTGTCTGGACGTTGATGATTTCCTTGGCGTCGCGGGTCATCGACAGGCTGACCGAGCAGCGGAAATAGTCCGAGGTCCTGACGTTGAAGAGATAAGCATAAGACCGGCAGGTCGCGGTGCTCAACTTGCCGGCGCTGAGGCCGCGGCCGCAGGAAATTCGCTGGTTGTTGCTGAGCTTGAAATCATCCGCCGCGGCCGCCGTCGCCGCGACTGCCAACATGCCGAAAACCAGACCAGCCATCATTCGCTTGCGCATCGACCATCCCCATCGCCTGCCCGTGGTGAGCCGGCTTGCCTGCCCCGCGAAGATAGTCGCGCCGTCCGGAAACACAAAGTCGCGATGCGACATATTGACGGATCGGCGACGTTCGTGATTTGTTCAAAACTCAGACTGTGCAAGACGCGCGGTACACAAACATAATTCGGAGATACCGGCGATGACCGCTCGCACCCTTAAATTGCTGTGTGCCGCCGTCGTGCTGGCCAGTTCGGCATTGGTCGCATCCGCCCAGGCACAATCACCCGTGCCGTGGGTGCTGGCACCGGACATGGGCTATGGCTACGACGCCAATGGCAAGTTACTGGCCTACAAGATGGGCACCAACAATGCCAAATTCCTGCTGAAGGGCGCCAGGAAGGTGCCGAAGAACACGCTGTTCTTCCTTGGCGAAAACGGCCAGCTCTACGTCCGCAGCGGCCCGTTTCTGGAAGATGACGGCAGGTTCAAGTTCGGTCCTGGTTGAGATCTGGCGGTCCATGACATCGAAGGCCTCTCCCGCCGCCTTGGCAGAGGTGCTACAGAGCGCATCATCTTCTGATCAAGCTGAAAGTGCTCATGGCCGCCCTCCCCGTCTCGCCGCTCGCTCCCATCGATGTTCCTGAACTGCCGGCAATCGCCGGCGTTCGCCTTGCGACGGCTGCCGCCGGGATTCGCTATAAGGGCCGTACCGACGTGTTGCTGGCGGTGATGGACGAGGGCACGACCGCGGCCGGCGTGTTCACCAAGTCGAAGTGCCCATCGGCGCCGGTGGACTGGTGCCGCGCGATGCTGAAGGGCGGCGGATCTTCCAAGGCAGGTTTTGCCCGGGCGCTGGTGGTCAATTCCGGCAACGCCAATGCCTTCACCGGCAAGGTCGGCAAGGCCTCCACCAAACTGACCGGCGACATCGCCGCCAGAGCGGTGGGTTGCAAGTCGAGCGATGTCTTCCTCGCCTCCACCGGCGTGATCGGCGAGCCGCTCGATGCCAGCAAGTTCGATGGCGTGCTGGCGACGCTGGCAGACAGCGCCACGCCGGACGGCTGGATGGATGCCGCCCGCGCGATCATGACCACTGACACTTTTCCGAAGGTCGCCACCGCCACCGTAAAGCTCGGCAAGGCCAAGGTCACCATCAACGGCATCGCCAAGGGCTCCGGCATGATTGCACCGGACATGGCAACGATGCTGGCGTTCGTGTTCACGGATGCGCCGATCTCCGCACCGGCACTGCAGGCGCTGCTGAAGGCCGGCGTTGCCGACACGTTCAACGCCATCACCGTCGATGGCGACACCTCGACCTCCGATACGCTGATGATGTTTGCCACCGGCGCCGCCGCCGCCCATGGCGCGCCGAAAATCACCAAGGCAAGCGACATCCGGCTGAAGCCCTTCGTGAAGGCGCTGCAGGGACTGCTCGCCGACCTCGCCGAACAGACCGCGCGCGACGGCGAAGGCGCGCGAAAACTAATCGAAATCCTCGTCGAGGGCGCCACCACCCAGGCGTCGGCGCGAAAGATCGCGATGTCGATCGCCAATTCGCCGCTGGTGAAGACCGCGGTCGGCGGCGAGGATGCCAATTGGGGCCGCGTCGTGATGGCGGTCGGCAAGGCCGGCGAGCCCGCCAACCGCGACAAGCTCTCGATCTCGTTCAACGGCATCCGCGTCGCCAAATCCGGCGCCCGCGATCCGTCCTATGACGAGGCGGAAGTGTCGAAGGCGATGAAGAACCCGAAGATCCAGATCAAGGTCGCGCTCGGCCTCGGCAAGGGCCGCGATCGCGTGCTGACCTGCGACCTCACCAAGGCCTATATCGCGATCAATGGCGACTACCGGTCGTGAAACTGGTTCTGGTGGTCGCCTGTGCGCTGGTCGATGCCGATGGCCGCGTGCTGATCGCGCAGCGGCCGGAAGGCAAGACGCTGGCCGGGCTGTGGGAATTTCCCGGCGGCAAGCTGGAGCCCGGCGAGCGGCCGGAGGCGGCGCTGATCCGCGAGTTGCATGAGGAGATCGGCATCACCGTGAAGGAAGCCTGTCTGGCGCCGCTGACCTTTGCCAGCCACGCCTACGAGGATTTTCACTTACTGATGCCGCTCTACATCTGCCGGCGCTGGGAAGGGCTTGCAGTGGCGCGCGAGGGCCAGAACCTGGCCTGGGTCCGCGCCAACAAATTGCGGGATTATCCAATGCCGGCCGCGGACATTCCGTTGATCCCGCATCTGACCGACCTGCTGTAGGCGCTATCATTCGTAGGCTGGGCAAAGCGAAGCGTGCCTACGTCCTGTAAAGCGCGCAGTACGGCATGGGCACGGCGCGAAGAGCGCCTTTGCCCACCCTACTTTCTATTTGGTCAGTCCCCGCACGGCGTCGGCCAGGCTCGCTTTCGCCGAGCCCGGCTTCAGCGGCTTCTGCTGGCTCTCATGTGGCGCCCAGCCGGACAGCCAGACGACCTCGAAAGTGGCGCGGATGCGACCGTCGGGATCGGCGAAGCGTTCGGCATAAATTTCCGCCATCCGCAACAGCGAGGCGCGGCGCGACGGCGTGCGGCGGCGTTCCACCAGGATGTTGCTGGCGCCCATCTTCCGCAGATCCTGCATCAGCGGGAAGGCGTTATCGTAGCGCACCACGACGCGGTCGACGTCGGTGACCGGCAGGGCGAAACCCGCCCGCTGCAGCAGCGCGCCGATATCCCGCAAATCGGCGAACGGCGCGACGCGCGGCGAGATACCGGCCTCGCGTTCGGCCTCAGCGGCGGCAAAGCTCTGCCGCAATTCGGTGAGGGTATCACCGCCAAGCATCGCCGCCAGCAACAGCCCGTCCGGCCGCAGCGCGCGGCGGATCTGCGCCATCACACCCGGCAGGTCATTGACGAAATGCAGCGCCAGCGCGGAGACCACGAGATCGAGCGATTCCGGGGCGAGGCCAAGGCCGTCGCGTTCATGGTCGGGCACGGCGACGTGAGCCAGCATTCCGACACGCGCGGCGATGGCAGCGCGCAGACCGTTACCAGGCGTGGCGATATCGGCGGCCGCGGTAAAGCTGCGCAGCACCGCGTGCAGGCGCTCGTCCATTTCCTCGGCGACGCGATCCAGCAGGAAGGTCGCGGCGCCCTGCTTCGCCGCACGGGCCTGCCGCGCGCGCAGCAGCGCGCGGTCGAACAGGATCGGGGCGGAAGGAGGGTTTGGAGCCATGCGGCTTGGTACGCCAGTTTGGCGTGGTCTAGCAATCGCAAGCGCGGTCTCGTTTACCGGACGCGCCGCGGCATCTTCATGCCGCCGCGCGGAACCGGGATCCCGGTGTCTTTCCGAGCAGGAACCGGGGCCCCTGATCTGCGAAGCAACGCTTCGTATTGCATCGCGCCCGGGGAACGCGAAGCCTTGAGAGTCACGGGTACCGGCGCTAACTTCAATCATGGACGCAGAAGTCGCCCCCTCCCGGCCCCTCACTGCGCCGCTTCGTGGCGCGCTGCGACTCTGCACGACGGTCTGGACCCACGCTTCGCGGCTCGCCCTCGACATCGCGCTGCCGACCTTGTGTGTCGCCTGCCGCGAGCCGGTGGCCGGCGAGGGCGTCTGCGCGGCCTGCTGGGCCAAACTGTCCTTCATCGCGCCACCATTCTGCCCCCGGCTCGGGATTCCCTTTGTCTACGACCCTGGCCCCGGCATCCTGTCGATGCAGGCGATCGCCGATCCGCCGGCCTATCAGCGGGCACGGGCGGCGGTGCGCTATGACGACGTCGCCCGCACGCTGGTGCATCAGCTGAAATACCATGACCGCACCGACCTCGCGCCGGTGATGGGGCGCTGGATGGCGCGGGCCGGACAGGACCTGCTGGACGACGCCGACCTGCTGGTACCGGTTCCGCTGCACTGGCGCCGTGGATTTTCCCGCCGATTCAACCAGTCCGGCGCGCTGGCGCGCTCGATCAGCCGGCACAGCGGCGTCGCCGTCGCGCGGGACGCGCTGCGCCGGATCCGCCCGACCGAGCACCAGATCGGACTGTCGCGCTCGGAACGGGCGACCAATGTGCAGGGTGCCTTCCAGGTGGCGACCGAGCGCCGCGCCGAGATCCAGAGCCGACGGGTGATCCTGGTCGATGACGTGCTGACCTCGGGGGCCACGGCGGACGCCTGCGCCCGGGCGTTGCTGCGCGCCAGGGCTGCCCAGGTCGGCCTGCTGGTGTTCGCGCGGGTTGTGGAGGCGCACAGGTCTCCCATATAATCGGGGACCTCTCCTCACATGGAGCGCCCTGAATGGCCGCCGCGATCGAAATCTACACCCGTCCCGGCTGCGGCTATTGCAGCGCTGCGATCTCGCTGTTGCAGCGCAAGAAGGCGGCTTTCACCCATTTCGATGTGGCGACCGACCCCAATTTGCGCCAGCAGATGTTCGATCGTACGGAGCCCGGCGCCACCTTTCCGCAAATCTTCATCGACGGCGCCCATATCGGCGGCTGCGATGACCTCTACGCGCTCGACCGCGAAGGCAAACTGGACGGCATGATCGCAGCGGAAAAGGCCATCTCATGAACCACGTTCCGACCTTTACCGCAGCGATGGTGCAGATGCGCACCGGCCTGCTGCCGGAGCCAAGCCTGGAACAGGGGCGCCATCTGATCCGCGAGGCGGCGCTGGCCGGCGCGCATTACGTGCAAACCCCCGAAGTCAGCAACATGATGCAGCTCAACCGCGCCGCTCTGTTCGAACATCTGCGCCCCGAGGAAGACGATGCGTCGCTGAAGGCCTATCGCGAACTGGCGGCGGAACTGAAGATCTATTTGCATGTCGGCTCATTGGCCGTATTGGCGGCTCCGGACCGCGCCGCCAACCGCGGCTTTCTGATCGGGCCGGACGGCCAGGTACTGGCCAGCTACGACAAGATCCACATGTTCGACATCGATCTGCCCAACGGAGAGAGCTATCGCGAAAGCGCCAACTACCAGCCCGGCGAAACCGCCGTGATCTCCGACCTGCCATGGGGCCGGATCGGACTGACGATCTGCTACGATGTGCGCTTTCCGGCGCTATACCGCGCGCTGGCGGAGAGTGGCGCGGTATTCCTCACCGTGCCTTCGGCGTTCACGCAGAAGACCGGCGAGGCGCACTGGCACACGCTGCTGCGCGCCCGCGCGATCGAGAACGGCTGCTTCGTATTCGCCGCCGCGCAAGGCGGCGTGCACGAAAACAAGCGCTCGACCTATGGCCATTCGCTGATCATCGATCCCTGGGGCAAGGTGCTGGCTGAGGCCACCGGCACCGAACCGGGCTTCATCCTGGCGGAGATCGATCCCGCCAGAGTGACGGAGGCGCGCGCCAGCGTGCCTTCCTTGCAGCATGGTCGCCGTTTCAGCATCGCTGATGCCAAGGCCGGCCCGGACTATCTGCACCTCGTCCGTGAAGCGACATGATCCGCTACAATTTGCGCTGCGACCGCGGCCATGGCTTCGAGAGCTGGTTCCAGAACTCGTCGGCCTATGACTCGCAGGTCAGGCGCAAGCTGGTGGGCTGCCCGAATTGCGGTTCAGCCAAGGTCGAAAAGGCCATCATGGCGCCACAGATCGGCAAGAGAGGCCGCGCACCAATCGCCGCCGAGCCCGTTGCCGCGGCGTCAGCCTCGACCGAGGTGACGACCGCCACTTCGACGCCGCTGATGATGGCGCAAGAAGCCGAGCTGCGCGCCAAGATCAAGGAATTGCGCGACCACGTGACCAGGAACGCCGACAATGTCGGCGAGAAATTTCCCGATGAAGCGCGGAAAATGCATTACGGCGATATCGAACATCGCCCGATCTATGGCGAGGCCTCGGTGGACGAAGCCCGCTCTCTGATCGATGAAGGCATCGAGGTCAGCCCGTTGCCAATGCTGCCGGGCGACCGCAACTGAGTTCGGCGCGCACGGCTGTGGCGTCCTGGCAGGACTGTTTCGCCGCGTTCGCCATGGCGAGCCAATCGAAAGACCATCATGAGCTCTGACACATTATGGTCCTGGCAGAGCTGGGCGTTGCTGTCAGCGGTGTTCGCGGCGCTGACGGCGATCTTCGCCAAGATCGGCGTGTCCGACATCGATTCCGATCTCGCCACCTTCATCCGCACCATCGTGGTGCTGATCAGCCTGACGGCGATCCTGTTTGCCGCCGGCAAGTTCACCGCGGCGGGACCTATCTCGAGCAAGACCTGGATCTTCCTGGTGCTGTCCGGCCTCGGCACCGGGGCGTCGTGGCTGTGCTATTTTCGCGCGCTGAAACTTGGCCCCGCCGCGCTTGTGGCACCGATCGACAAGCTCAGCGTCGTGCTGGTGGCGCTGTTCGCCTTCACCTTCCTGGGCGAGCGGCCGTCGCTGAACGGCTGGATCGGGATCGCACTGATCGCTGCTGGCGCCGTGCTGATCGTGTTCAAGGCCTGAGCGACGGCGAAGCATCGCGTCCGGAGCACGACCGCATCAGCGTTAGTAGAGCGGCATCGGCCACATCACTCCGCCGGCTGAGCGTGAGCCACTTCGTCGGAGATCTCCGGCTTCTTCTTGTCGCCCGCCAGCTTCCGCACCAGCACGAACAGCACCGGCACAAAGAAGATTCCCAGCGCCGTCGCCGCGATCATGCCGCCGGCCACGCCGATGCCGATGGCGTTCTGGCTGGCCGAGCCGGCGCCGGTCGCCAGCGCCAGCGGCAACACACCGAGCACAAAGGCCAGCGATGTCATCAGGATCGGCCGCAGCCGCTGCTTGGCGGCGTGCAATGTGGCCTCGACCAGCGACTTGCCAGCCGCCTGCTGCTCGAGCGCGAACTCCACGATCAGGATCGCGTTCTTCGCCGACAGGCCGATCGTCGTCAGCAACCCGACCTGGAAGTAGACGTCGTTGGCCTGGCCGAACAATGTCGCCGCCGTCAGCGCACCTAAAATGCCGATCGGCACGGCGAGCATCACCGCGAACGGCACCGACCAGCTTTCATACAGCGCCGCCAGACTGAGAAACACGATCAGCATCGAGATCGAATACAGAAACAGCGTCTGGCTGCCGGACAGCCGTTCCTGGAACGACAATCCCGTCCATTCATGGGCGTAGCCCGCCGGCAATTTTTTCATCTGCTCGTCGACGGCGTTCATCGCCACGCCGGAGCTGATGCCGGGCGCCGCCTGGCCCTGCAACTGGACCGCCGGGGCGCCATTGTAGCGCTCCAGCCGTGGCGAGCCAAACGTCCAGCGGTCGCTGGAGAAGGCGCTGAATGGCACCATCGATCCGTCCTTGTTGCGGACGAACCAGTCACCGATCTGGGCGACGCTCATGCGGAACGGGGCATCACCCTGCACATAGACCTGCTTGACGCGGCCGCGGTCAATGAAGTCGTTGACATAGGCCCCGCCCCAGGCCGCCGACAGCGTGCCATTAAGGTCGCTGAGATCGATGCCAAGCGCTGTCGCCTTCGGCTGGTCGATATCGAGGTTGAACTGCGGCGTGTCGTCCTGACCGTTCGCCCGTGTGCTGGCCAGCCGTTTATCGCCAGCCATCAAGCCGAGCAGCTGGTCGCGCGTCTTCATCAACTCTTCATGTCCAGCGGCCGAGACATCCTGCAGATAGACGTCGAAGCCACTGGAATTGCCGAAGCCGGGTACCGAGGGCGGCAACAGCGCGAAAACCTGGGCGTCGCGGATTTTGCCGAAGGCCTCCATGGCGCGCGCCAACACCGATTGCGCAGACAGGTCAGGGTCATTGCGCTCTGCGAACGGTTTCAGGCTGACGAAAGCCAGTCCGACATTCTGGCCCTGGCCGGCGAAGCTGAAGCCGCGCACCGCGAACACGCCCTGCACGGCGTCCTTGTTGTCGACCAGATAGGTCTTCTCGACCTGCTCAATGACATCCTGCGTCCGCCCCGCGGTCGCGCCAACCGGCAACTGGATCACGGTCATGATCGTCCCCTGATCCTCATCCGGCAGGAACGAGCTTGGCAGCCGGTAGAACAGGAAGGCCACGCCCAACACGACCGCCAGGAAGGCGAGCAGCGCCCGCTTCGGCCGCTTGACGATGCCGCCCGCCGCGTTCTGGTAGCCATGCGAAGTGCGGTCGAAGCCGCGGTTGAACCAGCCGAACGGGCCGGTGTTGGCGGCGGGTCCATGGCTCTGCTTCAGCAACGTAACGCACAGAGCCGGCGTCAGCACCAGCGCGACCAGCACCGATAACACCATCGCGGTGATGATGGTCACCGCGAACTGCCGGTAGATGATGCCGACCGAGCCGCCGAAGAAGGCCATTGGGATGAACACCGCGGAGAGCACGACACCGATTCCGACCAGCGCGCCGGTGATCTCATGCATCGACTTCTCGGTCGCTTCCCTTGGCGAGAGGCCCTCCTCGGCCATCACGCGCTCGACGTTCTCGACCACCACGATCGCATCGTCGACCAGCAGGCCGATCGCCAGAACCATCGCGAACATCGTAAGCGTGTTGATCGAGTAGCCGGCCACGGACAATACCGCGAACGTGCCGAGCAGCACCACGGGTACGGCGATGGTTGGAATGATGGTGGCACGCCAGCTCTGCAGGAACACATACATCACGAGGAACACCAGCACGATCGCTTCGATCAGGGTGTGAATCACCTTCTCAATCGATAGTTTGACGAAGGGCGTGGTGTCATAGGGATAGACGACCTCGAGGCCCTGCGGCATGGTCGGCCGCAATTGCTCGATCTTGGCGCGCACGGCTTCCGCGGTCGACACCGCGTTGGCGCCGGTGGCCAGGCTGATGCCGACGCCCGCGGCGGGCTTGCCGTTGTAGCGGGCGACCGCATCGTAGGACTTCGAGCCGAGTTCGACGCGCGCAACATCGCTGATGCGAACCACCGAGCCGGATGGATTGGTGCGCAGGATGATGTCCCTGAACTGCTCGGGTGTCTGCAGCCGGCTCTGCGAGGAGACCGTGGCATTGAGCTGCTGGCCGTCGACGGCCGGCAAGCCACCGAGCTGCCCCGCCGTGACCTGGGTGTTCTGCGCCTGGATCGCCGCGGTGACGTCGCTTGGCATCATGTTGTATTTGGCGAGCTCGGCCGGGTTGAGCCAGATGCGCATCGCATATTCGACCCCGAACACCCGGACCTGGCCGACGCCGGGGGTCCGGCTGATCGGATCGTTGACGGTGCTGGCGACATAGTCGGAGATGTCGCTGGCGGTCAGCGAACCGTCCTGCGAAACAAAACCCATCACCATCAGGAAGCTGGAAGACGACTTGGTGACCCTCAGCCCCTGCTGCTGTACCACTTGCGGCAACAACGGCTGCGCGAGTTGCAGCTTGTTCTGCACCTGGACCTGCGCGATATCCGGATCGGCTTCGCTGCTGAAGGTCAGCGTGATCGCCACGGTGCCGGTCGAGGTCGACGTCGCCGACATGTATTGCAGGAAGTCGATGCCGGTCATGTTCTGCTCGATGACCTTCGTCACCGAATTCTCGGCCGTCTGGGCATCGGCGCCGGGATAGGTCGCCGAAATGGTCACCACCGTCGGCGCGATCCGCGGATATTGCGCGATCGGCAATTGTCGAATCGCCAGCACGCCGGCAAGCATGATCAGGATGGCGAGAACCCAGGCGAAGATCGGTCGCCGAATGAAAAAATGCGACATGGTCTACTCGCTCCGGACGCTGGTATCGGAGCTTAGCTCGGCCTGCCGTTTGCCTGGATCGACCGCGAGACCTGTCGCGGGATCGACGACGACCTCGATCGCGGTCGCGTTGGCCCCGGCCTTCACTTTCTGCATGCCGTCGATGATGACGCGATCACCAACCTTGGCGCCACTCGCCACCAGCCAGTTGTTGCCAACGGCCTGGCCGATCTCGAGGATGCGCTGCTCGACCTTGCCGCTCGCATCGACGAACATCGCGGTTGCTTTGCCCAGCGGGTTTCGCGACACCGCGCGCTGCGGGACCAGAATCGCGGTGGCATCGACACCAGCCACGATCCGCGCGCGGACGTACAGGCCGGGCAGCAGCTTGCGCGCGGGATTGGCGAAGGTCGCGCGTGAACTCACCGAGCCCGTGCTTTCGTTGACGAACGAGTCGGTGAAGCCGAACTTGCCCTTCTGGTCATAGGTGCCGCCACCTTCCATCAGCAGTTCGATCTGCACCTTGCCGTTTTCCTGCTTGAGCTTGCCACTGTCGATCTGCGCGCGCAGCCGTGTCATCTCCGAGGTCGACTGGTCGAGGTCGACATAGATCGGATCGAGCTGCTGGATCATGGTCAACGCCGTGGCCTGGCCGGCCGTTACCAGCGCGCCGGGCGTGATCGAGGATTTCCCGATGCGCCCCGATATCGGCGCCGTCACCCGCGTCCGGTCGAGCGCGATGCTCGCGGTATCGAGATTGGCTTCGGCAGCCTTCACATCGGCCTGACCCGATTTCAACGTCGCCACCGCATCATCGACTTCCTGCTGGCTCGCCGCGTTGGTTCGGAGCAGCTGGATCTTGCGATCTGCCTTCAGCTTCACGCTGACCAGGGCCGCCTGAACCTTGAGCAGCGCGGCCTCAGCGCTTTCCAGCGCGGCCTGATAGGACGCCGCGTCGATTTCATAGAGCAGGTCGCCAGCCTTGACCTCGGCGCCTTCCACGAAATTGCGCTTCTGAAGCATACCCGTCACCTGCGGACGCACCTCGGCAACCTGATAGGCGCTGGTACGGCCCGGTAATACCGTCGTGATCGGCGCCGCTTGGGCCTTCAGCGTGAGAACGCCAACTTCTGCCTTCGCCACGGGCGCCGACTCCGAGGCTTGCGGACCGCAACCGGCAACGGAAGTGGCCAGTAGCAGCGCCGCGCCGAGGGGCAGTAATCGGCCGATGAGGGAATGCATTAACTGGTCCGTAATGACAAACGGCGCCCGACCTCCGTGGATGGGAGATCGTCGCCGTTGATGAAGAATGAGAAACTCTCTGGTTTCGTATTGGAAACTTGGTAGTTTCCTTATGCGAAGTCAATCGCTAGGCTGGCCTCGACATTTCCGCCTTTGCGCCGCCAAGCAACCTTTCGTGACAATACGCCCCCGGGATTTGATCCATGACCGCCGCCGCCACGTCGACACCGAGAAACAAAAGCCACAACACGCCGGGTCGTTCCCGCACGCCCGCGGCCGCGCCAATAATGGTACCAGAGGGCGCGGCCGCGATCGATGCACGCCTCGCTAATCTTCTGCTCGCAGCCGAAGCGTCATTTAGCCGCAAAGGCTTTGCCGCGACGACGATGGACGATATCGCCCACGCCGCCGGCATGTCGAAGAAGACGCTGTACAAGATGTTTGACAGCAAGAGCGACCTGTTTCGCGCCACGCTGTTGCGCAGCGCCGGCCAGTTTCGATTCTGGGACGGTCCCGCGCTGACGGGAACACCAGAGCAGCAATTGAAGCTATGGTTGAAGCGGGTGCTGGACTCCGCCTTCTCTCCGAAAGAGATCGCGCTACATCGACTGATTGTCGGCGAACGCGTCGCATCGCCGGATTTCGCCAGGATCTTTTCCGATGTCGCTTTCCAGTATGGCCCGGAAGGCGTGATTGACTGCATCAAGCGCGTCAAGCTACGGCCCCATCTGCGCAAGCTGCCTGCCCGGATGGTCGCCGAGATGGTCATCGGCTCCGTATTGGGCATCGATCATTTCAAGCATCTGATCGACGACAGCCACCGCCTCGATCCACGCATGCTGAAGAAGCGCATCGATGTCACCGTCGCGACTTTTTGCGAGAGCGCTGATGGTGACTGATCGATAGTTGGACTAGCGGTACGTCGAAACGATGTCCGCGACGGCGCGTTCGAGCTGCTGCGCCGTGGCGCACTGGCGCACCACGTTGCAGAAAGTGGCGTAACGCGGCATCTCGGAGTCGCCCCAGCCCCATGCCATGCGCCCTTCGGGATTGAGCCAGACCAGACGCTTCGACCGCTCGCCGATGCGCCGCAGGATGTCGGCGCGGGGATCGAGGTTGTTGCTACGCGCATCGCCCAATACGATCACGGTGGTCTGCGCGGTCACCGCGCTCATCCACTTGTTTTCGAAATCCGCCAGCGAGCGACCGTAATCGGACGAACCGTAGCCCACGCTGGACATGATGTCCCGCATCGCTTCCTCGGGTTTCTTCTTGTCCAGCACATGGCTGACCTCGATCAGATTGCCGGAGAAGGCGAAGGTGCGGACATCGGACACCACTTCATGCAGGCTGTGCACCAGCAGCAGGAAAAAGTCAGACACCTGCGCCACCGAGCCGCTGACGTCGCAGATCGCGACGATCTTCGGTCGGTCGCGGCGCCGGCGCTTCCACGCGGTCATGAACGGGATGCCGCCCCAGGCGGCGTTGCGGCGCATGGTGCGGCGAACGTCGAGATGGCCACGGCGCTGCCGCTTGCGCGGCTTGCTGAAACGCTCCCGCAGCCGGCGCGCGATCTGCCGGATCAGTGCCCGCATCTGCTCGACCTGGCGCGGCTCCAGCCGCGACAGCGGCGCGTTGCGCAGGATGTCGTGGCGCAGCGTCTCCTTATCCTCGCGGCCATACAGCAGCAGCGCCTGCGCGACGCGCTCGCTGACATTTTCGCGCAACGCCGCCAGCGCCGCTGACAAACGCTCGGCCTGCGCGGGATTGGTCGCGGTCAGCGCATCGATATCATCACGCAGACGGGCAATACCGAGTTGCTCGAGCAGTCGGCTCGAAAAGATGCCGCGCTGGGTGAAGAAGCGGATGTCTGACAGGCCGGCAGCGTTGGATGCGTTCGACAGCGCGGCAGCCATGCCGGCGCGATCCTGCGCCAGCAACATCTGTGACAGCGGCCCGAGTTCGCCCGACGCCTCACCCGGAGCAGGTGCTGCGGCCGGTGCGGTGCTTGTCTCGTCGCTAGCCGGCGGCTGCGACGGGTTCTCGAATTCAGGGTGCGCGAAGAATGTATCGAAGCAATCACCGAGCGCGGCCTTCTCATCATTGTTCTTGGCCAGCGTCAGCAGCAGCGCGTCGCGCAGGATCGCCCGATCAGCCGGCCCGATTTCGGCGACCGCCCGCATCGCATCGATGCTTTCGGCCGGCGAGATCCGTACGCCCGCCCCGCGCGCCGCCCGAAAAAAGCGATGCAGCGACTGTCTCATCGGCCTACCCGAACACGCCCTGGCGCCCGGCCTTGGCGACGAACGTCGTCACCTGCGGTAGCGTTACCTCGATATCGGCTTCGTACTTCAACAACACATTGAGCGTGTCCTTGACGATCTGATGGCCGAGTTCCTCGGCTTCCAGCAGCACCAGAACGCGCGCCCAGTCGATGGTCTCGCTGACCGACGGCAGCTTCTTCAGATCGAGGGTGCGGACCTGGTTGACGAAGCCGACCAGCTGTTTCCGCAAGGTCGCCGAGATCCCCGGCACCCTTGTCTCGACAATGCGCTCTTCCAGTTTAGGTTCGGGAAAGCCGATATGCAGATGCAGGCAGCGGCGCTTGAGCGCGTCGCCGAGATCGCGTTCGCCGTTCGAAGTCAGGATCACGGTCGGCGGTACCAGTGCCGACACCGTACCGAGTTCGGGAATCGTAATCTGGTAGTCGGAGAGAATTTCCAGCAGCAGCGATTCGAATTCGGCGTCGGACTTGTCGATTTCGTCGATCAGCAGCACGCAACCCATCGGCTGCTCCAGAGCGCGCAGCAACGGGCGCGGCTCGACGAATTCCTTGGAGAAGAACACGTCGCCGAAATCGTGCAACTGATCGAGCGCGCCGGCCAGCGTGTCGGCGCCGCCCAGCACCTCGCCGAGCTTGTCCTTGAGAATCTGGGTATAAAGCAACTGCTTGGCGTATTTCCACTCATACAGCGCCTTGGCCTCGTCGAGCCCCTCATAACACTGCATCCGGATCATCTCGAGCCCGCGCCAGGAGGCGATCGCCTTGGCGAGTTCGGTCTTGCCGACGCCGGCGGGCCCCTCGACCAGAATCGGTTTTTCGATTTTGTGCGCCAGATAGACCGCGGTCGCGATCTGCCGACTGGCGATGTAGCCGGCGGCGGCAAGGCCGCGTTCCACGGCTTCGATGGCGGCTGACGGGCTTGGCTCGGCCACGGCGTTCACTCCGGATTTCGCGGGCTGGAATTTCCCGGACGACCGGTTTCCATATCACTTCTGGCTACGTGGTTCAGCCGTCGGCGTCCAGAGCTGCGCGGCTCAGTTGCGGCGGCTGATGGCCCGGCAATTAAAGGCCTTGCGATAAAACGCGGCCTGGGCCTCCTCTTCCGAACAGAACCAGCGGTCCGGCTTCGGCTGCGTGGCGTAATTCTGACATTGCGGTGTCAGGTAGATCCCGACATGGCCGGTCATGCGGGCGCGGCGGGCGAGTTTTGCCCGGATATTGCAGCCCGGCGGCATCACCAGATCCTCGGGAAACAGCGCCGCGCGCAATTCGCGGTCCTTGTCGGCCGGACAGGCGCCGCCCAGCAGCGCGCCAGCCGTCTCGTGCTTGCGAAAATCCGCCGGCGCCACGAAGCAGCCCTTCCACAATCCCTGCCGCCTCTCCCGCGCCTGCGCCTCGTCGACGGTAAATCCCTTGCTGGCGACGGGATCGACCGCCACCGCGAAACCCTGACGCAGCAACAACTGGTTCAGGCTGATCGATTCGCCGACGACGCTGCAGAGGCCGACGCGCCGGTTCTTGAACGCGCTGTCGGGACCCAGATCCTCGCAGCGCACCTCGCGCTGTGCGATCAACTTGACGAGTTGATCGCGCGTTTCGGTGCCGCAGGCCCACACATCGGCATGTTCATCGAGACAGGTCTGGTCCAGCTCCGGTGCATCGATGCCCGCCATCCGGTACATGATATTGCCGAGCTGGATGGTGTCGCCATCGCGCACGATGGCGTCGGCCGCCCAGACCGGGCCGGCGGCCACGAGCCAGGCGAGAAGGATCAGAATGCGCATCGAACTGCCTTGGACCGGATCGCAGAACTATTCCGCTTCGCCGCTCGAATAAATCACGCGGAGGCGATCCAACGCAATCTCGACATCGCAATGACGCGGCATCGCCACATCCAGCGGAACTAGACCGACACCAGCAGGGCCACGCCGACCACGATCAGCGCGATGCCCGACAATTCACGCACCGACAAGGGTTGCTTGAAGGAAAAATACGCCACCGCCTGCGCGAACAACACCTCGACCAGCGCCAGCGTCCGCACATTGGCCGCCGCGGTCAGCGCGAAGGCCAGAAACCAGAACTGCGACGCCGCGGCGCCCATGAAACCGGCCAGCAGCGACGGCTTCCACAGGCCGAGGATATCCCGCAGCACCTTCGGCGCCCGCAGCACCAGATAGACCGTCAGCACCAATGTCTGCACGAACAGGCCGCACACTAGCGTGTAAGAGGCAGCGGTGACGAAGCCGACATCAGGCACCACGATGATGGCGCCGCGAAAGCCCACGGCGGAAAACGCAAAGGCCGCGGCGGCCACCAGCCCCAGCACGGTCGGCCGCACGCTGGCAATATCGCGCACCGCGCCCGGACGCAGCGCGGTGACCACCACGCCGATGGTGGCGATCAGGATCGCGACCACCTTGAGCAAGGTGAGGTGATCGCCGAGGAAGACGAAACCGAAGATCGCGGTCTGGATTGCCTCGGTCTTGAGATAGGCCGTGGTGACGACGAAAGAACGGTCGTTCATCGCCGCCAGCATCAGCCCGGTGGCGAGGATCTGGCTCAGCGACCCAAGCAGCAGCCAGGGCCAGAACACCGCGCCCGGCCACGGGATCCGGTCGCCGGTCGCGACGATGACCACCGCGAAGAAGATCACCGAGAACGGGAAGCCGAACAAAAAGCGGATATTGGTGGCGCCCCAGATACCGAGCGGCCCGGTCAGCGAGCGCTGCATCGCATTGCGCGCCACCTGCCCCAGCGAGGCAACGATGGTGAAGGGAATCCAGAGCGCGGCAATGCTGAACATGATGGAGATTCGGCTGGAGGGAGAGTTGCGGCACCGTGACGGCGATGGCCGGCGCGGTCAACCGCGGCCGTGCTCATGCCAGCGCTGCGTCGACGGAGCTGTTGTAACCTTACTCGACAGCCGGCGGCATCAGGGTCGTCACGGCCTCGGCTGCCGATGTGGCATCGGCCAGCAGCAGATATTCGCCACGCCGCAGCGTCGCTTCACTCGCCACCACGACAGCGCGCTTCGGGCAGATGCCGAGGCAGCCCGTCAGCACCACGCGCGGACGCTTGACGCCTTGGGCTTCGCTACGTCGTTTCACTTCAGACTTCAGCGCCCGCCGCAGTTCCTTGCCGTCGGCGACACGGCCGAGACATTTTTTGCAGACAAAGACCGGACTGCCGCGACGCGGACGAATGGTGACGGGAGATATATTGTTGGCCATCCCAAGAATATGGGGACGCCACTGACGCATTGAAGGAGCAGCCAGTTGCCGGGCACGCAGAACCGGTATGCCTGCGCGCAGGTTGCTGCTCAGCTCCGCAGTCCGGGCGCTTCCTGGCCGGTGCGCGCGACATATTCGGTATAGCCGCCGCCATATTGGTGGATGCCGTCCGGCGTCAGTTCCAGCACCCGGTTCGACAGTGCCGCCAGGAAGTGGCGGTCATGCGACACGAACAGCATGGTGCCCTCATATTGCGACAGCGCCGAGATCAGCATCTCCTTGGTCGCCATGTCGAGATGGTTGGTCGGCTCGTCGAGCACCAGAAAGTTCGGTGGATCGAACAGCATCTTGGCCATCACCAGCCGCGCCTTCTCGCCACCCGAGAGCACCCGGCACTTCTTCTCGACGTCGTCGCCGGAGAATCCGAAACAGCCGGCCAGCGCGCGCAACGAGCCCTGCCCGGCCTGCGGAAACGTATCTTCCAGATTCTGGAACACGGTGCGCTCGCCCTCGAGCAGGTCCATCGCGTGCTGCGCGAAATAGCCCATCTTGACGCTGCCGCCGAGCGCCACGGTGCCATTGTCCGGCTTGGTCGAGCCGGTCACCAGCTTGAGCAGCGTCGACTTGCCGGCGCCATTGATGCCCATCACGGCCCAGCGCTCCTTGCGGCCGACCATGAAATCGAGCCCCTCATAGATGGTCTTGCTGCCATAGCCCTTGTGGACATTCTTCAGGCTGACGACATCGTCGCCGGAGCGCGGCGCCGGCAGGAAGTCGAACGACACCACCTGGCGGCGCTTCGGCGGCTCGACGCGCTCGATCTTGTCGAGTTTCTTGACCCGGCTCTGCACCTGCGCGGCGTGCGAGGCGCGCGCCTTGAAGCGCTCGATGAACTTTATCTCCTTGGACAGCATCGCCTGCTGACGCTCGAACTGCGCCTGCTGCTGCTTCTCGGCCAGCGCGCGCTGCGCCTCGTAGAATTCGTAATCGCCGCCATAGCTGGTCAGCGAGCCGCCGTCGATTTCCACCACCTTGGTGATGATGCGGTTCATGAACTCGCGGTCATGCGAGGTCATCAGCAGCGCGCCGTCATAGCCCTTGAGGAAGGCTTCCAGCCAGATCAGGCTCTCGAGGTCGAGATGGTTGGAGGGCTCGTCGAGCAGCATCACGTCCGGCCGCATCAAGAGAATGCGGGCCAGCGCCACGCGCATCTTCCAGCCGCCGGACAGGGCGCCGACATCGCCCTCCATCATCTCCTGGCTGAAGCTGAGGCCTGCCAGCCCTTCGCGCGCGCGGCCTTCCAGCGCGTAGCCATCGAGTTCCTCGAAACGCGCCTGCACTTCGCCGTAGCGTTCAAGGATTTTTTCCATCTCGTCCGCCTGGTCGGGATCGCCCAGCGCGTGTTCGAGTTGCTTCAGCTCCGCCGCCACCGTGCTGACCGGGCCGGCGCCATCCATCACCTCGACCACGGCGCTGCGGCCGGCCATCTCGCCGACATCCTGGCTGAAATAGCCGATGGTGATGCCGCGGTCAGCCGCCACCTGGCCCTCGTCCGGCGGTTCCTGGCCGGTGATCATCCGGAACAAGGTCGTCTTGCCGGAGCCGTTGGGGCCGACCAGACCGATCTTCTCGCCGCGCTGAAGCGCCGCCGAGGCCTCGATGAAGAGGATCTGATGGCCATTCTGCTTGGAGATGTTGTCGAGACGGATCATGGGATTTACGGGCCTGGTAGCGAAAAAATTTGTTCGTTTACTAGGCCATGCGGAGCTTGCGCGGAAGGGTGTTTCGGGGACGCGGCCCATTAAAAAGGCGGTGCGCCCGATCATTGCGAGAGAACAATTCCGCGGTAAAGTGGCTTCCAGCGCCATCGGAGACCTCCGTCATGCTGCGATCCCTTGTTGTCATGATGGCCATACTGGCCGCGCTGATCGTACCGGCCACCGCCCAGAACGCCGCGCGCGGCAGTGAATGCCTGGCGATGGCCAGCGCGCCGCCGCGCGCTATCCCGGTGAGCCTGCGCCGCACCGCCGCCAAAGCGGAGGAAGTCGCCATCACCTATGCCGGTCACTCCACCTATTACATCGAGACGCCGGGCGGCGTGACCATCGCCACCGACTACAACGGCGTGTACCGGCTCGGCGACCGCCGGCCCGACGTGGTCACCATGAACCGGGCGCACAGCACACATTACACGCTGTATCCCGATCCCGGGATCAAGCACGTGCTGCATGGCTGGGGCGACAATGGACAGCCCGCCAGCATCAACGAGCGGGTCGGCGACGTGCTGATCCGCAACGTCACCACTGACATCCGGCGCTATTACAGCGACGATGCCAACAGCGAAATGATCAAGGACGGCAATTCGATCTTCATCTTCGAAGTCGCCGGCCTGTGCATCGGTCATCTCGGCCATCTGCATCACAAGCTCGATGAAAGCCAGTTCGCGGCGATCGGCCGGCTCGACATCGTGATGGTACCGATCGACGGCAGCTACACGATGTCGCTCGACGGCGTTTCCGAGATCACCAAGCGGCTGCGCGCCTCGGTGGTGCTGCCAATGCACCGCTTTGCCACGCCGCTCGGCGAATTCATGCAGAAGATCGGCCAGCAATTCGCCATCGATGTGCGCAGCGAGCGCACGCTGAAGATCTCGCTCGGCTCGCTGCCGAACGCGCCAACGGTCATCATTCTCGACGGGGTATGACGTCGCGCAACGCCGCCGGTCGTTTAATGTCCCTTTGGCGGGGCGGCCAGGCTGATCGGCAGTCAAGTCGCCGGTGGCGGTCATGACCAACCAGCTGAAGATCGACGGCACGATGCGTTGGCGACCAGGTATCTGGTGATGGCATAATTGCTCTCGCCGATGCCACCGAGAGCTAGCCCGCGATCTGGAGCGGCGCGACGCTCGCGATGGTGGTATCTAGCGCCTCCACGAAGGAGGTAACCCTCGACGCATCAAAGCTATTGCCCCGCGTCAGACGGCTTCCGCGACAACCATGTAATTCACATCCATGTCCGAAGACATGCCCCAGCGATCCGCCAGCGGGTTGTACACCACGCCGGTCTGCTCGGTAATGGCCAGCTTGTTGCGGGAAAGGTAGGTTGCGAGTTCATCGGGGGTGACGAACTTGCTCCACTGATGGGTGCCGCGCGGCAACCAGCGCAGCACATATTCCGCGGCGACGATGCCGAGCGCGAAGCTCTTCCAGTTGCGGTTCAGCGTCGACACCACCATCAGCCCGCCGGGCTTCAGCATCAGGGCGCAGCGATCGAGGAAGGCGCCGACATCGACGACGTGCTCGACCACTTCCATGGCCAGCACAATGTCGAAACGCTCGCGGGTGTCCATCTCTTCAACGGTGGTGCAGCGATAATCGATCGAGAGCTGCGACCTGTCGGCATGCAGCCGGGCGGCCGCGATATTGGTGGCGGAGGGATCAATGCCGATAACTTGCGCGCCGAGCCGGGTAAAGGGTTCGCACAGCAAGCCGGCGCCGCAGCCGATATCCAGCATGCGCAGCCCGGACAGACAGCCCAGGCTTTTGACATTACGCTCGAACTTGCGGCAGGCGGCGTCGCGGATATAGGTCAACCGCAGTGGGTTGATCTTGTGCAGCGGCGCCATCTTGCCCTTGGGATCCCACCATTCTTCCGAGAGCTGTGAAAATCGGGCCACTTCGGCGGCATCAACGGAGGGCGCCGAGGCGTCTTGAATGTTTGACTGCATGGCCATGGGTGTAAGCCGTATCCTAGCGAGCGGTAATGTTGCTGCGGAATGCAAGAGGCGACGAAATGGTCTCAATCTTCAGCTTGTCGTCGCCCATGTTTTCTATGTCGACGTCGCCATAGTTCAAGATGCGACCCGCGATGCTCTGATCAACGCTGACGCTGGCAACCTTATCAACGCTGATCTCGAAGGTCTTCCTTGTGATGAATCCGGTCTTGTGGATGACCCTCAGATTGGTAACATCTGTCTCGGTCGTCCAGCGACGAAACCAGGCGACCGCGAACCAATAAAGCCCAACCAACGCTACAACAGCGGCGCTGGCGAGCAGGAACAAGACTAGATTTTCGTTGAGCGTGGTCCGGGTCAGTAACACCAGACCGACTGCCAAGATCCAAGCGCCCATGGCGCGGGTGTAAATGACCCAGTGCAGATTGCTGGAATACAGCACCTTCTCGCCTGGCTGCAGGATATCGTCGATATAGCGCCCCATCTGCCGTCCTGATGCCCGATCCTGGCCCGTTTCACGTCCGGCGGAACCGGGGTGGCTTGCCCCGACCCGCGCCGCTCGGTATACGCGGCTTTTCGGCCGTACGCGCCGCGTGCGGTATCTTTACCCACAGTCGTCAGGGAATGCACCACTCGTCATGGGCCGGCTCGTTATGAAATTCGGCGGTACGTCCGTCGCGAACATCGACCGCATTCGCAACGTCGCGCTTCACGTCAAGCGCGAGGTCGATGCCGGTCATGACGTGGCCGTCGTGGTTTCCGCGATGTCCGGCAAGACCAACGAACTGGTGGCCTGGGCCACCGACGCTTCGCCGCTGCACGATGCGCGGGAATACGACGCCATCGTCGCCTCCGGCGAACAGGTTACCTCCGGCCTGCTGGCGATCGCGCTGCAAGCCGTCGGCATCCAGGCGCGCTCTTGGCAAGGCTGGCAGATCCCGATCAAGACCTCGGATGCCCACGCTTCGGCCCGAATCCTGGAGATTGACGGCAGTGAGTTGATCTCCCGCTTCCAGGATCGCAAGGAGGTCGCGGTCATCGCCGGCTTCCAGGGCCTCCATGTCGACACCAACCGTATCACCACGCTGGGGCGCGGCGGGTCCGATACGTCGGCGGTGGCGCTGGCGGGGGCGCTCAAGGCCGATCGCTGCGGCATCTATACCGATGTCGATGGCGTCTACACCACCGACCCGCGCGTAGTGCCGAAGGCGCGGCGGCTCAATAAAGTGGCGTTCGAGGAAATGCTGGAACTGGCGTCGCAGGGCGCCAAGGTGCTGCAGGTCCGCTCCGTGGAAGTCGGCATGGTGCACAATATGCCGATTTTCGTGCGCTCAAGTTTCGACAAACCCGAAGACATCGACCCGCACGGCACGCCGCCGGGCACGCTGATTTGCAGCGAGGAGGAAATCAGGGAAAGCCACTTCGTTCCAGGCATCGCATTTTCGAGGGATGAAGCACAGATTTCGGTGCGCCAGAACGAAGACAAGCCGGGGGTCGCCGCCTCGATCTTCGTGCCGCTGGCCGAGGCCAAC
>JACMOT010000505.1 GCA_014377915.1 Tardiphaga sp.
GATCGCCGAACGCGGTAGCGCTGAGCCGCAGGTTGCGGTCGGCGCTGTCGATCTCGAACTGGTCGCTGGTCCCGCGCGAGATCATCGATAGCAGCCATTGCAGCACGTCCGGCAGGCACAGCGCGTGGCCGCCAGCACTCAGCCTGCACCATTGCAGCCCGGTCGAGGGCGCCTTCAACAGTCTTGCCGCGCCATCGTTCAGGTGCACTATCTGGAAGTCGAAAGCCTGGCTCGCAGAGTTGCGGATCGCCGCCAGCGTCACGATGCCTTCATTGGTGGCCGAGAAGATCGCATCAACGAGGTTGTAGCGCGGACCGTGCTCGTTGACGTAGACTCCGATCAGCGTACTACCCCAGCGCGACGCGGTTGGTAGCGCGAGCATTTCGTAGGTCTGTACCAGTCCGTCGCGAACGCAATGCACCGAGGAAATGTACGGTCGACCGGTCTGCAGCGCGCAGCCTGCCGCTTCCGAAAGGGCCGTGGCGCAATCCGGCGACAGCGTATCGAGCGGGATGTCCCAACGCTCGTCGCCGAGCCAGTGCTGCACGTAACGGCCGCTCCGCGACACCCGCCATGACGCGCCGTCGCCCACCAGCAATACGATGTGATCGGCCAGGCGCCCGAGGCTGCCGAGCATCACCTCTTCATAGCCCGGCAGATTCTGGCCGGGCCGCACGGCCGCGTGCCACTTGCGCTGTAGCACCGGAACGTCACCCTGCAACTTGCTATCCGGTTGCCCGGCGTATGGTCTGGCCGCAGTCACGACGATCCTTTCTGCATCCTTGTGATGCAGACGGTATTCGGGTCATCCTGCTTAACGTGATGTAAACGATCCGCCGCCGTGACGCGCAATCCTTCATTATGAATGTTTAAAGTCGCGTGATGGTTAGGGCGGATTCAGAACCATGACAGTGGCGTGACAAACGCAGCCAGACGATCGCCGCCGCCAGCTGCGCCGGATCAAGCGACCACCATCACGGCTGGTTCTCAAAATCAATCACGACCCGGCCTTCGATCTTGCCGCGGCGCATACGATCGAACACGTCGTTGATATTCTCGAGCGAATCCGTCGTCACTGCGGCCCGCACTTTGCCTTCCGCAGCGAAATCGAGCGCCTCCTGGAGGTCGAGCCGCGTGCCGACGATCGAGCCGCGAACGGTGATACCATTCAGCACGGTGTCGAAGATCGAAAGCGAAAATTCGCCTGGCGGCAGGCCATTGAGCGAAACGGTGCCGCCGCGGCGGACCATTCCCATCGCCTGATGGAACGCCTTGGGCGACACCGCCGTCACCAGCACTCCATGGGCGCCGCCGATCTCCTTTTTGATGAAGGCAGCGGGATCGGTGTTGAGAGCGTTCACGGTCAGCGCGGCGCCGAGCCTGGTCGCCAACGCCAGTTTGTCATCGTCGATATCGATCGCGATGACATTGAGGCCCATCGCCTTGGCGTATTGCACAGCCATGTGGCCGAGGCCACCAATGCCGGAGATCGCAACCCAGTCGCCCGGCTTGGTGTCGGTCACCTTCAACCCCTTGTAGACCGTTACGCCGGCGCACAGCACCGGCGATATCTCGACAAAGCCGACCTTCGGCGGCAGGATGCCGACATAGTTCGGATCCGCCAGCACGTATTCGGCGAAACTGCCATTCACCGAATAGCCGGTGTTCTGCTGGGCTTCGCACAGCGTTTCCCAACCGCCCAGACAATGCGAACAGTGGCCGCAGGCAGAATAGAGCCATGGCACGCCGACGCGGTCGCCTTCCCTGATATGGCTGACGCCGCCTCCCACCGCAACGACATGACCGACGCCCTCATGCCCGGGAATGAAGGGCGGCTTCGGCTTCACCGGCCAGTCGCCCTGCGCGGCGTGAAGGTCGGTGTGGCAGACACCGGTGGCGGCGATCTTGACCAGGATCTGTCCCGGTCCGGGCAGCGGCACCGTCACTTCTTCCAGGACCAGCGGTTTTCCAAACTCACGGACCACGGCGGCCTTCATGGTTTTATGCATGGCGTATTCCTGTCTTGAGGAAAAAGGACGGATGCGGTCAGAAGGGCGCGTCGATATCGACGACGTTGATCAGCTTGTGGTTGACGAACTCCTTGATGCCGAGGCCGAGCAACTCCCGGCCATAGCCGGAGCGGCGAACCCCGCCGAACGGCAGGTCGGCCTTCACCATCGTGGGGTGATTGACGAACACCATGCCGGTCGAGATTTTCCGGGCGACCTCCGCGCCGTGCCGGGTGTCCGACGTGAACACCGAACCGCCCAGCCCGAAAGGAGAGTCGTTGGCGATGCGGACGGCATCCGCCTCGTCTTTGGCCCGGAACAGCATCGAAACCGGACCAAAGAATTCCCAGTAGCGCGCCGGATTATCTTCGCCGACATCGGTCAGGATGGTCGGCTGTACGAAGGCGCCCTGATTGGGCACACGAGGCCCGACCTCGGTCGCCGTGGCGCCGTGGGCAACCGCCTGGCGGATCTTGTCCCTGATCTCGTCGGCCGCAGCCTGCGACGACAGCGGCGCCAATGTCGTTGCGGGATCGGCGGGATCCCCGCCCCGCAGTCCGGCAACCCCCGTGCTGTAGCGTGCCAGGAAGTCATCATAGACCTCATCGACGATAATCATCCGCTTCGAGGATACGCAGACCTGGCCGCCATTCCAGTGGCGGCCGAAGACCCCCCATTTGACAGTCTTTTCCATCTCGGCGTCGGCCAGCACCACGAAGGCATCGGCACCACCGAGTTCCATCGTCGATTTCTTCAATGCCTTGCCCGCCTGAGCGGCAATCACCGCGCCCGCCCCCTCCGAGCCAGTGAGCGCGACGCCCTGGACGCGCGGGTCATTGAGGATCAGTTCGATCTGCGAGCGGGTTGCGAACAGATTCTGGAATCCGCCGTCCGGCAAGCCGGCTTCGTGCATCAGTTTTTCGAACGCCTGCGCACTCTGCGGCACGTTGGAGGCGTGCTTGAGCAGCATGGTGTTGCCCGCCGAAAGCTGCGGAGCGATGATGCGGGCAATCTGGTAGTAAGGAAAATTCCACGGTTCGATGGCGAGCAGCACGCCGAGCGGTTCGCATGTCAGCGTCGCTTCGCCCTCAAGTGGATCGGCGACCGGCAACGGCTCCGGTGTCAGCAGACGCTCGGCATTCACAGCATAGTATTCGAAGATCGCAGCCGACAATTCGACTTCGGCGTCGGCCTCGGACGACAGCTTTCCCATCTCCAGCGTCAGCAATCTGGCGAAGCCGGCGCGATCTTTTCGCAAGATGTCGGCGGCGTTTTGCATGACGCGCGCACGCTCCGGGAAGCCAACATCCTTCCAGGACCTGAATGCCTGGTGCGCCGTGTCGATCGCCTGCCGGACTTCAGCATCGGTTGCATCCGGAAATGTCTTCAAGACTTCGCCGGTATAGGGATTCCTGGTTTCGTAGGCCATGACGCACTCGCTGTCGGTTATCGATCCCCCCCCGATAGAGCGAGATTACCGTCACCGCAGCTTGATCTCGATCAACGGTTGCGTATCAGTCGCGGAGACGTGATCAAGACAGGCCGTCGGCCTAGCGCGCGACGACTTCGATTTCGCCGTCGACGCCGTTGACCACCTTGAACGGGCGCTCGAACACCTTGCCTTCGTTCTTGGCGATGGCCCGGTACTCGCCTTCGGACAGCACCACGCGCGGGAAGGCGCCGATCGATTCCTTGATGATGTCGCCGGCCGGGGTGATCACCGACCAGGCGGTGTTGGCCAGCGCCTCGCCGCCTTTGTCGCTGACCAGTTTCAGCGTGATCACGGCCGCACGGTGCGAGATGGTGACGTCGGTCAGCTTGCTGGCCTGGACGCGGATGTCGGAGCGCACCGTCGAATTGGCGTCGCCGTAGTTGGAGACGATGTAGTA
>JACMOT010000506.1 GCA_014377915.1 Tardiphaga sp.
AAAGAAAAGAAAGCAATATCAGTGGCTTGTGTCAGAAAAAGCAACGCTAGCCAAACGCGTACAAGTGTGGGGAAACGCCTTCGTAATGACGGGGTCACAGGTTCGAGTCCTGTTTGCGGCACCAGCCATCTTCGCAGCGCGAGGCTTGGATCTGATGGCCTTGGCGGCCCAAGGCGTGCCCTTGGCTGCGAAGCAAAAGCGGCCCGCGGGGCAGCGCGCTAGCGATGGGTCCCTCTCGAACGATCGTGCGTGATCCTCGCCAGGCGGCAGGATGCGATCAAGGCAGCCTGGACGACGACGCGATGGTGCCCGCCAAGGCAAACTCCGCCGCCTTGCGTGCCAGAACAGGGTCCCGCATCCGAATGCACGTCCAGCCGTTCGGGAATTCCCCCAGGCGCCAGAGCTTGATGCGTTAAATCTGAATCCGCGCGCAACGCCGCCCTTGCGGACGAAGCGAAGCAATCCAGAACGCCATAGCAGAGCCGGAATGACTTGGTCGCAAGGACGTGCGGGCGGCGCCGCATTATCAAATCATTGCGCCCTCGTGCGCGCCGGCGCCTTGCCGGCCTTGCCTGTTGGAGGCGTGCTCAACCTGCTCGCGGGCATCGATTCCCTGTCTATCAAAATCATAGTCAGCGAAGCCATGCCACTCCAATGACGGACTCCTACTCACAGAAGCCGAGCCCGCGCTGCTGGCATCTGTCATAGCACCGCCATTGCCGTGATCCCCGTGTTCTTACGGTTCGTCGAATTAACCGTGGCGAATCTTGTCGGGTCCACGCTGGGAACCAGACCATACGGATGGCTGAAACGGGCGCCTGTCGGGCTGGATAGGTCCGCAAACTCGACGCAACGCTGGCTGTTACGCGCAAGCATCACCGAGCCTCGGCAATGGTGCGAAGGCGTTCGATGTTGTTCAAGACAAATCTGGATCCTTCTTGAAAAGGCTCTCCCCATGCGAGCTTACACGACGGCCGTTACCAGCGACCAGCCGTTGCGCGGATCAAGCGCTGCTGCTCGAGAGTCCGGCGAGACCGTGCATAAATTGGCCGCGGTGATCGATCTCACTCATGCGAACGACCTGCGACATAGCATGGTCGCGCTACTCGCCGATCGATCGCTGCTGCTCGATGCGAGCGCAGTGCAGCGAATGTCGACGCCGGGCGTTCAGATATTACTCGCGGCCGGACGCGCTGCCGATCTCGCCAACTGCCCGTTTCAGATCATCGACGCTTCGGAAGTGTTCCTGACGGCGCTCTCCGATCTGGGCCTGCAGGGCGAATTCAAAAAGTGGATAGTTTGACCATGGCGAAACGAATCCTGACCGTGGATGATTCAAAGACGATGCGAGACATGGTCTCGTTCACGCTGAAGAAGGCTGGCTACGAGGTTGGCGAGGCCGAAGACGGCAAAGTCGCGCTAACGGTTCTTGCCGGTTCGAAGTTCGACCTGATCATCACCGATCTTAACATGCCGAATATGGATGGCATTTCGCTGATCAAGCACGTCCGCGCCGATGCGAAACACCGCGGCATCCCGATTCTGATACTCACCACGGAAAGTGATGACAAGAAGAAGGGCGACGGCAAGGCCGCCGGCGCGACCGGCTGGCTGGTCAAGCCCTTCAGTCCGGAGAAGCTGATCGAGCTGATCCAGCGTGTATGCCCATGACCGCGGAATCCGAAAATTATCCGCTCGCTCAGTTCCGCAAAACCTATTTCGAGGAATGCGCTGAACTGCTCGATGCGCTGCAGACCAATCTCGACCTGCTGTCGATCGGTAGCGGTGACGAAGAAACCCTGCATGCCATCTTTCGCTCCGTGCACTCGATCAAGGGGGGCGCCGGCGCGTTTGGCTTTGGTGAGCTGGTCGCTTTTTCCCATGTGTTCGAGAACCTGCTCGATGCCATCCGCGAGCAGAAAATATCCGCCACCCGAGACGTGACGCAATTGCTGCTCCGTGCGAGCGACGCGCTTGCCGATATCGTCAGCGCGGCGCGGGACGGTCACAGCCTGCCCGCTGATTTCGGGTACGAAATCGTCACCGCGATGGAGGAAGTGCTGCTCGACGATTCGGATCCACGCGCGCCAGAGGTTCAGGCTGGGCCAGTTTCCGAGGCCGTTGGACTCAGCGGTGAGACACGTTACCGGATCGCCTTCACGCCGCACACCGAAATGCTTCAGAAGGCCAATGAGCCGCTGCTCCTGGTTCGCCAGCTCCGCAAGCTCGGCGGCCTTGGTGTTGAAGTTGACAGCACCAGAGTGCCGACGCTCGACGGGATGGAGCCCGAAGCCGCCTATCTGAGCTGGACATTCACGCTCGATACCGGCGTTCAACAGAGCGCGGTCTACGAAGTATTCGAATTCGTCGAAGATGATTGCGAATTGAAGATCGAAGTCGTGTCAGCCAAGGCGCCGGCTACAGCGGTCCCGAGTCTCGCCATCAACCCGGCCCAGCCGGCGACGGAAAAGCCCGCCGTGGTGGTCGCCGCGACGCCGACACAATCGATCCGCGTCGACGTCGACAAGGTGGACCGGCTGGTCAATCTGGTAGGTGAGTTGGTGATCGCCCAGGCGATGCTGACCGAGCAGGGAACGCTGTTGCCGACGGACCAATATCCGGCGCTGATCCAGGGCATCGAGGCGCTCGCCCAAGGGGCACGCGAACTGCAGGAGAGCGTCATGGCTATCCGTGCGCAGCCAGTCAAGTCGGTCTTCGCCCGCATGCCGCGGATCGTCCGTGATCTCGCCGCCACGTTGGGCAAGGAGGTTAGGATCGTGACCGCCGGCGAAATGACCGAGATCGACAAGACGGTCATCGAACAACTGAACGATCCGCTGACTCACATGATTCGCAATGCGCTCGACCATGGGATCGAAGGGCCGGATGACCGCGTCGCCACTGGTAAGCCGCGTCAGGGCACTATTCATCTCTCCGCCGCGCAGCGCAGCGGCCGCATTGTGATCGAAATCGCCGACGACGGCCGCGGCCTGAATCGCGAAAAGCTGCTGGCCAAAGCCCAGGACCGCGGACTGGTCGCGGCCGATGCCAAGATGAGCGACGAGGAAATCGACAATCTGATTTTCCTGCCGGCGTTTTCCACCGCCGACGTGGTGTCCAACATTTCCGGCCGCGGTGTCGGAATGGATGTCGTCAAAAGAAATGTGCAGTCGCTCGGCGGACGCATCACCGTGCAATCCCGCTTTGGCGCCGGCTCGCGCTTCACCCTGTCGCTGCCGCTGACGCTCGCGGTGCTTGACGGGATGGTGGTCTCAGTAGGCAAGGAAACCTTCATCATTCCGCTCACCGCGATCATCGAGAGCCTGCGACCGCAGTCCGCTGACATTCATCCGGTGGTCGGTCGCGGCCAGGTGCTGGCGCTTCGTGGCGAGTACCTGCCGATGACGCATCTGCACCGCTGCTTCGCGATCTCGGACGCCGTCACCGATCCCTGTCGCGGCATCGTGATCATTGCCGAAAGCGAGAGCGCGGGTCGGATCGGCATCCTGGTCGACGAACTGCTGGGTCAGCAACAGGTCGTCGTGAAGAGCCTCGAAACCAACTACGAGTCGGTCGATGGAATCAGCGGAGCGACCATCCTCGGCAATGGCCGGGTCGCGCTGATCCTGGATATCGCCCGGCTTCGTGAGATCGACAGTCGCATTGTGACTGAACGCCCGCAATTCATCTCGCCGATCGACATGATCAGCCTTCCGGAGGAGGCACCACATGCAGCCTGACAATTCAACGATGAATTACGGAGGCCAGGTCACACTGGATCGCGCCGGGTCGGGAGAGAACAGCCAGCAGTTCATCACCTTCACGCTCGGCGCCGAGGAATACGGCATCGACATCATGGTGGTGCGCGAGATCAAGGGCTGGACCGACACCACGATGATCCCAAACGCGCCCGCGCATGTGCGCGGCGTCATCAATCTACGCGGCGTCATCGTGCCGATTTTCGATCTGCGAGCCAGGTTTGGCGCCGGGCTGACCGTTCCAACCAGCATGCATGTGGTGATCATTGTCGCCGCCGCATCCCGAACTGTCGGACTGCTCGTCGATACGGTTTCGGACATCATCTCGGTCGACCCCAAGGCCATTCGACCAATCCCGGAAATGGGCCTGCCGACGGAGGATCAGTTTCTCGACGGTCTGGTTGCCATGGAAGATCGCATGGTGACGCTGGTGTCGCTGAGCGGATTGTTCGGCAATCCGACTGACCCTGCCAAACGAAACATCGCTAGCGAACTCACCAAGGCCGCGTGACTCCAACCAAAAGCTTCACTCCTTCAACAGAATTTTTGAGGATAGATTAAGTCATGATGCACGAACTGGACGCCCAGGATCCCATGGAAAAAAACAGCGACGCAGCCAAGCCGAGAACGACGCGCTCGAAGAAAAAGCCGGCGGCAGGTCGTGACGACAAGGTCGCCTCGAGCAAGGACCAGAAGCTGCGCGGCATTGTCGAGGCCATCTCCCGTTCCCAGGCGATGATCGAGTTTTCGCTGGACGGAGTTATCATCGATGCAAATGCCAACTTCCTGGCCGCCATCGGATATGCTTTGGACGAGATCCGCGGCCAATATCATTCCATGTTTGTCGAGCCCGCCTATCGCAGCAGTCCGGAATACCGGTTGTTTTGGGAAAAGCTGGCACACGGCGAATTCGACGCCGGCCAATACAAGCGGATCGGCAAGGGTGGCAAGGAAATCTGGGTCGAAGCAAGCTATAATCCGATCCTTGGCGCCGATCGCAAACCGACCGGTGTGGTGAAATTCGCGACCGACATCACGGCGCAGATCCTGAAAAATTCCGATTATTCTGGCCAGATCGACGCGGTCAGCAAGGCGCAGGCTGTCATCGAATTTTCCCTCGACGGAAAAATCCTGCGGGCCAACGATAATTTTCTGAATACCGTCGGCTATGCGAGCGTCGAAATTGTCGGCCAACACCATTCGATGTTCGTCGATCCGATCTATCGCAGCAGCCCGGAATATCGGCTGTTCTGGGAAAAACTCGCGCGCGGCGAATTCGATGCCGGTCAATACAAGCGCAATGGCAAGGGCGGCAAGGAAATCTGGCTCGAGGCGAGCTACAATCCGATCATGGGTCCGGACGGCAAGCCGTTCAAGGTGGTGAAATATGCCACCGACATTACCGCACAAACGATCAGCAACGCGGATTTTTCGGGCCAGATCGCCGCCATCAACAAGGCACAGGCGGTGATCGAGTTTTCACTCGATGGCAAGGTGCTTCGCGCCAATGACAATTTCCTCAACACCCTGGGGTATGTCGCCGGCGAACTGGTCGGCCAGCATCATTCGCTGTTCGTCGATCTGGCCTACCGGCAAAGCCCGGAATACCGCCTGTTCTGGGACAAGCTTGGACGCGGCGAATATGATTCCGGCCGCTACAAGCGGATCGGCAAGGGCGGCCGGGAAGTCTGGATTCAGGCCAGCTACAACCCGATCATGGGTCCGGACGGCAAGCCGTTCAAGGTGGTGAAATACGCCACCGATATCACCGCCGAGGTCAAGGCCGCGGAGGTGCTGCAGGCCGCCGTCGCGCAAACCCAGGACGTCGTCACCGCGGCGAAGGAAAATGATCTTCGCAATCGAATCCCGCTGGAAGGCAAGACCGGAGAGATCGCCCAGCTCTGCGAAGGCGTCAATGGCCTGCTTGACACCATGTCGTCGGTGCTCGGTGAGGTAACGGAAACAGCGCAGACGCTGACCACCGCCGCGCGCGAGATCGCCACCGGCAACACCGACCTCTCGCAGCGAACCGAGGAGCAGGCGGCGAGCCTGGAAGAGACCGCGGCCAGCATGGAAGAACTGACCGCGACCGTCCGCCAGAATGCCGAGAACGCGCAGCAGGCCAACAAGCTTGCATCGTCGGCGTCCGACGTCGCCGTCAAGGGCGGTCTGGTGGTCGCCGAAGTGGTAACAACCATGGGCAGCATTACCCATGCCAGCCGCAAGATCGCCGATATTATCGGTGTGATTGATGAGATCGCGTTCCAGACCAACATGCTGGCCCTCAACGCGGCCGTCGAGGCGGCGTGTGCCGGCGACCAGGGCCGCTGTTTCGCGGTGGTCGCAGCGGAAGTTCGGAATCTGGCCCAGCGCAGCGCCAATGCCGCCAAGGAGATCAAGGGTCTGATTTCAGACTCCGTCTCGAAGGTGGAGTCCGGCTCCCGGCTGGTCGATACCGCGGGAAAGACCATGGAAGAGATCGTCCAGTCGGTAAAGCGCGTCACCGACATCATGGCCGAAATCTCCGCCGCCTCGCAGGAACAGCGCGCCGGCATCGAGCAGGTCAACAACGCGGTCACGCAAATGGACCAGGTCACGCAGCAGAACGCGGCACTGGTCGAAGAGGCGGCGGCGGCGGCGAAGTCGATGGAAGACCAGGCCGGCGCGATGTCCGAGATGGTCGGCCAGTTCCTGCTCGCCGAAGAATTCAACAGGGGCTATGCGCCCGCGCAGACCCGGATGAAGCCGACCGGCAATCCCGTCGTCGACCGTTCGTTGCGCGGCGTGAAAGCCCCTGTACCGACGTCGCGATTCCAGCGCCCGCAGGTCGAAACGCCGAGGCCGCAGAAGGCCGCGGAGGAGCCCGTCGTGCGACGCCGGGTCGCCGGCGCAAGTGATGCGGACTGGAAGCAGTTCTAGGACTGACGGAGGACCGCCGGATTATCAATCGATAGTCCGGCGTATCGGTAGTGGAGTTGGTCACGTGGGATCGGAATACGCGCTTCAGGATGGCGACTTTCGCCACATCGTCAAGCTCGTGATGGACACGGCTGGCATTGTGCTTAGCGAAAAAAAGCGCGCGTTCATTCATGGTCGCCTCGGCCGGCGGCTACGCATTCTCGGGCTGTCGGACTTCGCGCAATATTGCCGGCTTCTGGAGGGGCCGGAGGGCGAAGCCGAACGCCACAATCTGATCAACGCCATCACCACCAATCACACCAACTTCTTCCGTGAGCCGCACCATTTCGACTATCTCTCGAAGACCATCCTTCCGGTGCTCGCCGAGGCAAGCAGCAACGGGCGCCGTCGACTCAGAATCTGGTCGGCCGGGTGCTCGTCCGGCGAAGAGCCCTATACGATCGCCATGACGTTGCGCGACCATCGGCCCTCGCTTTCGGGCTGGGACGTCAAGATTCTTGCGACCGACCTCGATACCAATGTCGTGGCACACGCCGCGGAAGGCCTGTACGACGCCGACCGGATTGAGTCGATTCCGCCGGCGCACCGCAAGCGCTTCATGAACGGCCGGCCGGATGAACCCGCCTCGATGAACGAGGAACGGCGGTCGCTGATCATGTTTGCTCCATTGAACCTGCTCGAAAGCTGGCCAATGCGCGGACCATTCGACGTCATCTTTTGCCGGAACGTGGTGATCTATTTCGACAAGCCAACGCAGCGCCGGCTGTTTGATCGCTATGCCGACATGCTGAAGCCCGATGGCTGGCTGTTCGTTGGACACTCCGAGAGTCTCCTGAACGTGACCGACCGCTTCGATCTGGTCGGGCGCACGATCTATCGCAGGGCGAGATGAGTAATGGCCGAGCAGATCGCACACGCGTGCCGGCTCTGCCGGAGGCCGGTCATGTCACGTGTACGACACGCCGATACTGGGATCCGCGTTTCAACGCGATCGCCGTCAAGGTTTTTCCGGGCGAACATTTCGTCACGGCAAATCCGGATGAGATGCTTGTCACCATTCTTGGATCCTGTGTCACGGCCTGCATCAGGGACCCTGTCGCGGGAGTCGGCGGCATGAACCATTTTATGTTGCCGGAACCCGTGCGCGGCGGTCGGGATCCGGAATCGGGGAGCATGCGCTACGGCAATGTCGCCATGGAGCGCCTTATCAACGATGTCCTATTTCAGGGAGGCCTCCGCCAACGGTTGGAGATCAAGGTGTTCGGTGGTGGAAACGTGATGACGGGAGCAACCAGCAACATCGGCCACGGCAATGCCGATTTTGTCGAGGCCTACCTTATCGCCGAAAATCTGCCGATCGTCGCCCGCCACCTGCGCGGCAGCCTGGCGCGTCGGGTCCATTATTTCCCCTTCACCGGCCGGGTCATGTTGCTCGAGCTGCAGCGTACGGAGCAGCAGGCGATGGTGCGCAACGAAGGACTCTACAAGTCGAAAATCCAGAGGGAGCCTATCTCGGGCTCGGTCGAGCTGTTTGAGGGCGTGACGTGAAGCAAACCCGCGTACTTATTGTTGATGACTCGGCGTTCGTCCGGCAGGTGATCTCGGAAATCCTCTCGTCCGATCCGTCGATGATCGTCGTCGGCGCGGCGCCCGACCCGATCGTGGCCCGGGAGATGATCAAGGCGCTGAACCCCGACGTAGTGACGCTCGATATCGAAATGCCGCGGATGGACGGTCTGGCGTTTCTCGAGAAGATCATGACGCTCCGGCCGATGCCAGTCGTGATGATATCGTCGCTCACTCAGAAGGGAGCCGATGCCGCCGTGCGCGCGCTGGAAATGGGCGCGGTGGACTTCGTGGCCGAGCCGATGGTCGGGTTGAGTGATGGATTTGCCGCGCTACGCGACGAAATCATATCCAAGGTCAAAGCGGCGGCGGGCGCGCATATTCGACCGATGTCCAAGGATAGACCCAAGGTGGCCCGTCTGTCGCCGGGCGCCACCTACAGTTCCTCAGAAAAACTCATTGCTGTCGGTGCATCGACCGGCGGCGTCGAGGCGCTTCAGGAACTGCTGATCTCGTTTCCACCCGATGCCCCGGCCATCCTCGTGACCCAGCATATGCCGGCCCTGTTCACGGCGTCGTTTGCCAACCGGCTCGACCAGTGTTGCGCCGTCAGCGTCTGTCAGGCAAGGGACGGAGAGCGTATCCTGCCAGGTCATGTCTACATAGCGCCCGGTGGTTTTCATCTGGAACTGGCCCGCAATGGTGCGAATTATGTGTGCCGGGTACATGAGCAGCCGCCGGTATCAGGTCATCGTCCATCCGTCGATGTGTTGTTCCGCTCGGTTGCCAAGGCCGCGGGCGCGAACTCGGTGGGAATCATCCTGACCGGAATGGGCAAGGATGGCGCCGCCGGACTGCTCGAGATGCGCCGTGCTGGCGCGTCGACGATAGGCCAGGACGAGGCTAGCTGCGTGGTCTATGGCATGCCCAAAGCAGCGCATGATTGCGGCGCTACCGAAATCGAACTGCCGCTCAGCAAGATTTCCGGACAGGTACTTTATCACTGTCAGGCTATCGCCGGACGCGGCGTAAGGGTCTGATATGTTTGGATTGAGCCGAAAGCCCAGAGCGGATCTGGTAATTCCAACAGCGACGGTGCCGGATCATTTCGAGGTGGAGACGGTGCCACCGCAGACGGTGCTGCTCCAGCGATGGATGTCGTTGGCTGCGTTGCAGCAACGTGTCATTGAAGCGCTAGTGGTGGAGATCGCCCAAACGTCTGGTTTCGTGGAGACCGAAGCGGAAGCCCTGAGCGGATGTTTCCAGCGCCTCTCGGTCAGCGCCGAACAGCAAACGGAAAGGGTCAGCAGCCTCAACAATCTGGCCTCCGGGATCGAGGTCGAAGGCAAGATCGTTCCAATCGCTCAAATCGCGGGCCTCCTGGAGGGGACCCTCGACGACGTGGTGAAAAAGATCCTGCTGCTTTCGAAGGACTCCATGTCCATGGTCTCGGCATTGGATGAACTCAAGTCGAACGTTCAGCGGGTAGAAAAATGCATGATGCAGCTCGACAGCGTGAACAACACGACGAACATGCTCGCCTTGAATGCGCGCATCGAGGCGGAACGTGCCGGCGTATCGGGGATGGCATTTCGCGTTGTGGCCGATGAGGTGCGCGAACTTTCCAAGGTCACGCAAGGCCTTGCCGCATCGATGAAATGTGAGCTCAAGGGGCTCACCGATGGCATCGCACACGGGCATTCCACATTGCAACGGGTCGCCAGCATAGATCTGTCCGACAATATCCAGGCCAAGGAGCGGCTCGAGGTGTTAATGGCGGCCTTGCTTCGCCGAAGCTCGAGTCTGGAGACAATTGTCGCGGATGCCGTCAAGGAAGCAGGGCTGATTTCGGCTGACGTTGACGGAATGGTTACCGGCATTCAGTTTCAGGACCGCACCAGGCAGCGGCTGGAGCACGTTATCGATACGCTGCATGTCATCGATCAGGCGATCGAGGAAATAAAATGCAGCACAGTGGGCTCCGTGCCGGATCTGGCCGATGAGGCGCCTGATGTCGAATGGATCAAAAAGCTGCTCGAGCGCTTCACAATGAGCGATATGCGCGCACGATTCGTAACGCAGCTCCTTGATGGCGGCGGACCGGCCGATCTGGCGGGGGGCGGCTCGAGGAATAACGCGCTATCGACCAGTGGATCGATAGAATTATTCTAGCAGTCTTCCGATCCGCGGCGGCGCCGCCGACCCGGCTCGAAGGACTGCTCTGGAAGGTGAGTGACAGGTTCCGGCGCGGTCGTCGCGTCTTGCTCTCACCGGTGTACGACGAAAATCGCCACAGCCAGGCAGATATTTGATTGGTCGGCGCGGGAGGGTCTCCCGGGCCGAACACGTCCGGAACCGGACAAATCTGCTTAACGGTATCTTTGTGTCGCCATGCCATACCAGCGTGTATTTTACGCCGGGGCTCATTGCCATGATCAATTCCATCCGTATCCGCACCAAGCTGTTGCTGGTGCTTGTGCTCACGGGTCTGTCGCTTGCGACGGCGATCTGGGCATCTACCTCGATCCTCTACGAGCGCATGATGCAGGATCGTATTGCCAAGCTGAAGGCTGTGGTGGAAGTGGCGAGCGAGCAAGCCAAGGCGCTCGACGCCCAGGTCAGGGCTGGCAAGCTGAACCGCGACGAGGCCATGATACGGTTCAAGGACGCCAGCCGCGCGATGTGGTTCGACAACCATACCGCCTATCTCGGTATTATCGATACCGACGGCATCTGGTTCATGAATGCCGCGGTCCCGAAAATCGAAGGCACGATGGGCAACAAGTTGCCGGACGGCCGCTACATCTCCGAAAAACTTCGCAATGCCGTGAGTTCGAGTGAGGATGGTCTGGTGGCCTATGGCTATCCGAGGCCGGGCGGGACCGAAGCGTTGCCGAAGTTGACCTTCGTCAAGAAGTTCGAGCCCTGGAAGCTGATCATCACGGCGGGGGTGTGGATCGACGATCTCGATGCCGACTATCATGCGGTGGTGTATCGGCTGGCGGGCTACGGTCTGGTACTGCTGCTGATCAGCGGCGGCCTGATTTTGTTGCTGAGCCAGAACATCAGCAACTCGCTGACCGGCTTGAAGGACAAGATGGAGCGGCTGGTCGGCGGCGACCTGTCCGTCGATATCACCGAGGCCGCGCGCCGCGATGAAGTCGGTGAGATGGCCAAGGCGGTGCAGGTGTTCAAGAGCAACGCGGTGGCCATGCAGGCGCTGCAGGCCGAGCAGGAGCAGGTCGGCGCGCGGGCCGAGCAGCAGAAGAAGCAGGCGATGCGCGAGATGGCGGATGGTTTTGAAGCC
>JACMOT010000507.1 GCA_014377915.1 Tardiphaga sp.
AGCGAGCCGAGAAAGCGCTCGCGCGCGCCGTCGGCATACCAGGCGTCGGCGCCTTCGGCGTCGAAGGCGTCGGCGATGCGCGCGTTGACGGTGTCATCGATCAGGATTTCGGCTGAGCCGTCGCCTTTTTCACGCACGAACACCGCGATCGGCACACCCCAGGCGCGCTGCCGCGAGATCACCCAGTCCGGCTTGGTGTTGATCATGCCGTTGATGCGGTTCTGGCCCATCGCCGGCACCCATTGCGTGACCTTGATGGCTTCCAGCGCGCGATGCCGCAGCGTGTCGCCGGGCTTGGCCGCGCCATCGTCGCGAATGTCCTTGTCCATCGCGATGAACCATTGCGGCGTGTTGCGATAGATCACCGGCTTTTTCGAGCGCCAGGAATGCGGGTATTGATGCTTCAGCCGCGACCGCGCCAGCAGCATGCCGGCCGCGGCCAGCGCCTTGATGACCGCCTCGTTGGCGCCACCCTTTTCGCCCTTGTCGTTGATGACGCGCTCGCCGACAAAGCCCGGCGCCTGTTCGGTCAGCGCGCCGTTCTCGTCGACGGTGTAGGGGATCACGGCGCTGATGCCACGCGCTTCCAGCTCGCGCGCATTCGACATCCAGATGTCGAAATCCTCGCGGCCGTGGCCCGGCGCGGTGTGGACGAAGCCGGTACCGGTGTCGTCGGTGACGTGATCGCCGTCGAGCAGCGGCACGGTGAATTCATAACCGCCCGCGAAACCCGCGAGCGGATGCTTGCATTCCAGCGCGTCGAGGATGCCGGAATCGACATCGCCACTCTTCTCGTAGGCGGTGACGCGGGCCTGCTTGAACACGCTCTCGGCCAGCGTGTCGGCGAGGATCAAGAGCTCGCCGGGCTTCACCCAATTGTCTGCCGGCGCCTCGGTGACCTTGTAGAGGCCGTAGGAAATCTTGTTGGAAAAGCTGATGGCGCGGTTGCCCGGCAGCGTCCACGGCGTGGTGGTCCAGATCACCACCGAGGCCTTGGCCAGCCGGCCGAACTCCGCCTTGACCGGAAACTTCACCCATACGGTGTCCGAGGTGTAGTCCTCATATTCGACTTCGGCTTCCGCCAGCGCGGTCTTCTCGACCACGCTCCACATCACCGGCTTGGAGCCGCGATACAGCGTGCCGTTGGCGGCGAACTTCATCAATTCGCGGGCGATCTGCGCTTCCGCGAAGAAATCCATGGTCGCATAGCGGCCGTTCCAGTCGCCGACGATGCCGAGCCGCTTGAATTCGGCGCGCTGCACGTCGAGCCAGCGCCCGGCATAGGCGCGACATTCCTGGCGGAACGCCACCATCGCCGCGGAATCCCTGAAGTCCGGCTTCGGCTTGCCCTTGGAGCGATAATTCTCTTCCTCGATCTTCCATTCGATCGGCAGGCCGTGACAGTCCCAGCCCGGCACGTAATTGCTATCGAAGCCGAGCATCTGCTGGCTCTTGGTCACCACGTCCTTGAGGATCTTGTTGAGCGCATGCCCGATATGGATGTTGCCATTGGCATAGGGCGGGCCGTCATGCAGCACGAATTTCGGCTTGCCCTTGGACTGTTTTCGCAAGCTGCCGTAGAGGTCGATCTCGTTCCAGCGCTCCAGCATCTTCGGCTCGGCCTGTGGCAGGCCGGCGCGCATCGGAAACTCCGTCTGCGGCAAATACAGGGTGCTCGAATAATCGTGGGCGTCGGATTTAACGGGCTTGTCGGACATGAAGGCTCTGGCTCGGTCAATGGCGCGGAAACGCGTGGGGGACGCGGTGAACGGCGGCGATCCCGGTCTTGCGCCGAGCCAAGCTCAGGCGGAAGCCGGGCCGATAATGCGGATTATGGGGCGCCGTACAGACATCCGGCTCTCAATAGCAGCCGGCGGGCCAAGCGCAAAGCCCTGCAGGCCGGGCAGAGGCCTGTCAGCCGTCATTGCGAGGTCAGGAAAATCCAATTGGCTTTTCCTGACCTCGCAATGACGAATGAGCGAAACTCAGGGCAAAGCCTGCCTTTTTAGCACGCGCGCCGGATTGCCGGCCACGATCGCGCCTGCCGGGACGTCCCTTGTCACCACGCTGCCGGCGCCGATCACCGCGCCGTCGCCGATCGTCACCCCCGGCACGATCATCGCGCCGCCGCCGATCCAGACGTCGGCGCCGATGCTGACCGGGCGGCCGAATTCGAGGCCCTCGGCCCGGGTTCTGGCGTCGCGGGGGTGGTCGGCGGCATAGATCTGCACCGCCGGCCCGATCTGGGTGCGATCACCGATCGTCACCGCGACGATGTCCAGGATCACGCAGTTGAAATTCAGGAACACGTTGTCGCCAAGGCTGATATTGTAGCCATAGTCGCAGAAAAACGGCGGTCGGATCACGCAATCGGCGCCGACCTGGTTGAAATGCAGCTTCAGCAGCGGCAGTCGCCCGGCCACCGGCCGATCCAGCACGGCGTTGTAACGGGCCATCCAGACCTTGTTGGCCTTCTCGTCGGCGTTCAGTTCGGGGCCGCCGGGACGATAGAGGTCGCCGGCCAGCATTTTCTGTTTCTCGGTTTTGGTCAGGACAAGTCTCCCGGAGGTCAGGTGGCGGCCGAGGGGCGCATGGTTGCAATTTCACACTCGCACACTAATTTGGCGACATGATGGAGTGACGTCCTTGAGCCGACCGACCCAAACCCAAGTCTACGAGAATCTGAAGGAACTGCGCCGCCGCGGCGATTTGACCTCGGCGGGGGACACCTTCTTCTATGACGCCAGATTGCTGCGGGTGCTGGAAGCCCGCGCAATGGCCGAGCGCATTCTTGGCGGTGAAAGCGAGGCCGACGCCTGGTTGCATCGGCCGAACCCGTACATGGCGGGCCAGCTGCCGATCGACCTCATCGGGGACACGCTTGGCGCGGCCGTGGTGCGCTCGAGCGGATCGATCAGGGCCAATTGGCCTGAATAGCCGGTCGGTTCAGCCGATCGGCCCCAACCGCGGAAACGCCAGAGGCGCCGCTGCCAGCGCGGCGCGGGCCCTCGCGCTGTCGTCGTTCATCTGCCGGAT